>CACEYZ010000002.1 GCA_902563885.1 uncultured SAR86 cluster bacterium | reverse complement strand
AGAGGATACAAGTTTTTGATAGAACAGTTTCATTTGAATCTATTGAGCTAGAGAATCAGGATAATTTTGACTCAATTAAAGCTAATTTTTTGGTTGATTATCAAGGAAATGAATCTTTGATACAAAGTGAAAGAAGAATTTACAGGATAGGCGGACAAATAACTTCGGAAACAGGTATAAGTCCAAGCTTTTTAAAGGATTATTTAATAGTCTTAGGCGATAGATATTCTGATGGCTCCTGGACACTATCCTTTTCTATAAAGTATGGAATTATGACAATTTGGCTATCCTCAGTCCTGTTGATGTTATCCATGCTTTATGGAATTATTAAAAGATCAAATGAATAGAATTTTTATTGTTTTTGTAAGTTTTTTAATCATTGGCATGATTTATTTATTTTCTTATTCATTGTCCAAACCAGAAATCTCAAGGATTAATAATCAAACTGGAAAGGACTTGCCTGAATTTGAAAATCTAGTCGACTTAAATCAAGAAATTTTTGATCAAGAAGAGTTGCTTAAAGGGAAAGTTTTATTAAATGTGTGGGCTAGTTGGTGTATTACATGCAAAGTAGAACATCCTTTTTTAAAAAAAATCTCAGAAGAAAACAAGCTAAAAATTGTTGGTATTAACTACAAAGACCAACTCAGTGATGCAATTTCATATTTGGAAGATAATGGAGATCCTTACGATAATTCAATCTTTGACTTAGGTGGTGATTACTCGCTAAAACTAGGCGTAATTGGCGCACCAGAAACATTTTTAGTAATCGATGGGAAAATTGTAAGTCATAGGGTTGGAGAACTGAATAGAAAAATTTGGGAGAGGGACTTTGAAAGTTTTTTTTAGTTTAATTCTTCTTAGTTCAAGTCTTATTTTTGCTGAAAAACTTTATTCCAATTTAACAGAAGAAGAAATTTTACGTCTTGATAAAATTTCGGAAAACATAAGATGTCCTAAATGTGATTATGGAAATATAAATAGTTCAAATGCTCCAATTTCCAAAGATCTTAAAAAAGAAATTTCATATTTGATTAGTAATGGGAAGTCAGATAAAGAAATCTATGATCTGATGAGAGAAAGGTACGGAAATTATATTATTTTGAATGAAGAAATTGGTAAAAATAATTTGCTCATTTATCTTCCATTAATTGTTTTAATTCTGTCTATTGGCCTTGTAACCATCTATACTATAAAAAAACGAAATGAGACTTAAAAGCTTAAAACTCTCTGGATTTAAAAGTTTCGTTGATCCGATTCAAGTAGACTTCCCTGGAATAATGTGTGGCATTGTTGGTCCAAATGGTTGTGGAAAGTCAAACATAATTGATGCAATCAAATGGGTTAAAGGAGAGCTGTCAGCGAAAAGTCTTCGTAGTGAAAGTCTTCAAGACGTCATTTTTAATGGCTCAGATAATAGAAAGCCGGTAAGCCATTGCTCTGTTGAACTCTTTTTTGATAATTCTGAAAATTTTTTGGGCGGAGAATATCTCAAATTTGATGAAGTAAGTGTTAAAAGAGAAATGGGAAGAGATGGACAATCAACTTATTTTATAAATAATGCTTCAGCAAGAAGAAGAGATGTTCAAGATTTATTCCTTGGGACAGGGTTAGGTGCTAATAGTTATGCCATTATTGAGCAAGGAATAATATCTAGTCTAGTTAGTGCAAAGCCAGAGGAGCTAAGAAGTTATGTAGAAGAAGCCGCTGGAATAACAAAATACAAAGAGAGAAAAAGAGAAACTGAATCAAGAATTAAAAGAACTTCAGAAAATATTGATAGGCTCAAAGATCTTGAGGATGAAGTAAAAAGGTCTATAAGGAGACTTAATGCAGAAGCAAATTTAACTACTAAATACAAAAAACTTAGAGAGAAAGAGAAAGAACTTTCAAAATTTTTAATTAACTCTGAAATCAATACATTAACAGATCAGCTTAAATCTGCTGAGAAAGAAAATAAAAGTACTGAAGATGGAATAGAAAAACTTGATGGGGAAAGATTAGCTTTTACTTCAAAAAGAGATGTGAGTAAAACAAAGCTAATGGAGGGTCTAAAAGATTTAGAGGATCAGCAGAGAGTATTTTTTGAACTTGGTGCAAAGATTTCATTGATAGAGGAGAAAGAAAAATCTTCGAATATAAGAATTTCTGAATTAGAGCTTGAACAAGAAAAAAATAAAAAGAATTTAGCTGATTTGAGTGATGATGGTGGAGCTGTCGAAACATCATCTGCTGAATCTGATGTTGAAGAAGTAATAGAAAGTGAAGTTTCTAATGAAATCAAAAAGTTTCAAGGAAAGATTGATGAAAGCGTATTCGAAATTTTGAAACAGTCATTAATTAAATTTTGGAAAAAAGGTTTTGATTTTGGAAAAGGGAAGGGCTCTGATAATTCAGAAACTATAAACTCCCTTAAAGAGCAATTTGTTAATAGAAACAAAGCAATCATCAAAGAAATTGAAGACATAAAAAAAGACCTTAAAAATGAAAAATCTGGACTATCTGATCTTGTGGAAAATAGAAAAGAGCAAGAAGGAAAAATTACTACTCTTAGAACAAATCAAGATAACTTAAACGAAGAAGTCAGAAAATTTGAGGCAGAAATCACAAGACTTGAAACACAGAAAGAAGCAATATCACAAAAAAGAAACGAAGAAGAGGTTAATAAAAGAAGTTTAGAAAACGAAATCAAGGAAAAAACTGAGAAACTTAATACCTTTAAGGATGTGAAAGATATTCAAGGAGAAGAAGAAGACATAAGTGTTGAATTAGAAAAGCTGCAACAGAAAATTATGAATCTAGGGCCTATCAATTTTGCAGCTCCTGAAACACTAGAAGCGGAAAAGCAAAGAAAAGAGGTTTTAACAAGTCAGATTGAGGAATTAGTTGAATCATTATCAAAACTAGACGAGGCAATTAAAAAGATAGATAGAGAATCTAATAAGTCTTTCAATGATTGCTTAAATTCAACTAATAAGTTTTTAGAGGAAATTTTTCCAAAACTTTTTGATGGTGGATTTTGTAAATTAAATCCTGTTGATAGTTCCGAAGACTCTGGACTAATCTTAATGGCTAGATTACCTGGAAAAAAGAACACAAAACTATCTCAGTTATCAGGTGGTGAAAAGGCATTAACAGCTCTTGCTTTAGTTTTTTCATTGTTTTCTATAAATCCTGCTCCATTTTGTTTGCTTGATGAGGTCGATGCCCCATTAGATGATGAAAACACTGTAAGGTTTATTAATTTAGTGTCTGAAATGTCTTCTAAGGTTCAATTTATTTTTGTAACACATAATAAAATATCAATGGAAAAAAGCTCTCATCTCCTTGGAGTGACTATGAGAGATTTAGGAGTTTCAAAAGTTGTTTCTGTGGACGTAGAACAGGCAATGGAGCTTGCACAATCTTGATTGATAATCCTTATATTCAATATTCAATTTACATAATTTTTGGATTAATAATTCTTGCACTAATTGCCATAAAGGCCTATTCAATCTTCAAAAATAAGAATGGTTTGAAATTTTCAAAAGACTTAAATAAAAATAAAAAAAATGATGAAGGGAGCGTAACTCCGATAAATAAGAATTCTAGCGGAGGACCTCCTGAACAAGTACAAATAGATTTCAGTGCCAAAACAATCTCGTTGATTCTGAAGGCAAGAATCAATACTACTCCGATGTATGAAATCTTGAAAGCGAAGTTAAATAGTGCAGGCCTTTACGAAAAAAAACACCCAACAGAAGATGGGTACTTTTTTACTTCAAAACATGATGAAGGTGACAACAAGTTTTATGTCCTTAATCTTAAAACTCCCGGTACATTTTTAGAAAATCAAGAAGTAGAAGCAATAAACCTAACTCTTGAAATGCCTAATAGTATTAAAAAGAAAACTGAAGGATTGACTGTTTTCAATGAAATGATTGATTTAGCAAATTCAATCAAAAGCAACTTTGATATGGGACTTTTTGATGAGAATTTAAATAAAGTAGATGCTCAAACTTTGGAATATCTAAGAGAAGAAGTTTCACAAACAGATATGGGATATGGCACCTGAAGAAGAAATAAATAAGTTAAAAGCCGAACTTGAACGCCATAATAAGCTCTATCATCAAGACGATAATCCAGAAATATCTGATGCAGAATACGACGCTTTATATCAAAGATTTAAAGATTTAGAGGCAAAACAAAACAAGAAAGAAAAATTATCACCAACCGATAAAGTCGGCGCAAAGCCTGTTAGAAATTTTGAAAAACACGATCACATCAAGCCAATGCTTTCTTTAAATAATGTCTTTAATGAAGAGGAGTTTGAAAAATTTGAAGAAAGGGTACTAAAAAGGGTTGGAAACCAAGAAATAATTTATTCAATTGAGCCTAAATTTGATGGTATTGGAGTATCGCTTACCTACGAAAAAGGAAGATTATCCAAGGCTGTGACGAGAGGTGATGGCATTACAGGTGAAGTGATTACTGAAAATGTAAAAACCATCAAACATATACCACTTACACTAGAAGATTATCCAGAAGTAATTGAAATAAGGGGAGAGGTATTTTTTAGACTAAAACACTTTAAAAATATAAATGAAGAAATTGAGAGTAAAAATGGAAAGAAGTTCTTGAGTCCAAGAAATGCCGCGGCTGGAACTCTTAGAAATCTTGATATAGAGGTTGTTGCAAGTAGACCACTAGATGTATTTTTTTATGGTTTGGGTGGACATAGCAGTGATTTTACAAAGCGAAATCAGAGAGATTTTTTAAATTTTCTTAAAGAAAATAATTTTTCAACCAATGAATTTACAAATTTTTCTAATAAAGGTGGGGTAAAAGATTATGTTGATAAAATTTTATCTTCTCGTGAAGATTTAGATTACGAAATTGATGGGGCAGTAGTAAAAGTAGATGATTTTTCTAAACAAGAAAAACTTGGCTTTGTTTCTAAGGCTCCAAGATGGGCTGTAGCCTGGAAATTTCCAGCGACAGAAAAGGTTTCCAAAGTAAAGAAAGTTCTTTTTTCTGTCGGCAGAACAGGAGTAATTACACCGTTTGCAACAATTGAACCAGTATTAATTGCAGGAGCAAATATTTCAAATATTTCTTTGCATAATATGGATGAACTAAAACGTCTTGAAATAATGGATAATGATAGTGTTCTTGTCAGGAGAGCAGGAGATGTTATCCCACAGCTTGTTAAGGTTAATAAAGAGTTACGCTCAGGTGATGAAACCCCAGTAAAAATTCCAGACAAATGTCCATCATGTGAATCAGAACTTTTTCTTGATGGTCCTTTCTTGAAATGTGGTGCTGGAATGAAATGCAAAAAACAACTTTTTGGTTTTTTTGAACATTTTGTTTCGAGAAAGGCAATGAATATTGAGGGTCTTGGATACAAAATAAATAAAACTTTAATCAATTTGGGATACATGAAATCAGCTGCAGATTTATTCAGATTAAAAAAATATGAAAGTGAGCTTAAATCATTAGAAGGCTTCGGTGAGAAATCAATTGAGAATCTTTTTCAGAGCATTGAGAGCTCAAGAGAGCCAAGTCTTGCAATGTTTATATATTCGCTTGGCATACCAGAGGTTGGTGAGACAACCGCATCTAGTTTAGCAAGATACTTTAAAACTTTTTCTAATTTTAAAAATACAAATCTAGATGAATTGTTACAAATGGATAATATTGGAGATATCGTTGCTCAAAAGATTATAAATTTCCTTTCTACTGATCCGATTGGCATTGATGATCTAGTAAATGAATTAAGCATTAAAGATTTTATAGTTACTGAAGATAGCCATTTAGATAACAAAAAGATTGTTATTACAGGCACTTTTGAGGAATATAGCAGAGAAGAGCTAAAAGATATAATTAAAGATAAAGGTGGCATTCCATCAAGCAGCGTAAGTTCAAAAACAAATTATTTGATTTGTGGTGAAAATCCTGGTTCTAAATTGAGAAAGGCAGAAGAATTTGGCATAGAATTAGTTAAAGAGGAAAACTTAAAAGAGTTTTTAAAAATATGATAAGAGTAATATTATCAAGTATTCTGTTAATTCTTCTAACTAATTGTTCAAATGAAATTCCATTAAATCAGGATGATATTTGTAAGATGCTTGATGATAATCCATCATGGAAAAAGCCGCTTTTAGATACTGAGAAAAAATGGGGAGCAAAACCAAGCACTGTAATGGCAATTATAAGGCAGGAGTCCTCATTCAATTCTAGGGCTGCACCTGACAGGGAAAAAATTCTTTGGGTTTTTCCTGGAAAAAGACCTTCCTCAGCACGAGGCTACTCTCAAGCAGTAAAATCTACTTGGGAAGAATATCAAAACGAAACTGGAAACAATTGGGCAAGGAGAGCAAGTTTTAAGAATTCAGTTGATTTTATTGGCTGGTACCTTTCAAAAGCAAGATCATCAGAAATACAAAACTATGAGGTAGAAAAATTATATTTAGCCTACCATGAGGGTTATGGTGGTTATAAAAGAGGGACATTTAAAGAAAAAGATTGGCTCCTTTCAGTAGCAAAAAAAGTAAAACTAAATGCAGCGAAATATGAGAGACAACTTAAAAACTGTGAGATTGTTATCAAAAAAAGAAACTGGAATATATTTGACTAGATTTTTCTAATTTGAAAACCGTTATCTTGAGCAGTTTTTTCAAAATTAGGGTTAATGATAGAGAAAATTGATTTTTTTCTGTCCTTTAGATTTTTTGCAGCCTCTACAATTTCATCTGTTTTGATTTCTAAAATATTATTTCTATATGCAGATCTATCCTTTTGGGACTTCCCTTCAAGATTTAATCTGTAATCCTTAAAAGCTTCACCTGCTGGAGAGGAAGGTTTATCGATATCTGATAAGACTGAAAGCTTTGCCTCTAAAAGAATTTCTTCACTGAAATCACCTTTTAAAGCCCATTCTAATGAATCTTCAAAATCTTGAATTGTGTCTATGAAGCGAGGATCTCTGTATGAAAACATTTTAAATGTTCCAGAGAAAGGATCATATGCTGCTCCACCACCATATGCTCCTCCTTGTTCTCTTACTCTTTTATGAAGATACTCATTTCTTAAAAGGCTGGATAAAAGAAGATACTTTGCAGATTCCTTTGGATCATAAATCGGTGCATCCATCGATAACGCTGAGAAATTTACTTGTGTATTAATAGGCATCGCAATTTTGTGAAATTCTTGTTTAAATGGAAGTTCCACTTTTGAATCTCCCTCCATTTTGAAATCTAATGATCTGATATCTTTTACTTCATCTTTAGTTAGTAGAACATTTGATACAAACATCAATTCATTTGCAGAGTTCTTGTTTGCGTCGAAAAACTTAACTTGTTTTTCAAGTTCAGCTTTAAGCATTTCCTCATTATTTGAAACAAAAGGTGCAAATTTATAAAGAGAACTAAGCCCTGAGCTTAATTCTTGCATGAGAGATAATTTATTGTGACTTGAGGATGCTGCTAACATCGCAAATCTATGTCCATTTTCAACAATTGTTTGCTGAAGGCCCATAAAATTTTGAAAAACTAATTCTTTAATTCTCTTATCGTTATCAAATTTTGTTTCATTAAGAATCTCAAACATCAATTTTGTTACTTCAAGCGAGTTCTCTGGTAATGATTTAGAAGAAAGAGAAAGTTTGCCTTTTATCTCCTCGTTCTTATCAAGATAAAAATGCGAAGACGCATTTATTCCGCCTGATATTTTTGAAGTTGCTTCCTGAAGTTTTAAGTAGTCCTTATTTTTTGTGTCAATTCTTCCTAGAAGTGAGGATAAGATCATTAAATCACCAACTTGATCAAGTCCCTCAATATTCACATCTCTAGTAATTGATTGGTATGTAAGTCCGTTAGTTGGTTGTTCATAGAATGTAGGAGAGTATCCAAAAGTAACCAGTTTCTTTGATTTAGGATAAGTTAAATTTTTTGGTACATCTGATAGTTCAAGTTTTGGCAATACATCTTTATTTGGTTTTGCGTTTTGTCTATCTGCAAGGATTTTTGATTCATTTACAAGGTCTAGTTTTTCCTTGCTGCTCATTGATGCTTTCAAGTTATCAAGAATTTTTCTTAGTTCAGATTCTTTCTTATTTATGAGCTCAAGATCGGGAACCATTTCAAGATTCACACGATGCTGATTATCTACGAAGTTTCTTTTGACGATGTTTTGTAAGTAATTCTTCTTCTTAGCATTCTCTTTGAGTCTTTTTAGAGCTTCATCAACATTTGAAAGGATAAGTGGATCTGATTTGTACAGAGAACCAGGTGCAAGCGAAAGAAGAATTTGTAATCCATAAGGCAATGATCCTGCAGAAATTTCTCTTCTGTTTAGCTCTAATTGGTAAAGGGCCGCATCAATTTGCTCATCCTTGAAGCCATTCTTGACTATATCTGCAAAAGTTTTATCAATCAGTGCATTAAATTTTGATTGGGAGTTTTCTTCACTTCCTTCAATACCGCATATGAACATTAAATGTCTCATGCTATCTTCTAAGCCTAGAATCTGAGCAGGTGATTTCCCTATATCATTCGACTCTAATGCTTTGTAAAGGGGCGTTGCAGAATTTCCAAGTAAAAGAAGTGCAACAAGATGAGATTCTAGCAGTTCGTCTATATTGGAACTTTCACCCAAGACCCATGCACAATAATTTTGATGGCTACTTTGCTCTTTTGATACTGGATTGAAGGCTTCTTCAGCATTTACACTTTTTACAAACGACTTTTGAGGCTCTACTATTTCGATTTTATCTTGTGAGATATTTTCAAATTTATTTTTTAATTTATCTGTTATAAATTTTTGAATTTCTTTTGCATCAATGTCTCCCCATGTGAAATAAGTAGCATTAGACGGATGATAAAACTTACTATGAAAATTCTTGAGATAGTCATGAGTTAATTCAATTATCTCTTTTGGCTCTCCACCACTATTGTGTCTGTAAGTCAGATCTGGAAACAAATTTTTTGTTAAAGCCTGCCATGTCACACTTGAAATATTGCTCATTGAGCCCTTCATTTCATTGAACACAACCCCTTTATATTCCAGGTCAGAGCTACTTTTATCTAGCTTTGAAAATTCAAGTCTATGTCCTTCCTGTTTGAAATCTTCTTCTTCAAGAACAGGGAAATAAGCTGCATCAAGGTAAACATCCAGAAGATTGTAAAAATCTTTTTTATTTTGAGTAGCAAAAGGATATGCAGTCCAGTCACTGGATGTAAATGCGTTCATAAAAGTGCTCATTGACCTTCTGAGCATCATGAAAAAGGGATCTCGTACCTTAAATTTTTTAGAACCACATAGTGTTGTGTGCTCAAGGATATGAGCTACACCTGTTGAATTTTCAGGGATTGTACGAAACATAACCATGAAAACCAGTTCTTTTGAATCATTTTTAAGGTGAATGTGTTCAGAGCCGTAATCATCAAGCAAATATCTTTCTGCCTCAAATCCTAGAGATTTATTTTGTTTTTTATCTAAAAGTTTAAAACCACTCATCTTGAATTTCTTTCAGGGAACTAATATATATATTATGAGTCATAAATAAAGTATGTTGAGAAAAATTTTAACAATTATATTTTTAGCCACACTAGGTGGATGTAGTTCAAACCCTGTAAGCACTGAAAGGTTAAGTGATTTTGACATACAAGATTACAGCACATTCCAAGTATCAGCTTTTGCTCAATCAGATGATGTAAGAGTAAGTCCATTTACATCTGAGCTTTTAGAAGTAGAGCTATCAGATGAGTTGCAAGCTTTAGGATTGTCTTTGAGCAAAGAAGCTGAAATTGCTTTTAAAATCTCTCTTTCTATTGATGAAGATACTTTTAGAAGCTCAAGGTTTTACGCAAGAAGAGGAGCTTACTATCCATATTATGATCCCTTCTATAATGATTTCTACAACGATCTTGATAGATCATTCCTAAGAGTCACAGCTTATTCTGTCGAAACTGGAAAAACTCTTTGGACTGGTATAAGGCCGATAAAAAACGTAAGAAATGAATTAAGACTTTCTGAAGAAGAAGTGAGCAAATATATAGATAGCTTTATGCTTGAACTGCTCAACAGTTAGGGTACAAGCCAGACACTCTTAACTTCATCCATAGCATTCCAAGAAAACCTACATCTCCTATGTCCACTTCTCTGTAAGTAAAGGAATTCAAGAATATTGTAGTTGAAATTTAATGTACAAAAATTCTCATACCCATCTTCAACATTTATTGATTTGATATCAAAATCTACATCTTTTGGATTTTCAATTTTTGCACTTGAGCCTTCTTTCACGGAATAACATTTTTTTGAAATTGCTTGAGAGGATTCCCAACTTTTCTGTGTATCTTCATTTTGATAATTTATTTTTGTTTCTCCAATAAGTCTTATTTGTACTTTAAGATTGGGATCATAACCAATAACAGTTGTTTTATTATCTTTTTCTAACTCTTTAATCTTGTTTGATCTGAAGTCAGAATGGAATCTTAAGATTCTTTTTTTTTCGTTGAATTCTCTTAAAACCATGACTCGGGATTCGATTTCTCCATCGCACAAAGAACTTAGTACAAGAGTATGAAAAAGTGAATCACGATTTTTTACACCATCTTGCAGAATAAAATTTGCTCTTTCAAGCAGTTCCTCTTTTTTATTCATATCCATGACTTGAGTCTAATTAAATTTGAGATAAACAGAAAGATATAGACTAAAATACCCATATGCAAAATTTAAGGATTTTACTAATCTTATTAGTGCTGTTGTCTTGTTCAAATGAAGAAGAAAAAAGAGACATTTCATCTGTTTCAAGAGGTGAAAATAATGAAGATCTTTCACTTCTCAGTGAAGATTTTCAGGAAAAAATTTATTCTCCATTACCTAATCTGCATGTTGCTGTGGGCTATGGATTGGCGAACAGCATTCTAGTTGTTGGTGATGGTGAAAGTCTGATAATCGACACTATGGGAGGAATAGAAACAGCTAATAGAGTGATAAAAGATATGGGTAATTTAAATCCTAACAAAGAAATTAAAATTGCTTATACCCACTTCCATGCTGACCATACTTTAGGAGCTGGAGCTTTCAAGGAAAATTTCCAAATCAATGGCGTTATTGGTCATAGAGATCTTGAGGCAGAGTTTGAAAATTTTATGGGTATTAAAAGAACATTAATCGGCGAAAGATCACAAAAGATGTTTGGTTTAATTTTGAAAGATAAAAACTTTTCAGATGGAATTGGAATAAAGCTTGAGGCAGGAGTTGACACATCAGGCTATCTGAAACCAGATATAGTATTTGATAAAACACACTCTGAAGAAGTAGGTGGTCTAAAAGTAGATTTCTTTCATGCACCTGGAGAAACGGATGATCAAATTTTTGTTTGGATTGAAGAAATGAAGACATTGTTTTCTGGAGATAATATCTACAAAGCATTTCCAAATATTTATACAATCAGAGGCACGTCTTTTAGAAGTTTTAGATCTTGGTATCAAAGCATAGAAAAAATGATTGCACTTGAGCCAGAAGTTTTAGTGCCAAGTCACGGCGTCCCCATAATAGGTAAAGAAAATATTCTCGAAATTCTTAAAAACTATAGAGATGCAATTAAGTATGTGCATGATCAGACCATGCGTAAACTTAATCTTGGAGGCAACCCAATAGATGTTGCGCAATCAATTAAATTGCCAAAAAGCTTAAGAGAAAACCCTTATTTATTTGAACTATATGGCTCGGTAGAGTGGAGTTCAAGAAATCTATTTAATGGCTATTTTGGATGGTTTGACGGTAATCCTTCTAATTTACATCCTTTGGAAAAAAAAGAATTTTCATCAAGGCTTAGAGGGCTAATTTCTGATGAAAAATTACTTGAAGAAATTAAAGGTTCTTTTGAGAAAAAAGATTATCAATGGACGCTTTTTTTAACTGATTTATTTTTTGAGGAAAATATAGAGGTAAGAAATTTTAGAGCGGAAACTCTTAGAATCTTGGGAGAAGAGGCTTATAACCCTAATGCAAAAAGCTACTATCTTAGTGAATATGCGGCAATATCTGATATAGAGACAAGTAAAGGATTTGTGACTGCTGAATCAAGCATTACAGATAAGATGCTTCGCGAACTTAGTATTTTAATGTTTTTAGATATTATGGCTATACGTCTTGATCCAAAGGACACCGAGGAGCTAAGTGAAACTGTGAAAATTAAATTTAATGACCTAAATGAGATTTGGGAACTAAGATTACATAATTCAGTGCTTACCTATAAAATAGTTGAAACTCTAAATGATATAGATATTGAGATGGAATCGCTGACGTTTAAAAAACTTTTAACACAAAAATTAAATCCTGTTGTAGATATTTTGTTGTCTAGCAACTTAGCAACAGGAGAAAATAAAGCAGGCTTTCTAGGATTTGTTGCAAGGTTCAGAAATTAAATGATGGATAAGATTCTAAATGAGACTTTTTACAAAGTTTTCTTAATTGTTTGTTTAGTTCCAGCTGTAATATTAATCGGTAAAGCATTTTTACTTGTTTCACCTGTTATTTTTTGGATTCTCTCATATATGGCTTTTAAAAAAGGAAGCCAAAAGGAAGCAATTATGTGGTTAATTTTTGCTGTTTTAGGTTTAATCCTAGCTTTTGTCATATAAAATAACGTTTCAGCTGGGGATGTGGTGGAACTGGCAGACACGCTGGATTTAGGTTCCAGTGCCGTAAGGCGTGGGGGTTCGACTCCCTCCATCCCTACCATTTTTATTAGAAACTTAATTTAATTTAACAAATTATTTGTTACTCTTTCTTTAGGAGGAAATATGTACGTAAAACTTACACAAAAATGTGATTCATTTGCGAAATGGATGGAAATGGCGCTTGAAAATGGCCACCGTCTTCAAAAACACGGTGGAACAATTATCTTTGCCGGAACTGAGAAGGATGATGATACAAGTATGTTTGCCATTATCCATTATCAGAGCATGGAAGGTCTTAAATCATTCAAAGAAGATCAGGAATTTACAGATATTAGAGCTGCAGCAGGAGCACATGTTGAGACTACAGAAGCAACAATTCTAAACGATAATCCTTTGGTTAATTTTCCAGAGACAAATAAGAATCCATAAAATGTCGGAGGAATTATTTCCTCCTGCATTTTCTGGGCACATCTTCAATAACTGCTTACCCAAACCTTGTTTAAGTATAAATAATTCATATAATATCTTATAAATAGAATTTATATTATGAATATATTTGAAAATAATTCTCTACATACACTTTCTGATAGGTTTGCCTATTCAATGACCATTTTCTTTAGATTCATAGCAGATACTTTTTTTGCAAAAAGATATGGCCACAGGGCAGTAGTGCTCGAAACTATTGCGGGTGTTCCAGGCATGGTCGCAGGTATGTGGATGCACTTTAAAAGCTTAAGATCTATGAAAGTGGGCTATGGCAAACATATAAGAGAAATGTTGGCAGAGGCAGAAAATGAAAGAATGCATTTAATGTTCTTTATTGAAATTGCTAAACCAAATATATTCGAGAGAAGTTTAGTGCTATTTTCACAGTTTTTGTTCGGCGCATTTTACTTCTTTATGTATGTTTTCTTCACCAAAACAGCCCATAGAATGATAGGTTTTTTTGAAGATGAAGCAGTCAAAAGTTACTCGGAGTATTTGAAGATGATCGAAAATGGTGAAATTGAAAATGTAAAAGCACCTCAAATAGCTATTGAATACTACAATTTGAAAAGCAATGCTCGATTAATAGATCTTGTTAAATGTGTTAAGGCAGATGAAGAGCATCATAGTGAAGTTAATCATAAATATGCAGATGAGGAGATAGGATGAAGAAAGTATTAATCGGCTTAATAATTACACTAGCAGCAAGTCTAAGTGCAGCAGAACATGAAGTGAAAATGCTAAATTTTGGTGATGGTGGATCAATGATCTTTGAACCAGGATTTTTAAAAGTAAATAAAGGAGATACTATCAATTTTAAATCTGTTGATTTAGCACATAATTCAGAATCTGTAGAAGGGCTTATTCCTACTGGAGCAAGTCCATGGAAAGGTGAAATCAATGAAAACATAAGCGTTACCTTAAATGAAGAGGGAGTATATGTTTATCAATGCACACCACATCTAATCTTGGGGATGATTGGAGTAATACAGGTAGGAGAAGCAGTAAATTTAAATGAGGTTAAAGCTAATGTTGGAAAGCTGACATTTGCTGTTAATCCTGAAAGGTTATCAAACTATCTAAATCTAGTAGAATAATTTCTAATGGATAATAAAGATTTAGAAAAGTTAACAGAGCATTTTTTTGAAAAGTGCCCAACAGAGGCACGAAACTTTTTTCATCAAATCTTAGATAAGCTTGAGAAAATAGAAGATAAAATAAGTGCTTTAGAGAATAAAACTTCCAAATAATTCAATTAAATTTATATGAAAATATTAGTTGCTGGTTCAACTGGACTTGTTGGCAAAACACTCATTAGTGATTTCCTCCAAGAGCATGAAGTAATTGCAATTTCAAGAAGACCTTTTAAATTTCCGAATAATGTTAAACAAGAGCTTATAGATTTCAATAAAGATTTCAGTTTAAAACCTGCAGATCATTTCTTTATATGCTTGGGGTACCCATTGGAGCTTTTAGATCTTATTTACATGCGCGATAAAATTAAACCTAAATTTGAAGAAGTTGATTTTGGATTGGTCATCAAAGTAGCTAAGATGGCGCTTGATATAGGAATAAAAGATATATCTGTAATTTCTTCGGTAATGGCAGATAAAAAATCTCTTAATCACTATCTAAAAATAAAAGGGAAGATGGAAGAAGAAATTAAAAAGTTATCATTTAATAAAATTAATATTTTTAGACCAAGTCATCTTTTAGGGGAAAGAGAGAATAAAATTGGCCTAGATGTGCAAATTTTTGAGAAAGTAACAAATATCTTTGGGCAATTACTGCCATTAAAGCTAAAGGATTTTAAAAATGTTGAAGCGAGGACTCTTGCAAAAAATATGGTAACTGAGGCATTTAATAATAAAAAGGGTGTGAATTACTTCTCACATAAAGATTTTAATTAAAGAAAGTCTGGCATTTCCCTAAATGCTTCCTTGCCAAAAAACATTTCCTTGCCAACAAAAAAAGTTGGAACTCCAAAAGCACCCATTTCATATGCTTCAGATGTATTGTCTATAAGTTTTTGTTTAATTTCTGGAGTTGCAGCTTGTTCTAAAATTTCCTCACCATTGATTTTATTCTGCAATAAATAATTCTTTAAAATTTCAATGTTATTGAAATTTTTCTCTTCTTCCCACATTCCTTTGGCTATACAGTCTACATATTCAGCTAAATTTCCCCTCTCTTGTGCTGCTAATGCCCCTCTTTGAATATTCAAAGTATTAATTGGAAAATGAGGGTTCATTTTAAAGTTCGTTAATTGATGGAATTTTGCAAATCTTATGATCTCTTGGCCAAAATAATTATATTTGAGAGGTATTTCTGCATTAGCAATCATAGGAGGTTTGTTATTAGATAATTTAAAAATACCTCCTAGTAAACAAACAAAATAATCAAATTTGACATCATATTTTTTCTCAAAATCAGGAATTACTTTATGAGATAAATATGCATTTGGACTTGCGATATCAAAAATGAATTTTATTTGCATTCTCTCATTCTAACCTTATTGATATAATTCAAATAGAATTCATGAAAGATAAGATAGTTTTAATTGTCGGAGCTGGTCCAGGACTAGGCTCATCTCTAGCACAAAAATTTTCACAATCTGGATATCATGTTTTTGCTTCTAGAAGAGAAAGAAATAAGAAAGATCTTCAAAATCTTGCAAAAGGCATAAATAAAAAAGGCTTTAAATGCACACCATATTCAATGGACGCAAGAAATGAAGTAGAAATTCAAGAACTCTTCAAAACTGCAGCCAAACAGGGAAAGATTGAGTGTGTAATTTTCAACATTGGTGCGAATGTATTTTTTCCTATAAGCAAAACAACTTCTAGAGTATTTAAAAAAGTTTGGGAAATGGCTACATTTGCAGGTTTTCTAACAGGGAAAGAAGCAGCTAAATATATGTTAAAAAATAAAAAGGGAACAATTATTTTTACAGGAGCAACAGCGTCGATGAGAGGCAGTTCTGGATTCAGTGCTTTTGCATCAGCAAAATTTGGATTAAGAGCACTTGCTCAATCAATGGCAAGAGAACTTGGTCCTAAAGGGATTCATGTTGCTCATACAGTTATTGATGGAGCAATTGACCATCCTTGGATTAAAGAAAACTTTCCAGACATTTATAAATTGAAGAAAAAAGATGGAATTTTAAAACCAAATGAAATTGCTCAGGTTTATCTTGATTTACATCATCAAAAAAAGTCTGTTTGGACACATGAAATTGATCTAAGGCCTTACATGGAAAAATTCTAAAACTGTTATAATAAGGAATTAAAAATAAGGAGTTATATTGAGCAAGGGTATATCTTTAGATGATAAATATAAAAAAAGAGATGGAACTGTATTTCTTACAGGAATACAGGGACTTGTTAGGCTACCTCTTATTCAAAAAGAACTAGATATTGAAAGAAATCTAGATACTGGTGGGTTTATTTCTGGTTATAAAGGCTCACCTCTTGGTGGTTATGATTTAGAACTACATCGTGCAAAAAAATTTCTAGATCAAAATGATATCGTCCATCAGCCTGGTCTAAATGAAGAATTAGGTGCAACCGCTGTTTGGGGCTCACAACAGGGAGAATTTCATGGAAGAGGTGTTAAAGATGGTGTATTCGGAATCTGGTACGGAAAAGGTCCAGGCATGGATCGTTCTATGGATGTTTTTAAACATGCAAATGCAGCAGGATCCTCAAAATTTGGTGGAGTACTAGCAGTTGCTGGTGATGATCATGCAGCTAAGTCCTCAACATTACCTCATCAATCAGATCACAACTTTATGAGTGCTTTCATGCCTTATTTATATCCAAGTGGAGTCAGTGAAATCGTAAGGTTTGGTTTATTAGGTTTTGCAATGAGCAGATATAGTGGCTGTTGGGTAGGTTTAAAAATCGTATCTGACGTTGCAGATTCTGGTAGAACTTATGATACTTCGATAGAAAATGAAGAGATCATTGTGCCTAGCGGAGCATTCTTAGGAGAATACAAAGACTTACCAAGAAATATCCTCTTTTCAGATACTCCCAGAGAGCAAGATTTTAGACTGCAGAGGGCGAAAGGTTTTGCTGCACAAGAATTCGTTAGGGCGAATCAAATTGATAAAGTTATTTGGAAGAACAACAATGCAAAACTTGGAATAATTTCTGCAGGCAAATCATATAACGATGTTCTTGAAGCCTTCAGATGGCTTGGAATAGACGAAGAAAAAGCAAAAAGTATGGGCATTGCTTTATATAAAGTTGGAATGCCATGGCCTCTTGAGCCACAGGGAATAAGAGAATTTTGTAGAGGTCTTGATACTGTTCTAGTTGTTGAAGAGAAAAGAGAATTAATTGAACACCAGGTAAAATGGCAGCTATACAATTGGAAAGAAAACGTAAGACCGACTGTTATTGGAAAACAAGATGAAAATGGAAAGTGGTTACTGCCTGCAGAAAATGACCTTCCAATGCAAACAATAATTGAAGTAATTGCTGAAAGAATTTCTAAATTTAACAGTGATAGTGCTGTTATTAATCAGCTTGACTGGTTCCAAAAACGAAATAAGTCACAAGAAAATATAAATGCTCCACTAAATCGAAAACCATTCTTTTGCTCTGGTTGTCCTCACAATACTTCATTAATGGTTCCTGAGGGAAAACGAGCATTAGGTGGAATAGGGTGCCATTACATGGCAGTAAATACTGTGAAAGGAACAGAATTTTTTACTCAGATGGGTGGCGAGGGAACGCCTTGGATAGGAATATCACCCTTTTCAAAAGAAAAACATATTTATGCAAATCTTGGCGATGGAACTTATAAACACTCGGGTATTTTAGCAATTAGAGCTGCTCTTGATGCTGAAGTTAATATCACATATAAAATTCTCTATAACGATGCTGTTGCGATGACAGGAGGCCAAGAAATTGGAGATAATTGGAATGTGGATGGAATTATTAAGCAAGTTTTAGCTGAAGGTGTAAGGAAGATTTCAGTTCTTTCACAAGATCCAAAAAAGTATAAGTATTTATCATCAAAATATGTAAAGAGTGTCCATCGCGATCACATTATTAGTGAACAGGTTAACCTAAGCAAACATAAAGGTGTGAGTGTTTTAATATTTGATCAAACATGTGCAGCTGAAAAAAGAAGAAAAAGAAAAAGAGGCCAAATGCATGATCCTCTGCAAAGAATAATGATAAACCCAGATGTGTGTGAGGGTTGTGGAGATTGCTCAATTCAATCCAGCTGTGTATCAATTGAGCCACTTGAAACAAAACTTGGAAGAAAAAGAAAAATTAATCAATCCACTTGTAACAAAGATTACACATGTCTTAAAGGTTTCTGTCCATCTTTTGTCTCTGTAGACGCTCAACTTCAAGCAAGAACAACATCACATAAAATAGATGGACTTCCAGATCCAAAACATAAAGTATCTGATGGTGTTTCCAATATTATTCTTACTGGAATTGGAGGAACTGGTGTTTTAACAGTATCGGCAATAACAGCTATGGCTGCTCATTATGAGGGTAAAGAATCAACAATATTAGATATGACAGGACTAGCTCAGAAAGGGGGAGCAGTTTGGTCTCACATAAAAATATATGAAAAGAATGTAAAAACATTTAGCCATAAAATTGCACCTGCCTCAGCTAACCTGTTCTTAGCATGTGATGCAGTAGTCGGAACAAAGCCAGAAATTCAAGAAGTCTTGTCTGATAAAAAAACATATTCGATTATTAATTCAGATACTATTCCAGTTGCCGATTTTGTAACCAATAGAGATTTAGATTTTAAGGATGATGAAGTTTTAAAAGTAATTGATAAAACCACTAAAGACATTGATATCACAGTCCCAGCAATTAAGATTGCAGAAAATTTATGCGGTGATGCGATTGCAGCAAATATTATGATGCTTGGTGCAGCTTATCAGCTTGGTCATGTTCCACTTAAAGAAGAAAGTATTAAATATGCTATTAAGTTAAATGGTATTGGTGTAGAAAAAAATATCTATAGTTTTAATCTCGGAAGACTTTATGCATTCAATCCAAAAGATAAGATTTTTAAATTCTTAAATTCATTTAAAGAGAAAGAACAAACCACCGAGAGTGTTCTTAAGGACAGGCTTGAAAGACTAGCTATTTACGATAAAAAAGAAATAGATTTCTTCAATAGCAAAGTTAATTTTACGAAAGACTTAATTAAAAATGAATTAGAAACAGAGGAGCTATTAAAGAAAACCATCAAAGAAATTTATCGTGTTATTGCAGTTAAAGATGAGTATGAAGTTGCAAGAATGCATCTTGAAACATCAAAAGAAATGGTGAGCAAACAATTTGGTGAGTGGAAAAATTTGAGTTTTTATCTATCGCCACCTTTTATGTCATTTATTAAAGATAAAAGAACTGGCCGACCACTAAAAATTAAAATTCCAGGCACTTTCGCAATACCAATGTTTAAACTTCTAAAAAGCTTTAAGTTCTTACGAGGTAGTTTTTTTGATCCTTTCAAAATTACACATGATAGAAGAAGAGATAGTGCACACAGAAAAATATTTTTTAGTGAGTTAGACAAAATTACCAAAACTCCATCAGGCCTGAGGGGAAAATATCTTGAGGCACTAGTTGATAGCTCAAGTTCTGTTAGAGGTTATGGGCCAGTAAAAGATGAATCTTTTCAAGCTTTTAAAAATGCAATTAAGGGAGATAAGTAATTGCATCGAGTAGAAGAAAATTTTTTTGTAGCTGGTCAAATTTTTCCAAGTGATATAAAAAGTCTTAAAGAACAAGGCTTTCAGACTATTGTTTGTAATAGGCCTAATGGAGAAGAAGAGGGCCAACCTATCTATACAGAAATAGAGAAAATATGCAATGAAAATGATATCAAATGCTTTTTTATTCCAATTTCACCAGGTGAAATAGATCCAGGAAAAGTTTTTGAACTTAATTCTATTATCCAGGAAGAAAAAAAGACTTTGGCTTATTGCAGAACTGGAAATAGAAGCATTACCCAATGGGCTTTCGCAAATGCAAAAGATCTTGATGCCGAAATAATATTAGATAAGTGCAAAAACGCCGGGTTTGATTTAAATAATCTTAAAGAAGTTCTTTTAGCAATTAAAGGTTAGTGTCTCTTTGAAATTGACAAATATAACCAAACTAATGGAATTATTATTAAGCATCCGGCTGTTATATTTATTGTAAGAAGAAGAGGAAAATCAACTATTGCACCTAGAAAGTCAGATAAAGTGTTTCCTAGAAGCGCTCCATAAATGGCTCCATGTATTCCACTCCCTCGAAAATATCTATCAATATCAATACCAAGGAGAGTTGAAAATCCAAGAACGCCGTTATCAATCAGACCATAAACTATCCCATCATAGTTATATTCTGAAAAAAACTGAATGAGACCATCCATTAAAAAATCCTATTTCTCAATTTTCTTAAAGCACTAACCAAGAATACAAAATATACAATCTCAAAAGCTGTGAAGTACCCTATAAAAGGAGAAGTATATTCACCATAGATCAGTGAAATAATTCTTCCTAAAAGTATTCCTGATATTAAAAATAATAAAATAGTAAAGAAAGTTTTTTCGTTTCTAGAATTCATCAAAGTAACAAAAGCTGAGATACCTACCAAAAAATTTATACCGCCATATACAGCTCTAATTTCAGCGGAGCCCAAGTCAGTATTTATTGTTAGACCTACTGCAGTTACGTAACTGCTTGGATCAAAAAGAGCCCATCCTCCCAAGTATCCATAAGTTACTGCAGTGAAACCAAGAAAAATCTTATTAATCATTACATTGCATTTTTATTTAATAATTCTATATTACCACCAGTAGCCATTACATTGTCAGTATAAGTTTTTTCAGTAACAAAATTATAAAGGTAACCTGGTCCTCCAGCCTTTGGACCAGTACCACTTAAACCTTGACCACCAAAAGGCTGTACTCCAACAACAGCACCGACAATATCCCTATTAAAATAAAAATTTCCAACATTTGCTGCCTCAAAAATTCTTCTAGCTTTACTCACAATTCTGGAGTGAACACCCATTGTAAGTCCATAGCCAGTATTATTAATCTCATCGATGACTTGCTGCAAGTTTTCATTTTTATATCGTATAAAGTGAAGGATTGGTCCAAAATTCTCCTCATCTATCTGATTAATGCTATCTATTTCAAAAACAATTGGTGTGATAAATAAATCACCCTTGTTTTGCTTATGATGATGCTCAATAGTTCTTCTAGCTGATTTTTTCAAAGCAGATATATGTGCCATCAATCTATTTTTCGAATTTTTGTTAATAATTGGACCAATATCAACTTTCGGTAGGTTTGGATCTCCAATAGTATATTCTTGCAATGCCTCATTAAGATAATCCCAATATTCGTCAGCAATTTCATCTTGAACATACAAAACTCTCAATGCACTACATCTTTGACCAGCACTCAAAAATGCTGATCTGATTACATCATCTATAACTTGCTCCTTGAGGGAAGATGAATCAACGATCATTGCATTCTGACCACCTGTTTCTGCAATAAGACTTTTTATAGGACCATTTGAGTCAGCAAGATTCTTATTTATTTGCTTTGCAGCAAAACTTGACCCTGTAAAAGCAACACCAGCAATAAGATTGTTTTTAGTTAATTCATTGCCAATTTTTTTGTCACCAAGTACTAGTTTTAATGCTGATTTCGGCACACCAGATTCATGGAAGATTTTTACAACTTCACACCCAATGATAGAAGTATCTTCAGCAGGTTTTGCAATAACATTATTTCCTGTTACTAGCGCTGCTGTAATTTGCCCCACAAATATTGCTAAGGGAAAATTCCATGGACTTATACAGAGGAATGTCCCTTTAGGGGCGTGTTCAAGATAGTTTTCTTCACCTGAAGGACCAGGCATTCTTTTTCTTTTGAAGATTTTTTTTGCCTGGGCATTGTAGTAATTAATAAAATCAATTGCCTCTCTTAATTCTGCGTCGCAATCTTTCAAAGTTTTTCCAGCCTCATTGATCAAAAGATGGAAAAGCATTGCCCTATTGTTAGAAAGCAACTCTCCAACCTTTGACAAAATCTCAATTCTTTTTTTCAAAGAAGTTTTCGACCAATCAGAATTATCAAAATCTTTAAAAACATGCTTAATTTCTTTTGTTTTTAAGTACTTAACTGAGCCAATTTCATTTTTTAATTCATGAGGAGAAAGTCTTTTGATAGACTCCCCAATAAATTCATGATTACCTAAAATTGAGCTAGCTTTATAATCACGCTTTCTCATATTTTTAACATCATTTTGCAGTGTTTTAATTTCATAAAGATCGCCAAAATCAAAACCTAAAGAATTTTCTCTTCCTTTAAAAATTTCTTTTGGTCTTTTTACGTTATTAAGGAAAGTTTTATTTATTAACTGATCTTTGCAATTGAGAAGGGGATTTTTTACAACTTCAGTGATAGGAATTTTCTTATCTAAATATTTATTTACAAATGAATTATTTGCTCCATTTTCAATCAACCTTCTAACAAGATAAGGTAGCAATTCTTTCTTAGACCCGACAGGAGCATATATTCTCGTTGTTGGAAAATCTTTAAAGCATTTTTTAGCGTTTGTATAAACTAAATCACCCATTCCAAAAATTCTTTGAAATTCAATTTTTTCCTCCTGCCCTTTAAATATGCTCATTATTGCAGCTATTGTATGTGCATTATGAGTAGCAAAATAAGGCCTAAGATTTTTACTCTCTGAAATAACTTTAGCTGTATGTAAATAATTCAAATCAGTGAAGGACTTTGCAGTAAAAACAGGTAAATCAATAGAACCTTTTGTTTGATGAATTTTGACTTCCTGATCCCAGTAAGCACCTTTTACTAATCTCATCATAAGTCCATTTCTTCCACCTCCAAGATAATCAATGAATTTGACTACAGAAGAAGATCTTCTTCCGTAACCTTGAATTGCTAAGCCTAGCCCACCCCAATCTTTAAGCTTCTTATTTTCTGAAAGCTTTTCAATAATTTTTAGGCTAAGTTCAAGTCTATCTTGTTCTTCAGCATCTATTGTTAAAGCAATATCTTGATTAGCTGCTTGTAAAGATAGTTCATAAACACTTTCATAAAGTTCGTTCATAACTCTTTCCTCTTTTAATGCCTCATAACGAGGATGTAATGCAGAGAGTTTTATAGAAATTTCATGAAAGGATTTAGACAGAAGAGCATTTTTTTCTCCAACACACCTAATTGCATTTTCATAGGCCTCAAAAAAGAAATCTACATCAGATTTAGTTCGAGCTGCTTCACCAAGCATATCAAAAGAGCATGGAGTATTTGGTGAATCAAACTTTGTTAATGCTTTTTCAATACTTGTTCCTGAAACAAATTCTTCACTCAAAATATCCATACCTTTTTTGATTGCTTCTCTTAAAACTGGCTCTCCAACTTTTGAAGTCATGCCTGACAGCCAGCTAATTGGATTTGAGCCAATTTTTGGATCTAGTTCTACAACTTGTTCAGCCAAAAAAAGACCAAATGTAGTCGCATTCACAAAAAGAGATGGAGAATTATTTAAATGATTTAGCCAGCTTTTGCCGCCTATTTTTTCTTCAATAATTTCATCACATGTAGAATTATCTGGAATCCTTAGAAGAGACTCAGCTAGGCACATTAGGGCAACACCCTCCTGATTGCTTAATCCATATTCAAGAAAAAAATTATCAAGCTTTGTCTTATTTCTATCGCCTCTACATTTTTCAACAATAGATTCAGCATTAATTGAAATCTCTTCATCATTTAACCAATCACTTTCATTGATGATTTTTTCAATTAATTTTTCTTCATCAAAATACTTCAAGCTTTGAAGTTCTTTAAAATATTTATCGCTTGACATAGCAAGAATATTTTAACTTTTCTTCTTGAAAAATGTTGGATTACTAAACCGTTTTTACTTTAGTTTTGCTTCTTGGAAAGATTCTTTTATTAAAGATTTAAGCCATATATGGCCAGGATCGTTATCATTTGATTCGTGCCATGCAAGAAAAAACTGTGAAGGTGCAACTTCGAATGGAAGAGTTTTAAAAGCAAGTTTATGTTTCTTAGCGAATGCCTTAGTACATGTTAAAACCATATCTGAATTTTTAAGTATTTCAGGTGTGATTAAATAATGCTGCGCACGAAGAATAACCCTCCTTTCAACTTGTAATTTTGAGAGAGCATTATCAACTAATGCTCCTCCAGTTCTTCTTCCTGAAATATGGATATGATCTAGTTCTAGGTACTGGTCAATAGACAAATTTTTTGAACTGGCTAAAGGGTGATCCCTCCTAAATCCACAGACAAATTCGTCTTCAAATATTATTTCTTTTTTAATATCTGTTTCAGATGGAGGAAAAGGATCAACAGCAAAATTAACTTCATTTGCTGCCAAAGAATGAAGTAAATCTTCTCTCATTGTGTAATAACTTGATACCTTTACATTAGGTGCTACTCTCCTAATCTTTGTCATTAGAATAGGCAGCACACGACCCTCAGAAACATCATTAAGCGATAAGCGAAAAGTTCTACTAGATACAGCTGGATCAAAAGACTCCGGTACCTCAATACTTTTTTGAAGTATAGATAGAGCATCTCTTACATGAATAATGATATTTTCAGTCTTAGCAGTTGGCTTCACTCCTTGACCAACTCTTAT
The DNA here is from genome assembly GCA_902563885.1 of uncultured SAR86 cluster bacterium. Lineage (GTDB taxonomy): Bacteria > Pseudomonadota > Gammaproteobacteria > Magnimaribacterales > TMED112 > TMED112. The sequence goes on along the minus strand of CACEYZ010000002.1, from coordinate 129,274 downwards.
AAAAAGCTGATCATCAAAATATTCACGGAGTTTTGAAAGAGCACTACTTACTGCTGGTTGGGTTATGCCTACAATCTCACCTGCTTTTGTAAGACTGCCTTCTGTATAAATGGCATTAAATACTACTAATAAATTTAGGTCTAAATTATTTAACTTCATAAGTATGAATTATAATTATAAATGTAATTACATATTATAAATAACATTTATAGTATTTAAGAAATTTTTTTTATACATTAAAAATGCAATTTGAAACCACAGAAAAAATCGATTTTTACCTTCCAAAAGTAAAGGAATTTGTTGAAGAAGTAGTTTTGCCTGTAGAAGCGAAAATTCATGGAAAAGAAATACCTGAAAAAGACAGATGGAAGCCACACCCAGAGTTAGAGGAACTAAAGAAAGAAGCACGTAAAAGCGGTCTTTGGAACCTATTTTTGCCAGATAGTGAATTTGGAGCTGGGCTATCAAATTTTGAATATGCACACCTAGCTGAAGAAATGGGGCGAACTGTTTTTGCTTCAGAAGCTATGAACTGTAGCGCACCAGATACCGGAAATATGGAAGTGCTGGTTAGATATGGTTCAAATGAACAAAAAGATACTTGGTTAAAGCCTCTTTTAAATGGCGAAATAAGGTCCGCATTCGGAATGACTGAACCTAATGTAGCTTCCTCAGATGCAACTAATATGGAAGCAACGGCAAAACTAGTTAATGGAGAATGGGTAATTAATGGTGAAAAGTGGTGGACCTCTGGTGCAGGAGACCCAAGATGTAAATTAATTATTTTTATGTGCGTCACAAATCCGGAAAATGAGAGACATCAAAGACACTCAATGATTCTAGTTCCTACAGATACTCCAGGTGTTGAAGTGCAAAGAATGATGCATGTCTTTGGATATGACGATGCTCCACACGGGCATGCACATATTAAATTCAATAATGTGAAAGTGCCATATGAAAATGTTGTGCTAGGAGAGGGTAGAGGTTTTGAAATTGCTCAAGGAAGATTAGGTCCGGGCAGAATTCACCATTGTATGCGTTCAGTTGGAGCTGCTGAAGTTGCTTTTGAGCTCATGTGTAAACGATCAATGGAGAGAACAGCATTTGGAAAAGAATTAGCAAAACTGGGCGGAAATTATGATGTTATTGCTAATTCAAGGATGGAAATAAACCAAGCAAGACTTCTTACCTTGCATGCTGCATGGGCAATGGATAAGTACGGCAATAAAGTTGCTGCCAGCGAGATTGCACAAATTAAAGTTGTAGCTCCAAATGTTGCATGCGATGTGATTGATAGAGCGATACAAATGCATGGCGGAGGAGGTGTATCTCAAGATTTTCCTTTAGCAAAGATGTACGCATTCATGAGATGCTTGCGGCTAGCAGATGGTCCAGACGAGGTCCACAGAAGAAGTGTTGCTAGATTAGAATTTGCAAAATTTTTACAAGAGTCAAAATAATGAAGGTTTTAAGAACTCCAGATCACAGATTTAAAAACCTCAAAGATTTTCCTTTTGAGCCTAACTATACGAATATAAAGGATAAGAGCGGAGTTGAACTAAGAATTCATCATTTGGATGAAGGTCCCAAAGATGGACCCATTGTACTTTTGATGCATGGACAGCCAGTTTGGTCCTACCTCTATAGAAAAATCATTCCATACCTCACCAAAGCAGGAGCGAGAATAATTGCACCTGATTTAGTTGGATATGGTCGATCAGACAAACCAAGTTCAATTGAAGATTACACATATCAAACCCAGGTTGATTGGATGAATACCTGGATTAGACAAAATGATTTCAAAAAAATAACATTTTTTGGCCAAGATTGGGGCGGTCTAATAGGATTAAGAGTTATTGCTGATAATGGTGACAGATTTTCTGGAGCTGTGATATCAAATACAGGCGTTCCTTTATCTCGAAATATGGATCCAGAAACACATAGAAAAATAAAGGAATTTAAAGCTTCTAAACACGTTCCGACCACCAGTGAATTTGTTAGAGCTTTTAAAAAACCTGGCCCAATGGCTTTTGCTTATTGGCAAAAATGGTCATTAAACAAGAAAAATTTTCCTGCTGGCCTACTCGTTGCACCGATGTTTGAAAAAAGAACACGAATGCAAATGAAAATTTCAGGCCTGTTTTACGAATTAGGGTTAGAGGGAATTTCTCCATTAGTCTCAGATCTAGAAAAAGCATATAATGCTCCCTTCCCAAATAGTTCCTATAAAATGGTTTGCAGGGCAATGCCCAGTCAAGTTCCTACTTTACCTGACGATGCAGCGGTCGAAGCACAAAAAAAAGCATGGAAATTTTTTGAGAAATTCGAAAAACCCTTACTGTGTGCTTTTGCAGATAATGATCCTGTTACAGTTGGAATGGATAAGCCATTTTTGGAAAAGTGTCCAGGAACAAAAGGGCAAAAACATACTATCTTGAAAGGTGCAGGTCATTTTTGTCAAGAAACACAACCGAAAGAGATTTCAGAAATCATAGTTACGTTTATGAAGTCAAATGGAATAATGAATGGAAGTAATTAATCAGCTATATCCCTCAAAAATACAAATAGAAGACTTTAAAAACTTTCCAACAGATAAGCCTATAAAAATGGTTAATTTGTTAAAGTTCAAAGATAAAGCAGTGTATGAAGACGGTCGAAAAACAGACTTATCAGGAGTAGAAGCCTACTCGATATATGCTACTGAAGTTGTAAATCATCTTGAAAAAGTTGGCGGCAAGACTTTATTTTTTGGTGAAGTAAAAGGACTTTTAATTGGTGAAGTTGAAGAGAGTTGGGAATGGGTTGCAATTGCAGAATATCCATCAGCATCCGCTATGTATAAAATGTTTACTGATTCAGATTATAGAGAAAGCGAAAAACATAGAAGTGCAGGACTTCAAGGTCAGCTTAATATAATTACGCAATGACTAGACTTTTGCCTAAAGTAATTGATAACAATTATCAAGGGCCAAAGATAGCTTTATACTTTTTTATTATTTTCATGATTGTGAATACATGGAGAAGTTTCGTGCATTTCCTTGCAGAAGACGCCGGCATAAATTCAATAGCAAATATAATAACTTTTGAAGGTAATCCTGATCCAGATAATTTAATTTATTTATTTGGGTCTTTGTGGGGCGAAATGCAGGTTTTATTATGTTTAATGAGCTGGATAGTGATCGTAAAATATAAAGCTTTTATGCCTTTTTTCTATCTAATATGGCTACTGGAATGGATACTCAGAGTAGGGGTGGTTGGAAAAATACATCCACTAGAACCCATTTATCAAACTGGAATTACCCCAGGCCAAGAATATGCATGGATAGTATTAGTTTTATTGTCTTCATTTTTTATAATCTCTCTTTTTAAAGTTAAAACAAAATGAAAAAAATTCTAATCACAATTTTTGTACTCATTATTACTTTTGGTATTTTTAGCGCCTCATACGTTCAGAGCAACATACTTAATATGTTGATAAAGAGTGGACTTGAAAATAATCAGATATTTCCTAAAGAAGATAGTTTATCAGTTTTAGTTTGTGGTTCCGGTTCACCATTAGGAACTGCTGTTGCACAAACTTGCTTACTTGTTAAAGCAGGGGATAAAAAATATGTAGTAGATATTGGTAATGGTAGTGTGAATAATCTAATGACTTGGAGTAGCGACCTATTAGATGATGTAAATGGAGTTTTGATTACCCACCTCCATTCTGATCATATAGCGGATTTGGGCGATCTAAATTTAGTCACATGGGTGACTAGAGATAGAAAGCAGAAATTAGAAGTTTATGGACCAGAAGGTATCAATGATGTTGTTTCAGGATTTAATCTAGCCTTTTCTCGAGATAGTAATTTCAGATATTTGCATCATGGTAAACAAATTGCTGATCCAATAACTGCTGGCATGATTGCTAAAGAAATTTCAAATGGCTCTATAATTTTTGAGGATGATAATTTAAAAATATCAGCCTTTAGAGTTTTTCATGAACCAGTCGAACCTGCGCTGGGCTTCAGGTTTGAATATAAAGATAGAGTCTTAGTCATAAGCGGTGATACAAGATACGATTCTGAGCTTATTAAATCTTTTAAAGATGCTGATATCCTTTTTTGTGAGGTAATCTCGCCTAAGATTGTTGAAAGGTTTATCAAGGTTGCTGATGAACAGAATGACGACAAACTAAAAAAAATTCTTGTAGATATTCTTGATTATCATATCACCCCACTTGAGGCTGTAGATTTAGCTAATGAAGCAATGGTAAGACATCTTGTTTTTTATCATATTACTCCAACACTGCCTACTGAAATAAGGTTTTTGTCTGATAAATTCTTTTTTGAAGGCGTTGATGAGGCTATTGAAAATTGGACAGCTTCTACTGACGGTACTATGGTAGTTTTACCTTCAAATTCAAAAGAGATTTTTATTAGTGAAATTAATTGATTGGGTAAGAAATCTTAAAAATTTTATTAGCAGTATCATCTGATACCAATAAAGAACCATCATCATACATCAAAACAGAAGCTGGCCTACCTAGAGAAGTTTCGCCATCTAGCCACCCATCAACAAAAACCTCCATAGATGTAATTTCATCATCTTTAAATTCTGCAAAAAGAACTCTGTAACCAACTTTTTTTGATCGATTCCAAGAGCCACGTTGCGCAATAAATGCACCATTCTTATATTTTTCAGGAAACATACTACCTGTGTAAAAATCAATTCCTAATGGAGCAGTGTGAGCTTGAAAGCCCCAAACCGGCTTTGTATAGCTAAAGTCATCAGGTGCGTTAAAACTATCATCGGGAATATCATTTCCATGAAAATATGGAAATCCAAAGTGTTCACCTTTATAAGAAACTTTATTCAGTTCACATGGAGGAATATCATCACCCATCCAATCTCTTCCATTATCTGTAAAATACATTTTTTGAGTAATTGGGTGCCAGGCAAAACCAACACTGTTTCTTACACCATCTGCATAAATTTCATAATTTCCATCATGAATTTGCAGGATAGAACCAAATCTTTCATCTTTTTCTTCACACACATTACATGGAACACCCTCAGATAAATAAAGTTTGTCGTCTGGACCAAAAGCTATCCATTTCCACCCATGCCACATTTTTTTTAATGGGTTAAACATTTTCTTTCTTGGTAGGTTTTCAAAATAAATTTCTGATTTAATATCACCAGTCATTAATGACATTTCGATGTTATTAATTTTGATGATCTTATCTATTTCTGCGACATAGAGGTCTCCATTGAGAAGGGCAACACCGGTAGGTGAATTTAATTCCGTTAGAATTTCAATTTTCTCTTCAGGATTTGATTTTGGAAGCGCATACACAACACCAGCTTCTTTCGTTCCAACAAAAAGAAAATCATTGCCTAAGGCCATTTGTCTAGGATTTTTAATGTCGCTAGAGAAAACCTCTACTTGGAAGCCATCAGGCACTGAAAGTCTATCTGATAATGCAATTATTTGAGTTGAGAAAATCAAGATTGTTATTAAAAAAATTTTTTTCATATGCCGTAAATATGTTAATCTTACATCGCTTTAAAAAGATTTTTCAAATAACATTTTATCTACTTAATTAATGGAGCAGAAATGAAAAAAATCAATTTATTAATATTTATATTTGCAACTATTTTATTTTTTACTAATTCTCTTAGCGCAATGCCTAGAGGTGACGATGGTAAGCCTCTTTCGCCTGAAGAAATGAAGAAAGTATTAGATAAGATAAATGAATTTAAAACTATTGAAGATTTTCTTAAAGATGGTGAATTTGAGGAAATTGATGGTTTTTTAAAACTTTATAAAGACACTGAAAAAGATACATACTTTTTAGAGCTTAGTGAAAATGATTTAAATAAAGAGTTTCTCTACTTCGCCTATATTCTTAATGCTCCAACAGGGTCCGGTGTAATGTCAGGAGAAATGAAAGGCGATAGATTAATAGGTAATGGAATAGTGCTAGAGTTTAGGAAATTTAAGGATGGACTAGCCCTTTACAAGAAAAATACAAATTTTTCGAATGAAACAGAAAATAATATTTCTAAAAGAAAATTGACTGCAATTTTTGATGCCTTTATTGGCAGATTCAAAAGTGTAGTTGATGAGGAGGGAAGGTATCTTCTGCCTTTTTCAAAAGTTTTTCTATCTGAAATGCTTACCGCTGTATCGCCAAATATACCACCTGAATACAGAGACTTTCTTGAGCTGGATCTTGGCAAACCTGATCCAAGTAAAACTTTTGTCGAAAAAGTAAAGAATTATGAGAAGAATACTAATATTGAAGTAAATTTTGGATTTTTTAACCCAATGCCCTCAGGATCATCAGATATATATTCTGTAGCTGATGATAGATATACATCTGTCAAAATGAGCCATCTCTTTGTTGAAATGCCTGATGATAATTTCAAACCAAGACTAGCTGATGAAAGAGTAGGCTTCTATTCAGCAAGAATAACTGATTTATCCACTTATGACTCATACCCCGCAAGAGATGTTATTAATAAATGGAGACTTGTGAAAAAAGACCCAGAGGCAGAACTTTCAGAACCAGTAGAACCAATAGTTTTTTGGGTAGAAAATTCAACTCCTGAAGAAATTAAACCATTTGTTGTTGAGGGAATAGAAAGATGGAATATAGCATTTGAAAGAGCTGGTTTTAAAAATGCTATTGTTGCTAAGATTCAACCTGATGATGCTGAGTGGGATGCGGGTGATGTTCAATATAACGTTGTCAGATGGGCTCATTCACCCGAGCCTTCCGGTCTAGCTGGTTATGGGCCAAGTATCGCAAACCCAAAAACCGGTGAAATTATTGCTTCAGATATAATGCTTGAATTCTCGGCGATTAAATCTGGATATCTTTTGAGAAAATTATGGGGATTTGATGAAGAAAATGATCCTCTAGAACAATGGATCATTAATCTCACACTTCATGAAGTAGGTCACACTTTAGCTTTAATACACAACTTTAATGCAAGTTATCTTCATGGACCCAGAGAAATTCATGATGTATCAATAACAGGAAATGCCACTCTATCTTCAATAATGGACTACGATCCTCCAAATATTGCTCCAGAGGGAGTTAAACAAGGTCGGTTCTTTTCTATTGAGCCTGGTGAATATGATAAATGGGCCATTGAATTTGGCTATAAGCCTAATATGACTGATGAAGAAAGAGAAATACTTTTATCCAAATCAGTTGAAGCTCCATATATTTGGAACTGGGCATATGGGATTGATCCAAGGTTTAGAACTTGGGACCTTTCAAATGATGTGATTACTTATACCTCTGAAAGATTCGATACTATTGATAGGAAAATAAAAGAGTTGGATGAAATATTTAATGTTGAGGGTGAGACTAAACATGATTTCACAAATGCTTTTTACAGATTAATGAGATCGAAAGGTAGATTTATGGCAGGTGTGGCAGGCCACATTGGAGGAGTTTATGTAACAAGATCTCTAAATGGGCAAGGTATAAATACTTTTGAGCCTGTGCCATATGAAGTACAAAAAGAAGCAATGGATTTAATAGTGAAAAGATACTTATCAAACGAAGCTTGGGATTTTGATCCAGAAATTGTTAAGAATCTTCATACTGAGAAAAGACTTACAGATTTCGATCGTGATGACGTACCACAACTTCATGAAATGGTTTTAGAAATGCAAGGGCAAACATTAGTTGAAATTTTAAACCCTGAAGTAATGACAAGACTTGTTGATTCATCGAAGTATGGCAACAAATATATGCCTTCAGAAGTTTTGGATGATCTCTTTAATGGAATCTTTATTAGAGGAGAAGTGCCCAATACATTTAAAAGAAACCTACAATCAAATTATGTTGATGCTTTAATGAGTGCATTTGCACCTGCAATGCCAAGAGGTCCTCGTGGTGGCGGTGAAATTCCACAATACGATGAGATATCCAAAGCAGCAATTATGGAAAGTCTAGAAAAGATTCAAAAATTTACAAAATCTGGTGTGAGTGATAAAGATACAAAAGCTCATTTCAGATATTTAAATAAAAAGATCTCGAAATTTTTAGATTCATAGCTAAATAGACTTTATGACAAATAAAATTTCCTACGAAAGTTTAGGTCATGTAAATCATGGCTGGCTTGAAGCAAGACATCACTTCAGTTTTGGTTCTTATCAAGATCCAAACCGTACAGGGTTTGGTGACTTAGTGGTAATAAACGATGACTTAATAGCTGCTCAAAGTGGCTTTGCAACCCATGGTCACGACAATATGGAAATCATTACTTATGTCAGGCAAGGGGCAATTACGCATGAAGATAGCCTTGGGAATAAAGGGAAGACAAATGCCGGAGATGTTCAAGTCATGAGTGCTGGTACCGGAGTAAAACATTCAGAACATAATCTAGAGGATGAGACAACAAGCCTATATCAAATATGGATAAAACCTAATGCTTTAAATGTAGAACCTAGGTGGGATGCTATGGAATTTCCAAAAGAACATGTTGAAAATAAGCTAAACCTTATAGTTGGTGGATCTGATGAAGCTCCATTATTTATTCATGCTAATGCTGATATTTATGCAGGTAAAATAAAAGCTAAAAAAGAATTAAATCATAAGCTTAAAAGGTCGGGGTATGTACTAGCCTCTTTCGGAGCGTTCGAAGTAAATGGTATAAAGCTAAAAAAGGGCGATGCTCTAGAGATAACTGATGCTGATGAATTGAGGATAACTACTCAAGAAGAATCAGAATTATTAGTTATTGACGTCTAGTTCAATTCAAACAATATATAATTATAAAAAATAGACCCGTAGCTCAGCTGGTTAGAGCGCTGTCTTGACATGGCAGAGGTCGTTGGTTCAAGTCCAATCGGGTCTACCAGTAGCATGAGAACTAAACTAATTCTTAAATTATTTGTCATCATTTTAATATCCAGTTGTGGTGGCGGAAGTGGAAATGATTCCAGTCAAAGTCCAATTAACCAGATGCCTCCTTCTGGAATTAGTCCAAATCAAAAAGGAACTTTAGATGGTTATTTGCAACATAATGGTATAAGAAGAGAATTTATTCTTTATGTACCTCAGTCGTATGATCAAAGCAATCCTACCTCTGTAATTTTTAACTTCCATGGTTTTGGGAGTAATGCTTTTGAGCAAATGAATTATGGTGATTTTAGAAATTTAGCTGACGAGAATGGTTTTATTATTGCTCATCCTCAGGGCACAACAACTTATGGAAATGGCCCACATTGGAATAATTGGAATGGTGATGGAGGAACAAGTAATCAAGATGATATTGGATTTATAGATGCATTAATATCGCTCTTGCAGACACTTTATAATATTGATGACCAAAGGGTTTATTCAACTGGCATGTCTAACGGGGGTTTTTTTAGTTATCACTTAGCATGTAATTTAGGAGCAAGAATTGCAGCTGTTGCATCCGTGACAGGGACTATGTCCCCTCAGACTTATAGCAGCTGTTCACCAACTCGCCCTATTTCAGTAATGCAAATGCATGGCTTGCAAGATTCAGTAGTTCCTTTTTTAGGCTTTCCTAGTCTTGGTTTATCTCAGACAGATTTAATGGAATTTTGGGCAGCTCATAATAATTGTAACTCTCAACCAGATATTAGCTTAGTTGATGATCTCGCTCCAAATGATGGCAGCACTGGTGTAAAAACTTCTTATTTAAATTGTGATAAAGGAACTAGTGTTGAATTTTTTCTCTTTGATGGGGCAGGGCATACCTGGCCAGGTACTGGCAATAAGGCAGGAAGTAACTCGGTTAATATGGATATTGATGGAGTAACAGAAATTTATAATTTTTTTAAGAAAAATGTATTAAACCCTTAGGTCTCTTTAGAAAACTGTATTTCAAGTGCTTTTTTGTCATCATCATAATGTTTGCCAGCCAGGTAATAACAAATTGGTCCTGTTAGTAAATAAATTACTACAGAACCGACTAAAACATGAGTATATGGTTGGCTTACTCCCATATCAAGCAGGTAGTCAATGCTTAGTCCGGCTGTGTAACTGCCAAGACTGTAACCAACTAAATTTATACAAAGAAGATTAAAAGCAACTACACTCCCCCTAATATTTGCTGGAACGACTTCTTGAATCGCGGAAAAAACTGGCCCATAGAAACATCCAGTACTGAAGGCACTGCTAACAATGCCAATCCAAAATATCACAGAAGTTGGATCTGCATATCTAGTAAATGCTAGAGGCATAAGCACAAAGGTAAGAATTAATAAAAACCAAGTTCTTGGTAAATTATATTTTTTCAAAGCCCAATCGCTCATAGCTCCACCAAAAACACTACCAGCTACCCCAAAAACTAGAAATACCAATGAATTAATCTGCAGATAGAAATCTGCTTCAAATCCTTTATCTACTACTGCCCATCTAATATCAAATGCTGCTGCTCCCAATACGAAGTGATACAGAGTTCCTGCTAAAATTGTTAAGCCTAAAGATTTTGATTTGCCTAACACCTCAAAGAGTAGGGTTAGAACCTCTTTAAATGATCTTTTGTTAGTTTCAGTCTTTTGTGGCAGTTTTGTTCTTGGGTGATCTTTTACAAATAACATTAATAAGCCAAGCACAACACCAATTCCACCAAGTAAGTAAAAAGAACCTCGCCATCCAATAACTGGACCCAAGAAGCCTGCAATCAAAAGGGCAACCCCAACCCCAACAGGCACACCCATATAATAAAAACCAGCAGCAAAACCCAGTCTTTGTTTGCCAAATCTATCTGCTAAAACTGACATTGTACTTGGGGTAATGCTTGATTCTCCTACTCCTATAAAAAATCTTGGAATTGCTAGTTGGACAAAGTTTTTTGCTAAGCCTGATAAAGCTGTGAAAAAGCTCCAAATTATAACTCCACAACCTATTATTCTTGATCTATTGAAACGATCAGCCAAAGAACCAACAAAAATTCCTGAGATTGTATAAATCAGAGTGAATATAATTCCTGTAAGCAAACCAAACTCTGCGTTTGTTAGATTAAGGGCAGGGATAATATCGTCTGAAAAAGCTATCAGAAAATGTCTATCAGCAATATTTAAGATATTGAGTACAGTGACTAAAAGCAGGAAGTAAGTGTTATTTAATTTAAAGATACTCTACTCCATAAACGAGTTTAATCTTTCGTAAGCATCTATAAACTCTTCTTTAAATTTTTGTACTGTTTGCCCAGCTGTGAGCTTTTCATTAACAAGACCAATTCCTTGACCTACCCAATAGGTGGCAAGTTTTTTTGCCCCTTCATGACCCACATCTGAAGCTTTATCAATCTTTGCTAAAGCGGGTTCGCTGACCATTGTCTGCAGAGGCATTGGTAAGGGATCGGGTGCATCAGGAGATTCCCATGCATCAGTCCAGTCAGATTTTAATTGTCTTGAATGCTTTCCTGTTCTGCTCCTTGATCTAACTGTCTGATCTGATGAAGCATGAAGCATTTTTTCTTTTACTACTTCAGAAGTTTCAGCTTCAGAGGTGGTTAAAAAAACGGATGCACACCAAGCACCTGATGCTCCCATTGCCATGGCACCTGCCATTTGCTCTCCAGTACAAATTCCACCTGCTGCTAAAATTGGAACATCTTTAATTGGCTGAATTGCTCTATGAACTTCAGGAACTAAAACCATAGTCGATACACTTCCACAATGACCACCACCCTCAGTTCCAGATACAACCAGAATATCTACTCCTGCTTCTACTTGTTTAACAGCGTGTTCTTTTTTCCCAACTAGTGCTGCAACAGGGACATTATTCTTTTTACAAAGATCTAACATCCACTTAGGAGGTACTCCTAGCGCGTTTGCATAAAGTTTTACTCCGTGATCAAAGCCTATTTGTAACATTTCAGTTGCTCCATCTTCTTTCATATTCGCACCCCAATTTGAATAATCTTGAGTTTGCTCTCTTAATCCATCACTTTCGATTTTGTATTTATCTAAAACATCAGCTCTAAAATCACGATACTCTTGTGGAATCATCTCCGCTAAGTCTTTGGGATCAACACTTCCTTCTTTTCCAACAAAATTATTTGGTACAAGCAGATCAAGACCATAAGGTTTTCCATCTACATTTTGATCTATCCAGTTTAATTCTTGTTCTAATATTTCAGGAGTCATTCCAACGGCTCCTAAGACACCCATGCCACCTGCTTTTGATACTTGAGCAACAACATCCTTACAATGACTAAAGGCCAGCAATGGAAACTCTATATCAAGTATTTCACAAATTTTTGACTTCATTTTTTACCCCTTTTAGATAATTCTAGTATTGGCTCAGCCTCCTTAAAATACATAATAATTATACCTTAACCTTACTTCCAGTTGGGCGGTCTTTTTTCTAGAAAGGCAGTTATACCCTCTTGAGCCTCTTCACTTTGAAGAGTTTCAGCAATTTGCTTTTCTAAAAAATCCATCGCTTTATCAAAATCCTTAAATTCTTGTTTATAAAAAGCATTTAAACCTTTTTTCATTGCTTTTGGAGGTAATGCAGCTAACTCATCAACTACTTCGTTGACCTTTTTGCTAATATCATCTTCAGAATAAAACTCTGTTATTAATCCTTGTTCTTTAGCTTCGACAGCATTAATTTGTTTTCCTCTCATAATAAAATCTAAACCTACTCTTCTGTTCATGACTCTAAATAATCCAGCCATCACCATAAAAGGCCATATACCTCTTTTAATTTCAGGCGCTGAAAACTTTACATGCTCTGAAGCAAATACATGAGTAGCATTTGCTATAAGGAGCAAAGCACCAGCATAAACATTGCCCCTTACCTCAATAACTATTGGTTTACATAATTTTCTAATTGATTTGACTATATCCGCTATACCTCCTTTCATATCGGGAATAAGATCATTTTTTTCCTCTTTCATAACGCTTAAATCACCTCCAGAGCAAAAAACATCACCATTAGCACTAAATTTCACCACTCGGATTTCATGTGTTTTTTCGGCATAACTTAAGGCATACAACAGTTCATTTGTCATAGTAGGGTTAATGGCATTTTTTTTATCTGGTCTATTTAAGACAATTTCTAAGATGTGATTAGTTTGAGTGACTAACGTAGTTTTAAATTCTAAGTCATTAATTTGCATATTTTTCAATAAATTCTTTAGGACAGTCAATGAGCTTTGTGCCTAAATATTCTCCAAGACTTTTGGCCTGCCCATCTTTCCTATTATTAGATGATACCCCATTTTCAAGTATTCCTTTGACATAAAAATTTAGTGCAAAAATGTTAGGAAGTTCATACCTTTCAATTTCAAAACGCTCAAGATCAGGCAATAATTTCTTTAATTGTTCCACGGTTAAAAAATGGTAAAGATAAGAAAAACTAGAAGTATCTTTTGCCCATACACCTAAATTTGCACACCCACCTTTGTCACCCGAACGTGTTCCAAAAATTCTTCCAAAATTTATTTTTTCAATATCCTTTGAAATATATTCATCAATGTTTATTTTTTCTAAGTTAATTGGCTGCTCTTGATGCTTTAAGATTTCTATAACTTTAGATTTATTATTTACATGAAGTTTTTCTTCAACATTTTTTGAATCAACTAAGGCAGGCCAATATGAAATAAAGGGCGAAGCTTGTTTAATTTCACTTTGAGCAGTCCATCCGGGGTAGTTGGCAAGAGCTAGTTCTATTACTTTTGCACTAAATATTCTGCCAACTTTTTCTGGTGAAGAGGATTTAACGTCAATCTTTAAAATTGCCATAGCCTCTTCATTAGTTAACGGCTCTTCTTTATCTGTTCTAATTAATTGGATGGAGACATCATCAAATTCATCTTTACCTCCGAGAGAGCGGAACAATTCGTCGGTAAATATTTTTGCTTTCTCTTCAATGTCTAAACCTGTAACAATGAGCTCCATACTATTCTTATAACCACCAGCCAGATTTATACATGCCTTGTGTTTGCTTGTTGGAGGAGATCCTTTGACGTTTGAAATAAATACTTTGTCATCACCTAAATCTTTAATTTTTAATGAGTCAAAGTGAGCTATTACATCTGGACTAAGATATTTTGGCGATGAAATTTCATAGAGTAATTGAGCTGTAACCGTACCTGTTGATACTAATCCACCAGTCCCTTTATGTTTGTATATTTTAAAATTGCCTGATTCTTCAATTTCTGCAATTGGGAATCCAACATTTTGAAATGATGGAACTTCTTTAAAAAAAGAATAGTTGCCACCTGTAGTTTGAGCTCCACACTCTATAATGTGTCCAGCAGCCAGTGAACCAGCCAATTTATCATAGTCATCTCTAGACCAATTAAATTTCCAAGCTGCAGGCCCCATAACTAATGCTGCATCTGTAACTCTTGGACAAATCACTATATCTGCACCCTCATCAAGAGCCTGTTTAATACCCCAACATCCTAAATAATAATTTGCAGAAACTGCTGGAAGACTTTGTTTAAATAGTGAAACTCCAGTATCTAAATTTTTGAGCTCTTCTCCATTTTTTTTCAGCTCATCAAATTTATCCATAAAGTTATCACCATCTATGTATGCAACTTTTAGATTTAGCCCTTCAGAATCAAGAATATTTTTTACTTCTTCAGCCATACTTTTTGGGTTGAGTCCGCCAGCATTAGATACGACTTTAATATTTTTTTCTGCACAAGAAGAGGCAATTTGTTTTAATTGCTTTAAGAAAGTTCCTACATATCCAGCTTTTTCTCCTCTTTGTATTTTTTGACCATATAGAATAGCCATGGTCAGCTCTGCTAGGTAGTCACCTGTAAGAACATCAATTGGACCACCATCAACCATTTCTTTTGCAGCAGACAGCCTATCACCATAGAATCCACTACAGTTAGCAATTTTGATTGTATTTTTACTCATCAATCAATCTTAAGTAGGTTTGCACCACTTTCGACCTGATCTCCTGTTTTTACATACATTTCGGAAATTTTACCATCAGATACTGCTTTTACAGCATGTTCCATCTTCATAGCTTCAAGTATTAAAAGTGTCTCACCAGCTTTTACAGATTTATTTAATTTTGCATTTATCTTAATAATTTTGCCTGGCATAGGTGCCGTTAAGCTTCCCTCAGTAACTACCTCATTTGGATCATTAAAAGTTGGTAAAATTCTTAATATCAAATCCCCTTGACCAGAATTAATTGAAATATTTTCTCCAAATTTGGTGATGGAGGCATTTAGGATTGTTCCATCAATCTCACAGATTATTAAATTCTCACTAACTTCTATCATTTCAATTTTTGAAAGTGAAATTCGTTCAAAGTGCTCTCTGTAAATTTCCAAAAAATTTCCAGTATTTGAATATTTAAAAATATACTCTTCATCATTTAATTGAAAGGAGAGAGTAGACTTTGGCAATATTCCATTTGTCCAGTTTCTTGGTAAAAAATTAAGATTGCTGTTATTAGTTTTTTGGTAAAATTGTAACCAAGCAACTGTAGCTTTCATACATCTATCTATATTTCCCTTATCCTTTAGAGGAAATAACTTCTTGTATTCCCTTTCAATAAAATCTGAGGTAGTTTTGCCACTAAGAAATGATTTATTTTCTAGACATCCAATCAAAAAATCTTTATTTGTTATAACACCTGGTAGATGAATAGATTTAAGTTCTTTTGATAAGATATTTGCTGATTCTTCCCTTGTCTCTGAGAAAGAAATTACTTTTGCAAGCATGGGGTCAAAGTCTGGAGTAACTTTATCTCCTTTTTTGATTCCTGAGTCCCATCTAATATTTGCTGAGTTCGAAAAAGATAAGTTAGCAATAGTTCCAGTTTCAGGAAGAAAGTCATTATTTGGATTTTCTGCATAAAGTCTTGCCTCAATAGCATGACCTTTAAAAACTATATCTGATTGTTGGAATGAAAGTCTTTTTCCACTAGCAACCTTTATTTGTTCTTTAACAAGATCGATGCCTGTTACCATTTCTGTAACTGGATGCTCAACTTGGAGACGAGTATTTACCTCTAAAAACCAAAATTCGTTCGTATTTTCATCAAAAATAAATTCAACAGTTCCTGCAGATTTATAGTTTAACTTTTTTGCTAACTCAACAGCTGTACTTGTAATATTTTGTCTTAGGTCTTCAGTAAGCCTTAAAGACGGACTTTCTTCTATAATTTTTTGGTGCCTTCTTTGAATTGAGCATTCTCTCTCACCAAGATGTATTACATTCCCGAAATTATCACCTAATACTTGAACCTCAATATGCCTAGATTTTTCAATGAACTTCTCTAAAAAGACTCTGTTATCTCCAAAACTTGATTTAGCCTCTCTTTTGGCTGCTGCTACAGAGTCATCAAGTTCTTTTGGTGAATTAACTACTCTCATTCCTTTACCACCACCTCCTGCAGAGGCCTTTACTAAAATTGGATAACCTATTTTTTTGGCATCAGAGAGTTTAGAGGTTTTGCTGAGTGTTGGAATATTTTGTTTTACACAAAAATTTTTGGAATTAATTTTGTCTCCCATTAATTCAATTGTTTCTGCGTCCGGTCCAATCCAAACAATCTTTTCATTTTTTACTTTTTTGCAAAACTCTGCATTTTCAGACAAAAACCCATAGCCAGGATGTATTGCATCTACATTAAATTGCTTTGCTTTATTAATAATTTCATCTTGATTCATATATCCATTATCGAGTTTAAATGCATGGTCAGAATTCTGAACATATGCAGAGTTTTTATCAATTTCTACATACATAGCAACAGCTTCTAAGCCCATTTCTTTAATAGTTTTAATAATTCTGAGCGCAATTTCGCCTCTATTTGCTACAAGGATTTTTTTAAGCTTCATAGTCTGAAAACTCCATATCCATCAGCACCTTTAATTAAATTATTGTCTGAGATTGAAAGTGAAAATCCTAGAACATTTCTAGTATCTCTTGGATCAATAATTCCATCATCAGTAACCATGCTGCTGGCTGAAAGAGCTAAAGATTCTTTTTCAGCTAATGTTTCAATCATTTCAACAAGCTGTTTATCTAGTTTTTCATCAAATTTTTCACCCTTTCTTTTCGCCTTTGCTCTTCTTACTAAAGACATCACACCTGCAAATTGTTTAGGCCCCATAACAGCTATTTTTGCTGATGGCCAGGTAAACAAAAATCTATTATTAAATGCTCTGCCTGACATAGCATATGTTCCTGCACCGTATGAAGCACCAATAATGAAGCTTATATGAGGAACATTTGAATTAGATACTGCATTTATAAGTTGAGAACCCTTTTTTATAATTGCCTGTCTCTCGAACTCTTTGCCAACAAGAAACCCTGTAACATTGTGAAGGAAGACAATAGGAGTATTGGTTTGGTTACAAAGCTGAATAAACGTTGCGGATTTTTCAGCTGTTTCAGGATATATAGGACCATTATTTCCTAAAATACCTATAGGATAACCAAAGACATTTGCCCAACCACAAACCATAGAGCTATCGTAAAGAGGCTTATACTCCTCAAATCGTGAATCATCAACAATTCTCATTATTACTTCACGGATATCAACTTGAGTTTTTAAATCATCACTGAATAAACCAAGAAGATCCTCTGAGTCAAAAGCAGGCTCACAAGAAGTCTTTAAAGAGAAGTTAGTTTTCTTATTAATGTTTAGATGATTAACAACATTTCTACAAATTCTAATTGCATCATTGTCATTCTCTGCTAAGTAGTCAGAAAAACCTGATATCTCAGAATGCATTTTTGCCCCACCTAGTGTTTCATCATCAGAAATTTCTCCAGTTGCCATTTGAACTAGGGGAGGGCCGGCTAGAAAAGCTTTAGATTGATTTCTTATAAAAATATTGTAATCTGACATTCCCGGCTGATATGCCCCCCCAGCTGTTGATGAGCCAAAGACTACAGAAATTACTGGAATTTTTAATTTTGATAACTCTGTCATTTCATAGAAAGACCTACCTGAGGAAGCGAAATGAGGGTATTGAAGTTGTCTTGTTTCCGTTGCACTACCTTGGGCACCTCTCAGATCCGCACCTGCAGATTCAACAAAGTTGATGAATGGAATTTTATTATCTCGAGAAATTTGAATTGCTCTCATCCATTTTTCTTGGACATAAACTGTCATCGCACCACCCAAAACTGAGGGATCATTTGCAAATATTACACACTCTTTACCAGCAACAAGACCAATTCCTACAACACAACCACCTCCAACTGTATAGCTAGTTCCGTGTGCAGCAAAAGGGGATATTTCAAGAAAAGGAGTATCTGGATCTAAAAGAAGCTTAACTCTGTCTCTTGCTGGGAGTTTTCCTTGCTTTGCTAACCTATCAAGGTGATATTGACCACCTCCAAGTTCTGCTTCTTTTAACAAAGCATTAAGCTTCTCTATTTTCTCAAGCATTATTTCCTTATTCTTAATAAAGGAATCTGAGCTTCTATCAATTGATGATTTTAATTTGGGTGCAATATTTTTATACATTTACGCAAATTATATAATAAATTTTTACTTAATTAAGAAAAAAAATTTTATAAACTTCGCATAATATAGCTGACTAATTTAGATCTATATACTGAATATCAAGAAGAGAATTTTTAATTCTTAAATCCTTTTGAAAGAGATCAACTTGCCTTTTTATCTCATTTATCGTGTCTAAATTCAAAAGCTCTTCTTCTTCGCCAATGTCTGTTGTTAAATTAAAGAGAATTGGAATTTCATGTTCCATACGTTCAGGAGGAAGATTATAAGCACCCTGTGTAATGAAATGAATTTTATGATTTTTGTATCTAAATGCTCTTAATTCAGAACCAACGAAGTAGGGTATTATTTGCCTTGGACTAGGCTCTAGGTATTTTAATGTTTTTGATAAATCATAACTATCCTCTGGATTAAAAGGAGCTTCAATATCTGCCAAAGTCAATATGGTTGTGAAAAAATCTAATTGTGATCCAATATCTTTTACTATTCCTGTCTTTATATTTGGCCCTTTAAAAATAGTCATAACTCTCATCCCTCCTTCAAAAGTAGTTCCTTTTCCATCTCTTAGGGGCTTTGCAGAACCAGCATTATTTGGATAAAGAAGCCATGGACCATTATCACTTGTAAAAATTACATATGTATTTTCATCAATACCAATATTTTTAATTTTCTCTAAAACTTCTCCTACGCTCCAATCAATTTCTGCTAAAACATCTGCGTATAAGCCTAGTTTAGTAGAGTCAACAAAACCATCTGATCTGAATAACGGTACATGTGGCATGCTATGTGAAAGAAACAAAAAGAAACTCTTATTATTTTCAGCAGATTTTTCGATAAATTTCAGACTTTCTTCTGTAAATTTTTTTGTGATCGTATGTTGATCAGCAGGTCTCTCAAGAGTTTCATCTGAAAATGAATTATTTGAATGTTTAATACTTTTATGTAGAGGAACATTCCAGTCATCAATATTTGGATTTCTAATTTTTTCAACAATTTTAGGTGCAATTTCTCCATATTTTTCGAGAGCTAACGATGGATTCCTGAAGAGATATTCCAAGTCAATATCACCAACTTTCCAGTCCATATCATTTGAATACGGAATTCCTACCCACTCATCAAACCCATGTCGAGTTGGCCAAAATTTTTTCTTGTCTCCCAGATGCCATTTTCCAAAAATGCCAGTCGTATATCCATTTTCATTCAAAACTTCTGGAAATGTGAGTTCTGAGTAAGGAATTCCTGTACCACTGCCTGGAAAAAATACCCCAATTGTATTGCCATATAAACCATTTCTTACAGGGAGTCTGCCAGTAAGTAAACCAGCTCTACTCGGAGTACAAACTGCTGATGATGCATAAAAATTAGTCCAAATCTGCCCACTATTCGAAAGTAAATCTATATTTGGTGTTTTAAGCCTTTCATCCTTATAGATTCCAACATCAGAGTAACCCATATCATCTAAGTAAATAATGATGAAATTTGGTTTTGGCGTATTTTCAGTATGAGAGAAAAAGCTTATAAAAAGCAAAATTAAGATTGCTATCTTTGTAGACATTAATCCTTATAACTTAAACCATGCCCATATTTGAATATAGGATTATTTGTATCATCTGCTACATCAGGATTTTGGCTCTCAACTTCTTCCATAGATGATGGTATTTCAAAAGGTAATTTTCCTGACGGGTTATTATCTCCAAAAATAGTTTCAAGAATAACTTTATCTTGTACACCAAAAGTGCCTATAAGACCTAAGCTTTTTTCCTCTGCTGTTGTCAATATTGCTGGTCTATTTAAGTCTGAAATAATTATTAGTTTTGACTCTTGTGAATATTTTTCGATTTTTGTATTAATTTCCTCATCGTAATTCAAATCCATATTAGGAAACATTGTGCTTAACATGTTATCAAGAACTCTATCAATTCCAGATGGCTGGTTGCCGTTAAATACTGTGTTTAAGAACAAAAGGACATAATCAGCATTTTCGTGGCTATCAACAACATTCCCAAAATTTGCAGCTTCCTCTTCACTCATACCATCAACAAAAATATTTAAGCTCTTAGGAAGTGGAAGAGTATTATCTTTATTTGAAAGCAATACCACAGACTTCCTTTGGGCATCAAGGCCTTGTTCAATGTAATCTACTTTGTTAACAAGTTCTGAAACTAGTCCCTCATCAACAAAAGGACCTTCGAATAAACCTAATTCAAATTTATTGGTTAAAATTCTTCTTACAGACTCATCTATCCTTTCTTCGCTGATTTTTCCCTCATTTACTAGATCAACAACATACTCTGGCTTATTTTCACCTCCATACTGATCTACTCCTGCATTAATTGATTTTTCATATCTTTCACTTATTGAAAGATCATCAACTCCCCAATGCCTTCCCTCAATTACTCCCCAATCTGTACAAACAACACCTTCAAAATTCATCTGATCTCTTAACAGATCTGTAAGAATATATTTATTAAAGGCCATCGCTACATCTTCATCAGTTTGCCCTTTTGGTATTCCGTAATAGGGCATTACAACTTTCATTCCATTATCTATTGCTGCCTGGAAAGGCTTCAAATGATAATCAAAGTTATTGCCTGGATATATTTGATTTTCACCTGATTTTAGATGAGGGTCTAGTCCACCCTCTTGTGGCCCTCCACCTGGGAAATGCTTAACCATAGTATGAACACTATTTTTATCAATCTCATCTCCTTGAAATCCTTTCACATATGCAACCGTCATTTCAGACGAGAGGTCGGCATTAGAACCAAAAGTTCCAAAATTTCTTGCCCATCTTGGCTCTGTAGCCAAATCACTCATTGGATGAAGTCCTGTTCTAAAACCCATTGCACGATATTCAGCTGAAGCAATTTGTCCAAATTTAAAAATTAAGTCTGTATCTCTTGTAGCCGCAAATCCAAGTTGTGATGGCCACTTAGAAATGCCATCTAAGGAAAAAGCTGCTATGCCACCTCCACGAGGCACTTCATGAAGGGGGTCGGTGCTGAATGTCACAGGTATACCAAGTCTAGTTTCTTCGGCAACTTTTTGAAGCTGGTTTAACCTTATTGCTATATCAATAGGTGCAGCTTCGCCGTAAAAATTGAAGTGTGATATATGTTTTAAAGAAATAAATTCTTCCATTGAAACGCCACCACTCATTGCATCTAAAAAAGATTTGAATAAAGGGTCAGGCTTGATAAGAACTGGCGGGTGAAACATTTGTCCAACCTTTTCTTCCAGAGTCATCTGCGAAAGTAAGTCTTCGACTCTAGATTCAACTGGTTGTCTGGAGTCCTCATATATATCTAACTTGCCATTTTTGTTTAGGTCTCTGTATAGAAAGTTATCTTCTATTTTATTTTCCACTTCGCCACTTGAATTTAATAAAACTTTAGCATGACTTATGGGCTTTAAATAAACGTTTAAAGCCCACAAGAATGCTGCGACAACCAATAGGTAGAGGGTATATTTACCTATTTTATTCATCGCGATAACTTAAATTATTCTCCACCTATGGTGTACTTGAGGTTTACACCCCATAGTCGTTGATGATCATGATTTAAATACATTTGATCACCCAGAAGTCCACCTGAAGTGTAGTTATTTACATAGAATTCATCCATTACATTCCTTGCAAATACCTCTATTGATAAGTTATTCATCATTTCATAACCTACAGATGCATTAAGCAGCCCAAAGCTTTCAACAATACTATTTGGGTATTGATTCCAGCTACTTTGGAATTCATCTTGATATCTGTAAGAGCCAGTAATGAACATATTATTTGCTCCCATTGGAACATCATATCTAAACCCAACCGACATTTTGAAATCTGGAGAAAGCGGAACTTCTCCACCTGCAAGATCTTGTGAACCACCTACACAACCTAGTGCTTCTGTTTGGCCAGCATAGCATTGCGCACCATTCCATGAATCTACAACTGCATCTACGAGAGCTAAACCTGCATTAACAGTGAGGTTTTCAGCAGGGCTTCCAAAGAGATCTACCTCAAGACCACTTGTTGATATTTCTCCAACGTTAGCCAGCCTAAACTGTAGTAAATCTTCAATGAAGCTCTGTTGCTGATAATCATCAAATGTAGAATCAAAGTAAGTAACCGCTAAAATCATACTGTCATTAAGTACTTTCGTCTTCATACCAACCTCAAAGTTTGTTGAAGTTTCTGGTTCAACTGAGCCTCTAGCAGCAACGGCTGGAGTCATTTCAAAAATTATGTCCCAACCAGGAGATTTATAACCTGTTGAATATGTAGCAAAATACATAGTATCAACATCAGTGTTGTATTTAAGACCTAATCTACCTGAAACATTGCTTTCTTCACCAGAATCAGAACCTTTAAAAGACGGAATATTTGGAATTATGATAGGACCTGTTGGTCTATCATAGTCGTAGCTCAATTCATCATTTGTATATCTTAAACCGGCAATTAAGCTCAAATTTTCGGATAATTCATATGAAGTATCGCCATATAAAGCCCAGTTTGTTGAATCTACAGTAGTGTTAAAGAACCCAGTACCATCAAATCCAATAGCAGGCCATGTCACTCTCCTATTAAAGTTTCTGAAAAGATCTTGTGTGAAATAGAAGAATCCTAAGGTGTAATCTAGACCATCTACTGACTCTAGATTTGAAAGTTGGAATTCCTGAGTAAATTGCTGTGTATCGCTGATACCACCATTTCTTGCAATTCCTACTGTCCATGCTGCATCCCAATGGTTATCAACATCTTGTTCTGTTGCAATGCTAGAATCTCTTGAAGATGTTATAGATTTAAAAACATGATTATCTAAATCTCTTGTAATTGTAAGAGAAATACCAGAATGCTCCATTTCATTGAAACTTGGATGATTCATACAAGTTGAAAAATTTTCCTCTTCAGAAGGAACAACCCCACAAGCAGCATTTGTAGCGACTGGGTCTCCATCAATAAAACCAGGATTTGGCATTGATCTTAATGTTGCAGCAATTCCAGTCCTATATTGATTCTCATAATCTGCTGTAAGCAAGACTTCTGTACCATTATCAAGATTCCATAACAATTTACCTCTGAATCCTTCAGAATCATTACCATTCATCAATTCTTCTACAGAGCTATCAAGTTTATGGTATTCATTTGTGATAAATCCATCACGGAACTTATTGAAAACTGTGAATCTTCCAGCAGCATTACCAAAAACAGGGCCATTAAAAGCAGCAGTGAAGTTTCTCTCATTATTACTTCCTAATTGAACATATATATCGGTTGAGGCAACATCAGTAGGGTCCTTAGTAACAATATTAATTACACCACCCGACGCATTTTTTCCAAAAAGAGTTCCCTGTGGACCACGAAGAATCTCAATTCTTTCGATATCAACAAGGTTTGTTAAGAAGTTATACGTTCTTCCAAGAACCACCCCATCAAGCACAGCTGAAACAGTAGGCTCAACTCCTGATTGAAATAATGAAGTACCAATACCTCTAATATAAATTCCATCACCTCTCATACCGGCTGTTCTGTTGTATGTTACGGAAGGAGACGCTTGAACAATTTCTTGCACATATCCAGCTCTAGCAATTTCTAAAGCTTCACCTGATACAGTTGTCACAGAAACAGGAACATCAACATACCTTTCCTCTTTTTTCTGTGCAGTTACGATTACTTCTTCTACACCTTCATTATTATCTTGTGCAAAAATAAAAGAATTCAGTAGAAAAGCAATAAAGAATAAATTTCTTACTTTCAACATAATTACCCCCATAATTTGTTTAAGTATTAATAAAATTGTACTTATTTTTTAGAATTTAACAATTTTTGTTTCACTCTCTTTCCACCCATATCTGACAGACTTAAAGTAAATTTTTTTGTTTTTCTTTATTTCAATTGGTTCAGAATAAACCTCCCAATTTTTTCCATCATAGGAAAAGCCAATTGATGCATCTTTACTTACATCATTATTCTTTAGATGTAAAAAGCCATCCTTAAGAGAGTATAGTGGTTCTGTGGTTTGAGGTTGGGTATTTTCAGGCCAGAAAACTTCAATCAAATCTTCTTCCTCTAAATGCCCATGAAAATTATTTTTCTCTATCCATTGCTCCAGAACGTTTTCCAATAACAAAACTTTCTCTTTGTAGTTGGGGTCATAGGCAAGGTTATTAATTTCATAAGGATCCTCATTTAAATCGTATAACTGCAATTCAGGAATTAATTCTAGCCATATTTTTTGAATTTCATTAAGTTCGTTGTTTTCGTACATTTTCCTTAACTCTTTCATCGACATGAGGTTCTCTCTAAATGACAGCTTTTGTGCACCTACTATCCCTAAAGAATAGTTTTTAATTAATTTATAATCTTTATTACGTACTGCTCGTGTTTTGCCTTTAAAGCTATCAAGTCGATCTCTAGCTGCAAAAATATATTCATTTTTTTCATTTCCAAAAATTGATTTACCATCCATATAACTAGGAATTGAAACACCGGCAAGGTTAAGAACTGTTGGTGCAATACCTAAAAAAGACACAAGGTCATAAATTTTTTCACCTGGTTTTTGCCATGAAGAAAATTTTTTTGGAACAAGGATTATGAATGGAACATTAATCCCAGTATCAAATAATTCTCTTTTATATCTCGGTAAGCCATCGCCATGATCAGATGTAAAAATAATTATAGTGTCATCGAGAATATTATCCTTTTTAAGCTGATCCATTATTTCTTTTACTTCAATATCAAGTATATAAATGTTGTTATAGGCTCTTGCAATATCCTTCCTTACTTCAGAAGTGTCAGGTAAAAAAGGAGGTACTACTACATTTTCAGGTTTTACTGGTGCCTTATATAGCATCTGTCTTGTTTGCTGCATTAGCTTAATTGCCTGAGTATCAACAGAATTCATTTTTCCTCTAAAGATCCCACTTTCATGTGTAATTATTAAATTGATCATTCCAAAAAAAGGCTCAGAATTTTTTCTATTCTTCCAACCAAATTTATCTTTTTCTGAATTCCAAATTGTAAAAGGCCCACTACCTGGAAAAATTCCACTAAATTGATAATCAAGCTTGTCATTAGTAAAAGTGAAATACCCCTGTTTCCTTAAAATTTCCGGAAATGCCTTAATGTGCGCTTCTGGAACGGCTAGATAAGGAACGCTTCCTCCCGAGCTAGTCCTCATATGCATCGAACCAATAGATATTTGATTTTTACCTGTTAATAAAGCTGATCTGCTACAGGCACATACTCCGGCAGTAGTAAAAGCATTCATATAAGAGGTGCCGTTATTTACTAGCTCATCTAAATTCGGAGTAATTGCATTTTTATCACCTAGAGCATTTATTCTTAGGCTCATATCGTCTGCCATAATTATCAAAATGTTAGGTCTCTCGTCAGGAAAAATGACTTGAGCTAGTAAAACAAATAAAAACCTAGAGATTATTTTCATTATTCCTCATATTTTAAAGATTTGGCCTTTAGAAATGCCTTTCTTTTAAATAAGTTTTCTGTCCATCTTGTTATATTTGGTTTCATTGCTTGTTCAATGCCAAGAGCTTCTGCTAAATTTATTGCGTAACTCACACATATATCAGCGATGGTGAATCGATTTGAGCATAAAAACTCTCTATCATCTAAACTACTTTCAAGAAGTTTTAAGCGTGAAACAAACCATCTGCTGTAACCTTCAACTGCACCATCAGCAACACCAGGTTCTTGAAATTTATATCTTAGTACTACAGTTTGCGGAAAAGTAAGTGTCGCATCGGCATGAAAAAGCCAATTTAAATAATTTGGATAGTCGGCTTCATTAGGCTTTACTTGTAAATCTGAAGGGCCAAATTTTTCAACTAGATATTGGCACATTGCAACAGATTCAGTCATTTTTGTATCTCCATCAATTAGATAGGGAACAGTACCTAGCATATTCACATCGAGATACTCTTTCTTAAAAACCCTTGGAGGGAATGGCATCATTTCAAGTTCATAATCAATATCAAGCTCTTCTGCCGTCCAAATTGGCCTTACTGATCTTGAGTTTTCTGTAGCATAAATTTTAATCACTGTTTAATTATACTATTTGAAGTAAAAAAAATTATTTTAAGAAATTTGTGATAAGTTTGTAGTAGGAGTGCTTATGAGAATTTTAATACTTTTAATTATTTCATTTTTTTCTTTTTCACAGGAGGAACAATATCGTTCTGAATTTGCCTGGTGCAATTTAAAAGATGAAAATTCCATTGATGATGCAAAAAATATTGCAAGCAAATATGGTGAGTTTGTAGAAAGTGTAGGTTCGCAGTACGAACAATCATTTTTGGCTCCAATGCATGCAGGAGAATTTCAATACGATTATGTTCTATGGGGAAGTTGGCCAGATGGCCAGTCCATGTATGAAGAGTGGGGATCGTACTTAAATGACTACGAAAAACCAGCTGAAGTAGCGGACTGTAAAAAGTGGCGAGCCGTATATAATTTTTTAGTTGGCAAAAGTGAGATCTCATCTGAAAAAAAAGATGAGAAAAAACCTGTTCAGTTTGCTGCATGTAAATTTACAGCCTCTGGCAACAGTGAAAAACTATTTTCTGCTGCCAAACAAAATGAAGCTGAACTTATTGAATATGGGTTTAAAGGATGGAAGCATCATTATCTATTTCCATATCTAGGATGGGAAGATGAATTTGAATTTGATTTTATTCAGGTATTTCACTGGGACTCATTCGAATCCAGAGCGACAATGGCACAGAAATACGTAGATTTTTCTTCAAAGTATCCTGAAAACTCAAAGAGATTTGAAAAGATTGCCAAATGCAGCGGGCAAAATAGCTTCTATGAAGAATTTATTTTTTCAAATTGGAATTAATTAATATGAGAAATGCTTGTTAATTAATAAGCATTTCTTATTTTAACTTCCGAGCTACTGAAAGCTCTCTTTTCACCATCTAACTGAATAATCATTCTTCCTGAAGTGTCGATGCATAAAAAAATAGCTTTTTTTTCATCTGGCAAGATTAGTATTTCTTGATTCATGTGGAAGCATTTTTTTTCCCACCTCTCTTTCCAGTCGCTAAGAAAATTATCCTCATTAATTTTTGATAACCTTTTAAAAACAAATTTAATAAATTTTAATCTTTCCTCTTCATTTATTGTCAGATTTAGATCTCCCCAGTGAGTTTCTAGTGCATCCAGTTTTAGATTTATTCCGACCCCAATAACGACAAAAAATTTACCATCGCTGTTAACTGACTCAACTAAAATTCCACCAATTTTTTTACCCTTATAGACCAAATCATTAGGCCACTTAAGTTGAATATCAATATCAAAGAAATCTTTTATTGCATCGCTGACTACTACTGCTGTTTTGAGAGGTATTTTCTCTGAAAGATCATCCTTTATAAAACCAAATGAAAAATAAATATTACCTTCTTTGCTATGCCACTTATTCTGATTTCTTCCCCTTCCATTTGTTTGTGAATTACTGGAAATGAGAACTAAAGAATGTTTTTTTTCTTCTAATTTTTCTAAACAAATTTCGTTAGTTGAAGTTACTGAATGAAAGTGAACCTCTAAAATGCTAATTTGCTCTCCTATCCTTCAAATGATACGGAACATATACCAAATAAGTAAAAAACCAAGCAGCAGGTATTAGTGCAAAGATGTGATAGGGAGCATCTGGCATAAAGCCGGTAATATTATCTCCACTAGGCTTTTCTAAAATGTACCAATAATTAGTTTCTAGAACAAAATTTAGTACATACATCAATGGCAAGAAAACAAAAGTTGTGTAAGTCATTATTTTAAGAAAGTCTTTAAGGTAAGGTCTTTGATTCATTAAGACCATCGCTACAGATACTCCCAAAATTATAAGCAAATGTCCGTACATGTGATTTAGATATTCAAGAGATGGGAAGCCAAGTGCAGTGTCTGGAGTTAATAAAGACATCCCAGCACCAACTATTCCCCAAAAATATGCAAATAAGAAAAATATTCTAGGACCACCTAAAAGATAAATAGATATACACCAAGTTGAAAAAGCACACATATGGAGTGGAAGCGCATCTACCATTGCGTAGTTTCTGACTTCAACTTTAAAAAATGGATCGAAAATCTCATGAGAAATCATAAGAAAAGCAAGAATATAGCGTAAAATCTTGATTGTTTTCTCACTTGAACCTATGAAGAGTCTTGGTAAAAAAACTATTACAAAAACGCAAAAAATAAATGTGAGGATGTGAGATGTATCAAGTAAATTTAATGCCTGTGCAGTCATTTTGAGTTCCTTATCATATCAGCTGCTTTTTCACCAATCATCATTGAAGGAGCATTTGTATTTCCACCTACAAGCGTCGGCATAATAGAAGCATCAACAACCCTAAGATTTTCAACGCCTTTTACTCTCAGCTCACTATCCACTACAGCCATTTCATCATTGCCCATCTTACAAGTGCCCACAGGATGATATATTGTATCTGATCTTTCTCTTAGAGCATTGACTATTGCTTGATCATTATTTATGTCTATAGGATTTCTTATATTTTTATAATTACTCAACGGCTCAGCATTCATAATTTCCATCATTCTTTTATATCCATCTACCATTGTGTCAATATCGGATTGAACCGAAAGGTAGTTTGGATCTATTAAAGGATCTTCGAATGGGTCTTTGCTTGCAATTTTCACAGTTCCTCTTGATTCAGGTCTTAAAAGACACATATGGCAGCTAAAGCCATTTCCCCATAGGTCTTGGCGCCCATGATCTTCAACCATAGCTACTACAAAATGTAATTGAATGTCTGGAATTTCCTTATCTTTTGAAGATTTAATAAAAGCACCTCCTTCAGCTAAGGGCGAAGTAAACATCCCATTCCTCTGAAAAATTAATTTCATAAATTCTATAGGTGCTCTAAAAGTAAACTTTAATGATTTGAAGAAACTACCTAAAAGCTCCCAGTCATCAACTCGATGCGTTGTAATATAGTCAAGATGATCTTGTAGGTTTTCACCAACTCCTTTTAAATCTACAAGACACTCGATATGTCTTGACGATAAAAAATCTTTGTCACCAATTCCAGATCTCATCAAAAGGGTAGGGGAACCATAAGCTCCACCACATAGAATAATCTCTTTATTTGCCTCTAAAGAAAAATATTTGTCCTTACTTATACATTTAACTGATTTTGCTCTTAATTTTTCAAATTCAACTTTTTCAACAATAGTGTCTGTGAATATGGTCAAGTTTTCTCTATCTTTTATTGGGTTGAGATAGGCTACAGCGCTACTGCATCTAAGACCATTTTTTTGGGTTACTTGATATATTCCAACACCTTCTTGATCATCACCATTGAAGTCATCATTTAATTTATGTATTTTTGAGCCTGCTTCAACGAAAAACCTTGTGAATGGATTATCATGTCTTTGAGCCGCAACATTCAACGGTCCGCCTTGACCATGCAAATAATCTGAAAAAACTTCGTTATTTTCGGATTTCTTAAAATATGGAAGCACATCTTTAAAAGACCATCCTTCATTACCTAATTCAGCCCAATGATCGTAGTCCCATTTGTGCCCTCTAACATAAAGCATGCCATTAACTGAGCTTGAGCCACCTAGAACTTTACCTCTAGGCTGATAGCCTTTTCTCTTTTCCTCATAACTTTGAGGAACTGAGTAAGTCCTGCCAAATGTATCAGAAATTTTTGCAGGCCCCTCTGCTAAAGTAACATCACTGAAATTTTTCTGTGGAACTGTATCGTACTCATAAATTAGGTTAGCTCCTCTTAAAAATGCATACATTGCAGGTATATGAATTAAGGGATTTTTATCTTTTGGGCCAGTTTCAATCAAACAAACATTAGTTCCACTGTCTTCTGTTAATCTATTTGCTAAGACACAACCTGCTGAACCGCCGCCAACAATTATGTAATCGAATTTTGTCATGCTTTTTTAAATTTGTCCCACAACAAGAAAGGTATGTATGTGATGAAAAAGACTATTAGCGCTAGGGGCGCAATACCTAAAATATGATATGGAGCTTCAGGCATAAAGACTGCTAGAGAGTCTCCGGCAGGTTTATCCATTAAATACCAATAATTTGCTTCTCCTCCAATTAAAATATTTACTGCGTAAATAGGTATTAGAAGAAGAATAGTTATAACTGCCATCCTCCAAAAATTTTGCAGATGTGGACGGTATTTTAAAACAGTTAATGCGAAAAACACTCCCAATAAAATTTGGCCATGACCATAGAAGAAGAAAAAATATTCAACATCAGGCCACCCAAGTGTAAGGTCTGGTGTTGCAAGTGCCATAGTTGCACCTCCTACACCCCAGTAGTAAGGGAGCTCAAAGAACATTTGATTTCTACTTTTGCTTAACAAGAAAATTCCAACCAGAAATGCGCTAAATGCACACATGTGTAATGGAAGGTAAGTCTCCCAGGGTTTTTCAAACACAAAAATGTATAAAAATGGCCTTATAATTTCAAAGCCTAAAAGAGAGATTGCAATAATTTTTGTAACAATGTTTTGTAAAGAAGTGCTGATGAAATTACTTATCAAACAAATCAAAAAAATTATACCGAAGGTATAAGCAAGAGTCTCGACGTGTTGTTCCCCAAAAAGTATAAATGGTTCAATCATAAGCAAAAAATTTATACAGGATAATCATACAGCTTATGTTGATACAAGCAAAATATAATTTATGATGAATTAATAAATTATTTTAAGAAAATATGCCAAAAGATTGTCTTCTTTTAAATGGAAATGGTAGGCCTGTGAGCTATTTCCCTTTATCAACTTTAGATTGGAGAACTGCTATCAAACTAATCTTTACAAGAAACGTAGTTATTGTAAAAAATCATGTTGATTGGGTTGTGCGTTCACCATCAATTGAGGTAGAAGTTCCAAGCATCATAATGTTGAAGAGATTCCATAAATTTCAAAATTATGTAAAGTTTTCAAGGTCAAATGTTTATCTCAGAGATATGTATAAATGTCAATATTGTCTAAATATTTTTGAAATAAATCAGCTTACATTAGACCATGTAGTGCCAAAATCTAAGGGAGGACAGACAGAGTGGGAGAACATTGTGACTTGCTGTAAATCTTGTAATACCAAAAAAGGTTCAAAAGCTATTAACCCTACAATAGTGCCTAAAAAACCGTCATTTGCTCATTTATTAAATGGACATAAGTTGAATAGATCAGACTTTCCTGATAAATCTTGGGCTGACTATATTTTTTAGTATTTTATAGAACACCCATAAGGCCTTGTGCTGCTACTCTCAATTTCTAATCCTGCGTTTAGACTTTGAATTGCTTCTCTAACAAAATTTACTCCCTTCGACAGATCCGTACTGAAAAGAGCGCCCATTGTGCCAAGGTTATCTATTGCACCCTGATATTTAAGCATGCCATCTTCATCGATTACATACATATGAGGTGTAGTTTTAGCTGCAAACTTTTTGCCTACAGAACCATCCTCATCAAGAAGAACATGATTAGGGGATGCATTTCTTGTTAGGGTGAGTTTCTTAGCTTGATCTTGATCTATGTACCCTTGTTTGCCTTTTGCAGAAGAAACAATAGAAAGCCAAATTACATCGTCTTCAACTAATTCTTTTTGAAGTTTTTGCATGTTGCCAGTCTCATAGTGCCGTTTAACAAACGGACATTCATGATTAGTCCACTCTAGCACTACTTTTTTGCCACGAAACTCCTCAAGGTTTATATTTTTATTGTCTTGATTAATCAGTGAAAAGTTTGGTGCAGTTTCTCCAACTTTTGCAAGAGAAAAAATATTCATTGCAAAGAATATAATTAAAATAATTTTAGCCTTCATTTTGTAACCTCCATTACATATTTTTCTGTTAACACTTCATTTAAAATTATAGGCTGATCTAGATTTTTATTCCAAAATACATATACAGGAACACCAGATCTACCATATTTTTTTAATTCTTGGAAAATTTCGTTGCTTCTATTTGTCCAGTCAGCTTTGAAATATTTTATATTTCTTTTATCAAATTCTTTTAATGTTCTCTCTGTTAAAGCAACCCTCTCATTTACCTGACAAGTAATACACCAAGCTGCAGTAAAATTAATGAAGTAAGCTGACCCCTCATTTCTAAGGGAAATTTCTCTCTCCTTAGTCCAAGAGCTTTCATCAACAAAAGTTTCGGTACCTTTCTGCTTAAAATCCCAGTCAAGAAAAATTACAGTGGAGAATAAAATAACCAAGGAAGTTAAGTATTTAATTGGCTTTGAAATTTTGAGAGGTACAAACCATATGAAAAAAGAAATGACTAGCCAAACTATTAATATTGTAAGAAGGGAGTTTGTCTCCACCTGATTTGATAATACCCAAAACAACCATATTGCTGTTCCAAACATTAAGAATGAAAAAAATTGTTTTAAATATTTCATCCACTCCCCTGGTTTTGGCAAGAATTCAATAAGTCTTGGGAAAATTGCTATTAGAAAATATGGCAATGCAAATCCAAGTCCGAGGAATAGAAAAATCAGCATCGAGAAAGTATTAGATTGCACAAGCGCATATCCTAATGCTGCACCCATGAATGGGGCAGTACAAGGTGAAGCAACTAAAACTGACAAAACTCCAGTTAAAAATGAGCCCGATGCACCAGAAGTATTATTGAAATTTTCTAATTTTGTTAAGCTGCTGCCAAAATCAATATCTGTAAAAAGGATAAGGCCAATTACAAACATTAAAGTACTAAGAAAACCAACGATAATTGGAGATTGTAATTGATAGCCCCAACCAATATTTTCACCTGCTCCCTTCAATGCAATCAAAATTCCTGCAATACCTAAAAAAGTTGCTAAAACACCAAATACGTAAAGGGAAGCATTTAGAGTAATTGAGCTATTAGAATTTTGTGAATTCTTTATAAGAGAAAAGGCCTTTAAAGCAATTACTGGCAGAACGCATGGCATTAGGTTAAGTATCAATCCTCCAATAAAAGCGAATAATAATGCTGTTATTAAACTTATCTCGGATAAAGAACTTTCTAAAACTGTTGGTGTAATCTTAATTGTTTCATTAATTTCACTAAACCCATTTTTTGAGGATATAACTCCAGAGATTTGCCCATCAAAAGTATCTAATGTGGAAAGAGATAGTGAGTTTTCTTGTGTTTGATTTTTAATTGAAATTTTTTGTGCGACTGAATAATCGATTACACCATCCATGTATGGATAAAAATATGAGCTTTCATCGATTTGATCTGAAATTAACTCCAGGCCTCCATTTTGGTTCGGAAAAACTATCTTAACCGGAGGCCCTCTTGTGGGAACAATAGATTTCCATCTCAAAAGCTCATTTGGGGCTTGTTTAATATTTAAAATCCCATTTTTTAACTCTAGAGAGAAAGAATCATTTTGCGGTACGCAAATATCATCACAAACTAAAAATTTTGTTTTTATTTCTATTTGAGAATCTTCTAAGTTATTAAGAGTTAACTTAAAAGGAATAACCAGATCATTTTTAAATCCATATGTCATGAGAGGTGGGTATGGAATCTTTTGAGGTCCAGGCCAGGTTATGTCAGAAATAACTAAATTAGAATTATTTTTATATTCAAATACAGCAGGTCCTCCAGAATCACCAGCATTTAACCAATACGTATGCCAACCATCTTTTAAAGCGAATTTAAAACCCAGCTCGATTGCTCCAGGTTTATTTATTATATTGTTTTTACCTATAACTGAAAATGAAGAGTATTCATTTTGAACACTGCTTTGAACACTTATACCTAAGGTTATTAATAGATATAAAAATAATTTTGTTATAGATTTCATAAAGTGAAGGGCGGTTTCCCGCCCCGTAGTTATTTTACCTCAATTACACGAGGTTTTTTATGGTCAGGTACTACTCTTTCAAGGTTAACAGTAAGTAAACCATTTTTTATTGCAGCACCTAAAACTTCAAGATCTTCTGCTAAAGTAAATTTTAGCTTAAATGCTCTTTTGGCTATGCCTTTGTGCAATGCCTCTTCAGCAGAATTGTCCTCCTTAGGACCATCATGCTTAATTGTTAGCACTCCATCACATAGCTCAATATCAACATCTTTTTTATCGATGCCTGCTAGAGCAATTTCTATCTTAAACTTAAGCCCATCCTTAAAAATATTGTAAGGTGGGTAACCAGATTGAGACTCATTAGAAATTCTTTCGAGTCTATCTACGAGTGTTTCAAAACCTAAAACTCGGTTTGAAAACATTGGATCAGTAAAATTTATTAACATAATGTCCTCCTTATAAGCGACTAGTTAATTAATTGCTGGCCTCACCCGAGCACCAACATCAAATAATTTATAGATTAGTTTTCAAAAATCAAGTTTTTTTTAATAAATGTAACTTATACTTCTCAAAATATTGATTTTTTTTGAATTAATGAGTAGTTTAAGTTACATTAATATTTAATAAGGAAAATATAAATGGGTAAAAATCATAAAGATTTAGAAGTACTACTAACGTTTAAAAGAAAAGAGGCCGGTATAACTCAAGCTGTTTTAGCAGAAGCCGTTCAGGTATCACGTAAAAGTATCAATGCAATTGAAAATGGGGTTTATATTCCCTCTACAGTCCTATCATTAAAGATTGCTACAATATTGAATTGTAAAGTTGAGGACTTATTTAAATTACATGATGGAACTTTTCCTCTTATGATAAATCAAAGTAAATATGAGCAAGAAAATTAAAATATTTTTAACCTTTTCTCTAATCTTTCTAACTAGCTGCGCTACTGGTGGATTCAAGCCAAATGTTGTGCCTAGAGATGCAGCAGGAAAATCTCAAATAGTTCTCTCTGGTACTGTTGTATCAGTCAAAGAGGTAATTATAGAGGGGGATAGAGATGCTGGAACTGCATCGGGTGCTGTAATTGGTGCAATTGTAACTGGATCTGCTGCAAAAAGATCAGCTGACGGTGATGGTGAAACCTCGGAGTTAATAGGTGGATTAGTTGGAGGACTAGTTGGTTCAGTTGTTGGAAGTGAAGTAGGAGAGTCTCTATCAAGAAAGAAAGGGCTAGAATTAATAATTCTTCTTGAAAATAATGGAAAAGAAATCTCAGTAGTGCAAGAAATATCAGAAGACCTAAACTATAATTTCCGTAAAGGAGATGAAGTTAGAATTATCAGGTCTGCCGGCAGAACGAGAGTAGTTCCACTTGAATAAGAATTGCCAGAAGTAAATCTTTGGAATAAAGCGCTAGATATCCTATCAAGAAGGGAGCACTCCATTTCACAATTAAAAAGCAAAATTCAAAAGTTTCAAGATAATGAAGAACAAGTTGAAGAGCTAATAAATAAACTTATTGATAAAAATTTGTTATCAGATAAGCGATTTGCTGAATCTCTTATAAAATCGAAAAGTGAAGCAGGTTATGGACCAAATTACATAGAACAACTTCTTCAGAAAAATTCAATCTCAAAAAACGATTACGATTTATATTCGCTCAATATTGATTGGCATGCTATTTGTAAAAATGTTGCAGAAAAAAAAATTGGTAACAAAAAACTTAATTATGAAGATAAGCAAAAGATTTTGAGATTTTTGTCCTACCGAGGTTTCACTTATGAAATAATAATAGGGTCAACAAACCTTGATATATGACTTTAGCAACAAAATACAGACCAAAATCTTTTTCAGAAGTAATAGGACAAGATCATGCAGTCGTTGCATTAAGAAATATAATTAAAAATCAAAAAATTCACAACGGTTATATCTTTTCTGGCACAAGGGGAATTGGTAAAACATCGCTTGCTAGACTATTTGCAAAAGCGCTAAACTGTCAGCAATATGATTTTGATAAAGGTGATGTATGTGGCAAATGCCCTAGTTGCATAGACATACAAAATAACTCCCATTTAGATTTAATAGAAATAGACGCAGCATCAAATAGCAGAGTTGAAGAAATGAGAGAGCTGCTGGATAGCGTTCAATACAGTCCTTCAAATGGGAAATACAAAATCTATCTTATAGATGAGGTCCATATGCTCTCTAAAAATGCCTGGAATGCTATGCTTAAGACATTAGAGGAGCCCCCCGAACACGTAGTATTTTTAATGGCAACTACAGAGTCAGATAAAATTCCTAAAACAATTATATCGAGATGCTTGCAGTTTAACTTAAAGGTTGTTTCGGATAATTCCATTGCAGAGAACATAAAAAATATTTTTAAAAAAGAAAATATTTCATTCGATGATGGTGCAATAGATTTATTGGTTGAATTAGCTAGAGGATCAATAAGAGACTCAATTACCCTTGCAGATCAGGCTGCTTTCCAATGCAATAACAATATAACTGAGGCAGAGATGTCAAAATTTCATGGGCTAATAGATAAATCATCTGTGGATAAATTATTAAGTGATATTTCAAAAAATAATGTTGAAAATATTATCAACGAACTAAAACGTTTTTATGAACTTGATACGAATTACCATATTCTATTTGAAAGGGTTTTAGCCAAGTTGCATGAACAAATAATAGAAAAGATGATTAAAGGAAATGATGCTCAGGACGCTCATTTATATCATCAATTTTTTAATTCTGGATTTAATGAGTCTCAAATTTCTGGAAGAATAAGAGAAGCATTTGAAATAAGTGTTTTGAAATGTTTGTCATTCAGTGATAACAAAAAAGACTCTAGCGAAGGAATTAAAGACGATTCAAAAAAAAAGTCTGAAGGCCAATCAATAGAAACTTCCAAGAAAACTAAATATGAAATACCTCAAAAGTCTGAGGAAAATATTGAAATAGAGGAATCTAAGCAAATAAATGAAGAAAAAAAATTAGATCCTAAATTGTGGTTAGAAACTTTTGAAAGTCTTGATATTGTTGGCCCTACTAGAACCCATTTTGCAAACCTCGAGATAAAAGAATCATCCCATGACAAAGTAATTTTTTTTGGAGAGAAGATGTTTGCGAAAAGAATAAAGGAAGATAATATTTTTGAATTAAAAAAATCCCTTGAAAATGCAGGTTTTGGTAATCTTAATATAGAAATTGAGGAGATAGATAAAGTAATTGATACACCTTCAAACAATTGGAAGAAAAAAAGAAAAGAACAAATTGAAGATTTTCAAAAAGAGATAATCAACAGCTCACTAGTTAAAAATTTACAAGAAAACTACGACAAGACTTTAAATAAAGAGAAACTAATAATTATTGACCATGAAGAATGACTCTAATCTGTTAAATGAATTGATAAATGCTTTAACTATTTTGCCTGGCGTCGGCATCAAATCTGCACAAAGGATGGCATTTAATATACTTGAAAAAAACAGGGATAAAGCCAAAAATTTATCTGATCTACTAAGGTTAGCAACCGAACAAATTAGAAATTGTAACCAATGTAGAAATTTAACTGAGCAAAGCATTTGTAATATATGCAGTGATGAAAAAAGAGATCAAAATATGCTATGCATAGTTGAAAATCCATCAGATGTACTTGCAATAGAAAATTCTGGAACTTTTAAGGGTAAATATTTTGTTTTGATGGGCAGACTTTCTCCAATAGATGGCTTAGGCCCTGAAGAATTAGGCATTCCTAAATTAATCCAACAAATTACTAATTCGAATATTAAAGAAATAATAGTTGCAACTAGTCCAACAGTGGAGGGGGACGCAACATCATTCTATATTAGAGATCAGATCATAAAAGAAGAAGTTAAAGTCACTAGAATAGCCTATGGAGTTCCAATGGGAGGGGAATTGGAGTATGTTGATAATACTACTTTAGGCAGAGCTATTCAGGGTAGAAGAGAAATCAAAGAATGAGCATTAAATCTGATAATTGGATTATTGAACAGGCAGAAAAAAATCAGCTTATTAAACCTTTTGAAAAAGAGCAAATTAGAGAAGTTGATAATAAAAAAGTAATCTCCTATGGCGTATCAAGTTATGGTTACGATGTAAGGTGTGCAAATGAATTTAAAATATTCACAAATACATTTTCGTCGGTAGTTGACCCTAAAAATTTTGATGAAAAAAGTTTTGTCGATATACAAGATAGTGAATGTATTATTCCACCAAATTCTTTTGCACTTGCTAGAACGGTTGAATATTTCAAGATACCAAGATCGATACTTACCCTATGTCTTGGAAAATCAACCTATGCTAGATGTGGAATTATTGTAAATGTAACTCCGCTAGAGCCTGAATGGGAGGGTCATGTGACTCTAGAGTTTTCAAACACAACTAATTTACCTGCAAAAATTTACGCTAACGAGGGAGTTGCTCAAATGCTTTTTTTTGAATCAGACCAAGTTTGTAAGACTAGCTATAAAGATCGTGGAGGAAAATATCAGGGACAAACAGGTGTCACTCTTCCAAAAACTTAGGTTCGTCTACTAGAGATAGTTTATTAATTTTGCCATTTTTTAATTCTATGAAACTATCAATAATCATAAAATCATACTCCGGTGAGATATAATAAGTTATTTCTCCCGCATCATTTGATGTTGCTTTAACTTTTATGCAATTAATATTTCCAAATTTCTTTTTAATAACCTCCTCTCCAACTACCTTATATTCACGTTCAACAATTTTCCCTTCTGTATTTGTAATTACATTTAAGAAAAAGTTATCAACACCATTTTTAATATTAAGTCGCATTTGGAGATCACTTCCAAGCTGATCCAGCACATTTTCTTCATTTAAAAATGAAAAACCAAGCTCCTGAGATTCAATCTTATTATCTAAGAAAGAGACTTCAAAACTTTTTTCTTTACTACCGAGGACATTATTTTTCACTTTTGTAAAAAGTGTTTTAACTTTATTGTTTTCTAGAACTAGCGAGGATTTTTGTGAATACTCATAAATAAAAAGAGGCCTCAAAACAAATCTAGAAGTAATTTCATTGTCATCAAATTTAAAACTTCTTTTAAGAGTTATGTTTCCAGCAGAATAATGTGTGAATTTAAACTTGGCATCCCAGCTCTTGAATTCATCAGACATAAGCGAAAAAGATAAGAATAAGATGAAAAAACGCATTTTAAAGGTTAGATATAGTTTCTGGATAAATTTTATTTTCTAATTTTTTAATTTTCTCTGTTAAAGATTCAATAGTATCATCTGGTTCAATTTCAATGCTCTGTTGTCTGATAATTGGTCCAGCATCAAGATCAGAAGTGACATAGTGAATTGTAGTTCCATGAAGCTTATCACCTGCAAGTAGGGCTCTTTCGTGTGTATTTAATCCAGGATATTTTGGCAA
Source organism: uncultured SAR86 cluster bacterium (assembly GCA_902563885.1). GTDB lineage: Bacteria > Pseudomonadota > Gammaproteobacteria > Magnimaribacterales > TMED112 > TMED112. The sequence continues at coordinate 89,599 of CACEYZ010000002.1, read as the reverse complement.
TAGGGAAGGGTGTATATTTATGATTTTTTGCTTCCACTTCTCTACCAGAAAATTACTTAAAATTCTCATATATCCAGCTAAGATGACATAATCAGGATTAAGTTTTTGCAAATAAACATTGATTTCCTCATCAAATTTTTCTCTAGAATCAAATTTTTTATGATCCAAAATTTTACAATCAACATTAAAGTTCTTTGATATATCAATACCACTTGCATCAGGGTTATTTGTGAAAGTTGATATTACCTTGTAGTTTAATTTTCTCTCATTTTGAAGAATTGATTGAAGATTAGTGCCTGTACCAGAAAAGAAGACAACAATGTTCATTTATTAATTTTTGAAGATGAATTTTTTTTCTGTTTTTGAAACATATCCAATTTCGAACAACTTTGAGTTAATTTTTTTTGCCTTTTCAACATCTTCTCTATCAAGAATTAAACAAAAGCCAATTCCGCAATTAAAGACTTTATACATCTCGTTTCTTGTGATGTTCCCGAGTTTCATAATTTCTAAAAAAATCCCTTTTAATTTGCACTTGTCTCTGTCAATAATCATTGTGTAGCTGGAATTAATTCGTGAAAGATTCTCTTCAAGCCCACCTCCAGTAATATGTGCCATTCCATTGATTTTTAGTTTTTTTGTGAGTTCAAGCACTTCTTTTACATAAATTTTTGTTGGCGTAAGTAGTTTTTTTTGTAATTTTCTATCAGTTTTTTTGCTATTTATTATTTTGTTAATTAGAGAATACCCATTGGAGTGAAAACCTGAAGAGGGCAGTGCAAGTATTGCATTATTCCTTCTAATTTTTGACCCATCTATAATATTTTTTCTTTCATTAATGCCCATCGCAAACCCAACTAAATCAAAATTATCTTTAGTATAATGATTGGGCATTTCTGCAGTTTCGCCACCAATTAATTCGCAACCAGCCTGATCACAGCCCTTCAGAATTCCTTTTATAATTTCTTTTCCCTTATTTCTATTAAGTTTTGATACTCCATAGTAATCAAGAAAAGTTAATGGAGTTGCACCACTAACTACTAAGTCATTAACACACATTGCTACTAAATCTATTCCAATAGATGAAAGGTTTTTTTGCTTAAGTGCAAGGGTAATTTTAGTGCCTACTCCATCACAAGCTAGTGCAAATACTGGGTCTTTGTATTTTCTCGGCGGTTTAACATAGCCTGAAAAACTACCTATATTGCTTAAAGCATTTTTTAGATCCCTTTTTTTGGTAAGGGATTTAATATCTTCAATAAATTTTTGCCCTTCATCAATGTTTACTCCTGATGATTTATAATTAATTTTGCCTTTATTCATTTATGGTTAATGTTTGTGTAATGTATTATTCAAAAATTCTAAAAGTCACTAGAATTATACTTTTTTTTGGACTATCGAGCTCAGTTAATTTGGCTGAAGAAGACAATATATTTATTAGCTATATTGTTAATTATGAGGAAATATACAGATTAGAGGAAAAAATATATGAGTTAAGTCAAAAGATATTAGATGATTATCAAGTTTCCATGACCCATGAGAAGATAGAATTTAATGCAGAAAAATATTTCATAGGATTTAAAGTAATTCGAATCGATGAAAAAAATTTTCTTGAATTAAAATTTAACAAAAAAAAGATAGAAGAATATTTAAATAAAGAAAATTAAATGAATAAAATTACCTCTAGCAATCAGTATTTTTTTAATTTTAAAAGAGATCTTAATGCAAGTTTAGATAATTTTTATTTTTCAAAAAAAAATAAAATATTAAAAAATGAATTAGATTTATTTATTAATGATTCTAATGCACACAATTTATTTATTTCTGGAGACAAAGGATTAGGAAAGACTTTTTTACTAAACTGCGCACTCAATCACAAGAAATTTAGCGAACAAAAATGTTTGTATATCGATATTGAAAACCTTAGCAATAATGTAAAAGTCTTTAATGAAATAGACTCTTTTTCAGTTATTTGTATAGACAATATTCATTGCTCTAATAAGGATATAGAAGTAGAGCTTTTCAATCTTGTAAATAAGGCTTTTACCAACAAGATAAAGCTTTTAATCTCTTCTCAACTACACATTACTCAATTAAATCTTTTTCCTGATTTGCTTTCTAGGATTAAACAGATGAGCTGTTTTTCAATTGAACAGATTTCTGATGATGAAGTTGATGATGTAATTGATTTTATGAATACAAAATTGAAACTTTTTTTTTCAAAAGAGCTTATTGAAGATATATCTAAGATCGTGAGAAGAGATATCTCCTCTATTAAAGATTTGTTTGTTGAGATTGAGCAATTTCTTTACTCTGAGAAAAAAAGGCCATCGAAAAGAATAATAATGAGCTATTTAAAAAAAAGGATTAATCAATAAGAGAACATTCTCTGCAAAGGACATTAATTTCTTTTCTCATTTTACCTTTACTTAACTCTTTTCCATTCACGAATTCAGATATAGCCTCAGTTAGTGAGATTGCAAAATTTAAGCTGTTGCTATTTTTTGCAGGCTTTACATAGTCCACTTTAAAGTCATCAACCTCTAATATAGACTCTGCTGTAAAATTGATAGCTTCTTCAAGGGTGCCTATTTCATCTACGAGACCTATTTCAACTGCATCTTCTCCATACCACACTCTTCCTCTAGCAATCTCTAAAACTTTTTCTAGTGGTATATCTCTATCTTTTGAAGTTTGTGTTGTGAAGTTCATATATGTTTCATCAATATTTGCTTGAAAAGTTTCTATTATTTCTTCAGGCCAGTCTTCTGCCACAGGATTGAAGTCTCCAAATTCAGTAGTTTTATTTGAATCATAATTTAATCCTGCCCACTCAAGAATCTTTTCAAAGGATAAAAGACGTCCATAAACACCTATAGATCCTGTAATAGTATTTTCTTCTGCGTAGATTTTATCTGCCATCGATGAAACCCAGTAGCCACCAGAAGCAGCTAAACTTCCCATTGAAACTACAATTGGAATCCCTTTATTCTGTGCTTTTTCAATTTCCCACCTTATATATTCAGATGCAACCACTGAGCCACCTGGTGAATTTACTCTTAACACAATTGCTTTTGTATTTTCATTTTCATGAGCAGCTTTTAACATTTTTACTAACCCATCAGAGCCAGCAATACCTAGCTGTACCGGTCCTGTAGTTATAGCACCTTCTACAGTAATAACCTTGATTACATTTTTTGATTTAGATCTTTTTGCCTTTTCAAATGTCTTCAAATAATCCCTATAGTAAATTGCATTTAGCTCGTCTTCGTCATCTTCTGCAGCCCCAAACTTTTCCAGCATTCTGTCATTAAAATCATCCTCTTCCTCTTGATAATCAATGATATTCCACTCAAGATTGGCATTTTCAAAAGAAACATTTCCCGCTATTAAATCTTTATATGACTCATCTGCATACCATTGGAGATCTACATTTCTTGTTTCTTTAACAAAATTTTTATATACATTCCAAAATCTGTCTATATAGTATGAATTATCCTTTTGCTCCTGGCTCATATTTGATCTTGTCCAGTCTTCAGGCCCTGTCTTCCAATCTCCTGCTGTAAAAACTCTCGGAGTTAAAAGAAATTTTTCGAAAAAACCCTTTTGATAAAATCTTGTAGATGTAAAGCCATCAAGTGCAAATGCAGAATATTTACTAGCGCTTATTTCAGTTGCACCGGATGAAAGCAAATAAGCCGTATCTCCATAAATTGACAGTGACTCAGCTCTAATTATTATTTCTTTGCCTGCCTGAGCAGCTTCTTTTATCTTTTTAGCCAAAGGTATTGCATAAGCAGAGCTAATTTGTAGTCCAGATGGATCAAAAATCATACCCGAAACCTTTTCGTCATCTTTAAACTTCTCAAAAAAATCTACTAAATGTTTAAATTCATATGTAATGACTTCTTCATCGCCTAAGAATGAAGTGAATTGATCTTGTGATTTGGGAATTTGTTGATCAACAACTATTCCGTCTGGACTAAAAACTACAACCTTTCCATCTGCTTTTGGCTTAGTCTCATTATCAAAAAGTGGATCTAAAATATTTATAAGAATCACAGCAACGACAAGTAAAAAGATTGAAGTTGCTAAGGTAAAGCGTATTGCTTTCCAAAAGAAGTCTCTTCCAACTCTTATAAAATACCAAATATTACTCAGGAAATTTCCTAGCCTAGAAAACGCTCCGATATCATTTTTTTTCTTAGTTTTTGCCATATCTATTTATATATTACTTTTATCAATGAAATAAAGTTTCATTTTTATTAAATAAATGTATCATTTATAAAAATTTTTTCAGATGAGGATTCTAGCAATTTTAAGTTTATTTTTTCTAGCTTCTTGTGAGAGGCCGGATTTAGAATTTACTAACTCCAAACCAAAACATTCATATATGCTTAATGATCAGTTAATTTTTCTGAATTTCTGGGCAGATTGGTGCGCCCCATGCATAAAGGAGTTTCCTTATTTCAACGAATTAGACAAAAACCCAAATGTTACAGTAATCGGATTTCATTTTGATCAGTTTGATGTTCTTGAAGACGAAGTTGTAGAGGGGTTTATAAAAAAATTTAATATTCAATTTTTAAATTTAAAAACTGACCCAAGAGATATTTGGGGTGTTGATATACCTAACAGCGTACCAACAATTCTAATAATCAAAAACAATTCAATATTAAAGACCATTACGACTCCCCAAACGCTTGAGACATTAGAGAGCTTTGTTCAAGATCTTAGCTAACTTTTGATTTCACTTTACCTTTAGAGAATAGAGTTTGAATTTCTTCACCTTTTTTTAATCCTTTTGCATCTTTAATTACATTGTTTTTTTCATCAGTAGTAATTGAATAGCCTCTTTTTAACACTCCCTTAGGATCAAGAGCATGAATTTTTTCTTGAATTAATTTAAGTTTTGAATTTGAGCCACTCACTATTGTGAGCAGTAAATGGTTTAGATTTGTCTTTAGAACATTTAAAGCATTAGAAATTTTTACTAATCTTGATTTAGGAGACACATTATTTAGCTCGGCAAATTTAATATCTATTAAATTAATTTTTTTGCTTAAAAAATTTTTGATGGCTAGTTCTATTCTTTCGTGTTGCTCATCAAGTCTAAGTTGCTGTTCGTTAAGTTTCTGCTTTGGAGTTCTTAGTTGTTTTTTAAGAAAATAAAGAGACTGAGCCTTTTCTTTAATTTTAGTAATAATATTTCTGTGAAGAACTAATTTAGCATTTTCGAAATATTCCAGAATGCGACTAGAACCCTCTGATATTATTTCTGCAGCTGCTGTGGGAGTTGCTGCCCTGTAGTTTGAAACAAAATCAGTAAGAGTAAAATCTGTCTCATGACCAACTCCACTTATTATAGGTGTCTTCATTTGTGCTATGTATCTGCATACCTCTTCATTATTGAAAGACCAGAGATCTTCTATCGATCCTCCTCCTCTACATATGATTGCTGCATCAATATTATTTTTTGAAAACTGAGTTTCAATTAATTTCAATGATTGAAGTATAGAATTTGGAGATTGTTCTCCTTGGACTATAGTTGGAGCAATCAAGATTTCTGTGTGAGGAGACCGTCTTCGTAGTGTTGATATCACATCTCTTATGGCTGCTCCTTTCGATGATGTAATAATTGCTATTTTGCTATTTATTTCCGGAAGCTGTTCACTATTTTTTATTTCAAATAATCCTTCAGAATTAAGCTTATTTTTTAGAAGCTCAAATTTTCTCATTAATTCACCAAATCCAGCAAGCTCCATTTGCCTAACTGTCATTTGGTAACTTCCTGTTCGTTTATAAACAGAAAGTTTTCCAAAGAGAATTAACTGATCACCTTCCTTCGGTTCATTTAGAACTTTATTGTTATCACCTTTAAACATCACACATCTTAAAACAGCCTCAGAGTCTTTTATAGAAAAGTACCAGTGTCCCGATGGATAGGCTTTAAAACCTGAGATTTCGCCAGAGACCCAAAGAGGTGGAATATCCCTTAAAAAATCATCAGCCGTTTGGTTTACTTCTGATACGCTGAGAATATCTCTAGAGTTTGAATTAAGATTTTCTGTGTAGTCTTCCATAAGAATTTATTATAATCTATTGCTTTCCGCGAGTTTAGCTCAGTTGGTTAGAGCACCTGCCTTACAAGCAGGGGGTCGTAGGTTCGAATCCTACAACTCGCACCAATCATTTTTTATGAGTATAGATATAAATAAGTTCTTGGATTTCCATAAAGAAAATGGAGGCACTGGTAAGCTGTTTAACTTTAAGTTTAAAGAGCACAATGAGGGTTTTCTAGAATTATCTGGGGAGTTTAATGAATTATGCTTAAATCCTGATGGATCAGTCCAGGGTGGAATGATGACATCAATGCTTGATGACGTGACAGCATTACTTTTAATTTTTGAGTCAGGAGGGACTTTATATCCTAGTTCGACCGATCTACACACACTCCATCACAGGCCGCTTTTTAAAGGAAAGGTCACCGCTAGAGCAATACTTATGAAAAAAGGCAAAAATATAGCGACTGTAAGAGGAGAGCTTATCAATAAAGATGGTAAGTTGGTCACAACACTTGTTCACACCGTATTTCTTATAGACAGGGAAAATAGGTTCTAAAAAAAAGCCCGCTTTCGCGGGCTTTAAAGGTTTAAAGTTAAATTTAACCTTTTTGTACTCCGGAATCTCTCATAGCTGCGTACCAGATAACTAATCCAAATAGGAATTTGTTAACAAGGTCAGCTAAGTTATAGATAATGTTTAGAGCGTTAGCATCTACACCACCACCTAAATAACCAAGGAAATAACCTAAAGGATAGATAGCCCACCCAACAGTTACAATCCACTTGATTCCATTAAATGCAAAGGTAAGGTTTTCGTTTCCTGCAGCATCTTTAATTTGAGCCGCTTCACCTGCAAAGACGTAGTAAATAATAAATATCCAACCTAACATCCCCACAACAAAACCTACAGTTGCGTCAATTAATCCAGCTTCACCCAAATACCCACCTATGAGCATGACAAGTGATGCAATAAATAATTTCCAAAATACTCCAAGACTTACTGCAACAACTGCTGCAAGAATTAGATAAAACTCGACAATCTGCATAGGAACAGTGATCAACCAATCAATATATCTATATACTGTTGGAGATTCTCCTGTAGCTACCCAAACGTCTCTCATGTACATGTAGTGCCAAAAGGCAACAAAACACACGAGCGCTGCGACTGTCAAGGAAGTTTGCCATGAAGCTTTAACTGTACTTCTTTCTACGAAGAAGAAAAGTGCTCCCGCAGCCATAACAGCTGTGGCAATCCAAAAGGATATCCCGACAAAATCGTCTTGTGCTAGAAAATAATCCATAATTTCCCCCGTTAAGTAAATTTACGTTAACGCCTACATTTTAGTGGCTCTAAAACTAAAATACAACTTTATTTACCTTTAAAAAGTTGTATTAAAAGCATATTTATAACAAAATCTAACACTTGCGGTCCGGTAGTTCAGCTGGTTAGAATGCCTGCCTGTCACGCAGGAGGTCGAGGGTTCGAGTCCCTTCCGGATCGCCATTGCAATTATGTTTGTTGATATAGCTTTACAATTTATCCTCGCGACTGTTATTGGTTCGGTATGGGCAGCTCCATTTATAGTAACTCCAGCAGCCAGGAAGACACTTGATAAAGAGGCATTGAAGTTTTTTTTGAGGTCTTTCTTTTTCAGACTGAATCTCTTTTTAATAGTATTTTTAGGTTTATATCTTGGTATATTTTATTTTTTAAAACTGGGAACTTATGAACTATTCTTTTCGAATTATGAAACATTATTAGCGTCCATCATGATAGTGACTATTTTTCTTAATTTATTTATTTCCCTATTACTTTCCAGCATAGATCAACTTAAAAATAGAGTTCTATTCAATATCTTTCATTTATTAAGTGTAGTGATTTTAATTGGCAATTCTTTCGCTGCGACTTATTTGCTTGTTCAAAAATTTTTACTAATTTGAAGAAAGAAAATCTTCCCACAAAAATTTGTCCAATTTGCAAAAAGGATTTTTCTTGGAGAAAAAAATGGAGCAGAGACTGGCAAAATGTGATTTACTGTAGTGAGCGTTGTAGAAGGTCAAAAAATGAGCTTAAAAAATAACTTTTTTTACCTGGTATTATTTTCTGCATATATTCCACTACTATTTCTTGGCATAACTGATCTCGATGAAGGGGCGTTTAGTTCCACCTCTTTACAGATGCTGAGAGAAAAGCAATTTCTTATTCCTTACCTTGGAGATGAACTTAGATTAGAAAAACCAATTTTGACATATATTTTTCAATGCATTTCTATTTTCGTTTTTGGCATATCTGAGTTTTCATTGAGGTTGCCTTCTATGGTTACAACTTTTATCTGGGGCTTTGTTTTTTCTAAATTTATTTTTAGCTTTAAGAATGATTTTAAAACAACATCAGTTTTAAATATTTTTTTAATACTTCCTGGAATATTTCTTATGAGTTCAGTAGCAACAGCTGATGCTTTTTTGAACCTTTTTATAACTTTAGCAATGATTAATATTTACCGTTTTTGTGAAAATGAGAATAAAGAGGAATTAATAAGATGTTCTGTTTGGATTGGATTAGGTTTTCTTACCAAAGGTTTAACAATTATTGCCATTTGTGGAGCTGTATTTGTTATTTTTTCAATAATTACAAAAAAATTTAATACATTTTTAGGTGCAATTTTAAGCATCAAGCCTTGGCTTATTTTTTTAACAATTACATTGCCATGGCTTTCTTATGTGTATCTAAAAATCGGTCTTGAGCCATTAAGTTATATGTTCCTTGGTCAATCTTTTGGGAGGTATACAACAGCTTTCGAAAGTCATGATGGAATGTTTTATTATTACTTTTTAGTTTTGCCATTCGTGACACTTACTTTTTTCCCTGATTTCGTGAGGTCTTTATTTAAACTAAATTTAAAAGATAATTTAGAAAAGTTTCTTTTCACTTGGTTAGCTTTTGTTTTTATCTTTTTTTCCTTTTCTACTACAAAGTTGCCACATTACTTAATCTATGGTTTGGTCCCTATCGTATTTTTTCTACAAAAAATTTTTTTAATTGATCAGGAAAGAGCACCAACTATCTTAGAAAGCATATATCAACTATTGATATGGCTCATGGTCCTGGGTATTCCATACGCCCTTAGTTCATTTCTGCCACAAAATAATTTTGATATTTCACTAAGTGTCTTTGAAGATATATTTAATGAAAACTTATATTTATTAATAGTCAGCTTAATAATTTTATTTCTAGCTTTATTAATAATTTCACGTGTTGAAGTTAATTTTTTGAAAAAGATTTCTGCTTCTTTTTTTCTTCTAATTCTTTCAGTTCAAATTCTCCCTTTGATTATTGATTTGCAACAAAAAGACTTAAGAGAACTTGGAAAAAAATATGCAAATACTAAGGAGAAAATCCTATCTTATAAAATTAATAAACCAAGTTTTTCCTTTTATGCGAATGTTAACTTTTACAGAGGATTAAAGCCAAATGCAATTATTCTCACTAGAGTGGATAAATTGAAATTTTTGGAAAATAAATATGAAATTCTTGATACGCAGGGAAATTATCTTTTAATTAAAATTACTGATGAGTAAATTACATACATTTATTGGAGGAATAATAGTTTTCTGCTTTAGTCTTATACTAAAAATTTTTACAGATTTAGAATCAAAAATTGTAATTTTTTTTAATCAATTTCTTTTTGATTTAACTTTTTTTTCCTTTTTAACTGAGATAGGAAATGGTTTTTTTGCTACAGCAATATTGATCCCTTGTCTTTCAATTTTGTCTTCAAAATTAAAAATCAACTATGTGCCTGTTCAACTTATGATAGTGCCTGCTCTATGTATTGGTTTAGATGTTCAATTTTTGAAATATATTTTATCTTTCGAAAGACCTGCAAGCATATTAACTGATGAGATAATTTTTCTTGAACCAATTTTCATAGCTGGGAGTTTTCCAAGTGGACATGCAGCGACTGTTTTGTCTGTAATTTTAATTTGGTTATCATTTGCCCTTAATGATTTAAAATCAAAAGAAAGTAAAACTATTTTCTCTTTTTTTATTTTAATAGCACTATCTGTCGCTTTAAGTAGAGTTATAATCGGTGCACATTGGTTCTCCGATATTCTTGGAAGCTTGGCATTAGTGCTAATGGCCATTGCAATTTTCAATATAAATTTTATTAAAGCGTTCTTTGAGAAATCAATTTTTTTTAAATACTTTTCATTTATGCTCATTGGTCTATCATGGTTCGGTATATTATTTTTTGATATTTCAGATTATTTATAATGAATGCAGATATTCTCTTTACAGTTTGGTTAAGTGAATACAAATTTTTTGAATCTTTTTTTCAAGTTATTTCTACAAGATTATTTTCATTTAGCCTGTTATTTTTATTCTCAATTTATTTTTTTTTTAAAAAAAAGTTTTGGGTTTTTGTTTTCATCATTCTAGCTATTCTCATAGGTGACTTTCTGGGGGCTTTATTAAAAGAAATACTATCAGAGGAAAGGCCTTGTTTCGGAACTGATGGAGAATTTCTCATTAGTAAAGGTATTTTAGAAAGCCTTTGTGGAAATCAGAAAACTGGCATGCCCTCAAATCATGCTTTGAATTTTTTCTTATTTACAAGTTTGTTCTTTTTAATAGAGAGAAATCTATTAATAACTTCTATTTTAATTTTGGTATCAATTTTGGTAGGCCTTTCAAGAGTATTTCTGATAAAACATTTTCTAAGCCAAGTTATAATAGGCACAGCACTAGGATTAATTTTTGGCGTTTTATTTTATGAAGTTTATAAAAGGATAATAAAGAAGTGGACGTTTCAATAATATCACCTGTATTCAATGAAAAAGATAACCTTGAGCCTTTTATAAAACAAGTCAGTGATTCATTAAATAAAGAGGTATGGAAATGGGAATTGATATTGGTGGATGATGGAAGTGATGATGGCTCATTTGATTTATTACAAAAACTCTCTAAATTACAAAAAAATTTGAGGATTATATCTTTATCGAAAAACTTTGGACAAACTTCAGCAATACAGGCTGGCTTCGATAATGCTTCAGGAAAATATTTAGTGACTCTTGATAGCGACCTTCAAAATGATCCAAAAGATATTCCAAATTTGCTTCATAAGTTAATTAATGAAAATTTAGATCTAGTTGTTGGTTGGAGAAAAGACAGAAAAGATAATTTTTTATTTAGAAATCTACCATCTTACGTAGCAAATAAGCTAATCGGAGCCATAACTGGTGTCAAACTGAATGATTATGGGTGTAGTCTTAAAGCCTATAATGCAAAAATTTTACGAGAGGTAAAACTTTACGGTGAAATGCATAGATTTATACCAGCATGGATGGCAACAAAAGTTTCTGCCAAAAAAATTGACCAATTAGTCGTAGACCATCATCCAAGAATTGCAGGAGAATCAAAGTATGGCATTTCTAGGACCTTTAGAGTTTTTTTAGATCTTATTTCTGTTTATTTCTTTATGAGATTTTTTAGTAGACCAGGTCATTTTTTTGGCTTTCTTGGTTTGTTAATGACTTTTGTAGGTGTTGCTATTCTTAGTTATTTAATCTTTATTAAATTTGTTTATTCTATGGACATAGGCGATAGACCACTTCTAATTGCTGGAACAATTTTTACGGTTGTTGGTGTTCAGTTTATAAGCTTGGGCGTGATAGGTGAGATTTTAAGTAGAACTTATTATGCCTCAAGTAAAGAAAAATCTTATTTGGTCAAATGGGATTCGAAGGATTAACCTTAAAAATCAGATTTTGTTAAATCTGAATTTAAAGCATAGTTAAACCCAGTTTTAGTCTTAATATTTTTTTTCGAAATTTCTAAGTCAGTAAGATCGAGGACATCTTTATCAAATTCATAAATTGGTTCAATGTCGCTATTAACAGCTAGCTCAAAATTTTTCTCTCTTAATTTTAAAGTAGCTTCTCGCTTCTTTTTCCATGCTTTCAGTTCTTTCTCTGTAAACCTTCTTTGAAGAAGTTCTTCTGTAAGATTTGAAGATATTAGTGCAGAAGTTGCATTATTTCCTCCAAAGCCCTTTGAATTTAAGAAGGCGATATCTTTTTGTGAGTTAAATTCTTTATTCTCTAGAAAAAAGTCTAGATTTTCTTTAAAAACGTCATCAGCAAGTTTTGGTATCGTGCAAATTCCTGTTAGTTTTTGACTCTCCAATGCTCCTAAACCACACCAAATTTGATCCATGCCAGCAGTCCCCATAGTATGTCCTAATTTAGATTTTACCGATGTAACTGGTAAATTTTCGATTCCAAATTCTTTTGCAAATGTTGAAACAATATGAGATTCAGTAATTCTATTTAAAGGAGTTCCTGTTCCATGGGCAAGAAAACAACTTTTTTCCTGAAGAGTCTTTGTCCCAAATACAGTTTCGATATCTTTAAATGTTTTACCTACTGAAAAATAATTTCCAGCCCCTGGACCGGAAATAGATTTTTTATTTCCGTCAGCATTAATATTTACATTTAAAAAGCATCCTCTGATATTTGCACCTACTTCTAAAGCAAGTCTATCACTCATAAGAATAGCAAAACCTGCAGATTCACCGCAAACCATACCCATGTTATCCCCAAATGGTCTGCAAAATTTTGTGTAATCTAGATCTTCTCCTTCACCAAGTAATTGCTGTAAATTAGTCATTCTCTCATCAGTTGCCATAGCGCCCATTGCACTAAAACCAATATAGGCAGGTGGGCCTAAAATTGCCTCAGCTGCTCCTACAATAACCAATTCACTCTTACCACTTTTAATAAGTTCAACACCTGCATTGAGGTTATAAAGAGATGTTGCACATGCGCCAATAAAATGTCCGGTAATTCCTAAACTTCCAGTCACGTAAGCATTTATAAAATCTGCAGTCATTTCAGGAAGAGTAAAAGATATGTGTTTAGATGAAGCTCTTTTGCCCATTGGATATGATGCAAAAAGACCATCACCTGAATATCTATCCATATTCATCACAGCGCATCCAGCAAAACACCCAACTTTATCTCTCCCGTAAGAGTCAATTTCCTTTCGTAGATCGAAACCAGCGTCTGACATTGCATCAGTGAAACCAACAATAGACATACCTAAAGCTTTTGGATGTTGTCTCGAAGCATAATGAGTAACAGGATCTAATCTGAATGGTAATTGTCCACATGCATTTGCGGGCATCTCATAGTCATAACTCCAAAAAGTATTCCGAAAAAACTCATAGTCTAATTTTCTCATTAAGGTGTTTTCTAAAACTTCATTCTCTTTACTAAGGATTAGCTGTTCAATTTGTGTAGCCTCTGTTGTCTCATCAATTAAACCGCATAAAGTTAGAACTGATTTTAAATAATTAAATTTATTTTGATCGGATTCAAGATCATAGATCATTCTTGAATAACTAAGGTTATGAGAACCTCTACCTGCAGGTGTAAGGCCTCCAAAACCAACTAGACACGGGATAGGCTTAGCCATTTATTCTTTTCTCCATTGACTTTACGGTATTTAGAATAAGTGAATTAATTGTCATAGGTCCAACTCCACCTGGAACAGGAGTATAAGCAGAGACAATTTTTTCAATCCCTTCCATATCAACATCTCCACAGTTTAGTTCAGGATGATATCCAGCATCAATTAAAATTGAGTCTTTCTTTAAATTATTAGCCTTGATAAATTTTGGCTTACCAACAGCTGCAACAATAATGTCACCCATTGATATCAATTCGTTTAAATTCTTAGTTTTGGAATGAGCAGTCAATACAGTTGCATTTGAGTTTAATAACATTGCTGACATCGGCTTCCCTAAAATTTGACTTCTTCCCACCACAATTGCCAACTTTCCAGTGCAATCTACTTTATAGGCATCAAGGAGCCTCATAATTCCAAAAGGCGTGCATGAATGAAACGCCTCAATACCCATAGCCATATTGCCATAGCCGTGTGTATTCACACCATCAACGTCTTTATCAAGGGTAATTTCATTGAAGCACTTTATTTCATCAACTTGTTTGGGAACTGGATGTTGTAATAAAATTCCATCAACATTTGCATTTTTGTTTAGCTCTCTTATAAGACCTAAAACATCTTCGGTAGACGAAGATTCAGGAAGTTTAAAAGATTTTGATTCTAGACCAAGTCGATGGCAAGTTTTTTCTTTCATAGAAACATATGTTTCCGAGGCTTTATCATCTCCAACAAGTATTGCTGCAAGAAATGGACTTCTACCCGCTTGAGCTTTTAAACTTTCAACCTTATTTTTAATTTCTAAATTGCTTTTTTCTGCAACTTTTTTTCCATCTAATATAATCATTTGTCTGTTAAATATTTGCTTGAAGTTAGCAAACATAGTTTATATGATTTCCTTTTCGGGGCATAGCGCAGTCTGGTAGCGCACCTGGTTTGGGACCAGGTGGTCGCAGGTTCAAATCCTGCTGCCCCGACCATTAACTAATTAATTTATTTGTAATAACATAAAAGAAGGTTAGGAATACATTGAAAAATATTATCTATATTTTGGGCGTTGCCATATTTGTTGCTGCATGCGGCGGCGGTGGCGGTGGGGCCGCTCCAGCACCACCAGCACCCACACCAGCACCAACACCAGCACCCACACCAGTACCAACTCCTGGAGAAGATCCACTATATGTCCATCAATGGCATCTTAATAACACAGGTCAGAAAAACTTTGCTTTTCAAGGTGGAACAGCAGGAGAAGACCTAAATATTGATACTGTAATAGAAGGAGGTATAACAGGAGATGGAGTTTTGGTTGCAGTAATTGATGATGGACTTGAGCTAAATCATGAAGACCTTGTTGATAATATTGTCACTGGTTCCTATGATTTTTTAAATTCTGACGAGGATCCGTTATATGAAAAAATTGATGGTTCTCATGGTAATGCCGTAGGTGGTATAATTGCAGCAAAAGGATTCAATGGAATTGGTGTAAGAGGTGTTTCATACAATTCTTCTTTAATTGGGTATAACTTTCTCGAGAATTCAACTTTAGAAAATCAAATCAAATCATGGGGCACAGAGCCACCTATACCTGTAAAAGTTGATATTTATAATATGAGTTATGGAAGAGGTTATCCTGATAATGCAGAAAAATATACTTTTGCAGACTATCTCGAATCTCCGCTAAAAGATGCTCTTGTATACGGAGTTGAAAACTTGAGAGATGGGAAGGGTGCAATTTATATACAATCTGCAGGAAATGGTTTCAATGATTATCCCGCAGAAAATGCTGGAGAGGATTGTGGTATAAATTTGGCTTGCACGTCCATGGCTCTAGACGATAAACAAAGCGTTCCACATATAATGCAAGTTTCTGCATTAAATGCTAGAGGATTGCGTTCCTCATATTCTTCTACGGGACCAGCAGTTTGGGTTTCTGGTTTTGGTGGCGAGTTTGGGAATATTTCACCAGCCATAATGACCACAGACGACACAGGATGTGAAAAAGGATACGTTGGTGGAGATACAGGCGACCCAACAAATGCTTTTGAAGCCATTGATCCACATCCTGAAAATACGAATTGTAATTATACATCTACCTTCAATGGAACATCATCGGCAGCTCCCACTGTTGCAGGAGTTGTTGCACTTATGCTGGAAGCAAATCCAAGTTTAACATGGAGGGGGGTAAAGCACATCATTGCATCAACATCACAAAAAATTGACCTTAATAAAACTTATACTCATCAGGGTATTATTCAATATCAGTGGATAACAAATGCAGCAGGTTATTCTTATCATCATTGGTACGGATTTGGAAAAATCGATGGGTCTGCAGCAGTTACAATGTCGCAAAACTTTAACTCATCAGAATTAGGAACTTTTTTTACTACCGACTACACAACTTTAGATGAGACATTTTCAATACCTAATGATGGAGCAACTGAACAAATAATAAATATAACAAAACCAGACGGAGCTCAAGGCATAGTTGAATTTGTTACGGTCAGTTTTTCATTCACTCATAATGTTCCGAGTTCAATTGGAATCAGAGTCATATCACCAGATGGGACAACAATTCCTGTTCTTCAACCGTTTACAAATTTATTAAGTAGCCCATCAAATTACACCGTTGACATAGGAGTATCAGGATTTTATGGAGAAAAAATGGATGGAAATTGGACAGTTGAATTTAGAGATTACGTCAATGATGTAACTTCCGGAACGGCAAAATGGGGGATAGAAATTTATGGGAGATAAGAAAAAATTAATATTTTTCTTTTATGTAATTACCTTCTTTGCAATCTCAGAAGAAGATGAAGCCTTGAAAAACAAATATGAGAACGCTTTTTTATTAAAAAAAATGAAGGAGAAACCATTAATTCATGAAAGATATAAAATTTTCTACGATTCAGTAGCATTCAACAGCAAACTTTTGCAAATCAAATCAATTTCGGGGGTGAATAAAATAGGATCTTATGTTTTTGAATATGAAAGAGATTTATTAACTGAATTCGTTCCATATCTAAAACAAGAGCAACTTTTATACACTGTCAAAGATTATGATCAGTCAATAAAATTTACAGATGGCAAACTTCTGATTAAGTTTCATAAAAAAGAAAACATGCAAGAATTTGCAAGACAACATCAACTTATACTTACATACGAATTTTCTGTGATTGGAGTTGGCGTCTTCAAGGTTGAAGATTTTTCAAACATACAGCAAACTTTAAATTTAATGAGTAGTTATAAAAATATTAGTGAAATTGAACTAAATACTCTTAACCCAAACATACAGAAAAGATAGTATTTATCTGTAAATTAAAAGCTAGATTATAAATATGTTGTTCATTAAAATACACTTCTCAGCGCCAGTAGCTCAGCTGGATAGAGCAGTAGCCTTCTAAGCTATTGGTCGGGGGTTCGAATCCTCCCTGGCGCGCCACTAAATCCCTATAGATTTATATGACTCAATAAGCTTTTTGATTGAATAAATATAAGCTGTTGTTCTAAGAGAAGGGTAGCCATTCTCATTCCAAATTTCGCTCATGTTTTCATATGCTTCAAACATCATATCCTCTAGTCCTGAACGAACTAAATCTAGCTCTGTTCTACCTTTGCTTAATAATAATTTTTTATTTGAAGGTATTCTGGATCCTGTAGAGCTTTCAATTAAATTTATAAGAGAGGCATTTTCATACTCTTTTCTTCTTTTTTCCATTCTTCCAAATCTCATATGTGAAAGATTCCTTACCCACTCAAAATAACTAACTGCTACTCCTCCAGCATTTGCATATAAATCTGGAATAATCAAAACCCCTCTTTTATTAAGATAGTGATCTGCTCGTGAAGTTAATGGCCCATTAGCAGCTTCACAAATTACTTTAGCTTTAATTTGTTCTTGATTTTGCTCTGTGACTGTGCCCTCAGTTGCTGCAGGAATAAAAATATCACAATCAGATGCGAATACTTCGTCCTTTATTTTTACATCTGCTCCAAATGGACAGTCTTTTACATCACCTGAATTGTCTAGCCAGTCTTTAATGCCGTGCACATTTAAACCCTTAGCATTATAGAAGGAAACATCTTTTTCTATTATTCCAACAATTTTTGAACCATGTTCACTTAAAGCTCTAGCTGCGAAAAAGCCTACTTTTCCTAGGCCTTCGATTATGATTTTTTGACTTTTTAAAGGACCTTTAATTTTTGTTTTTTTCACATCTGCAGAATTAAAAAATGCTCTTAATGCAAAAAATATTCCCCTTCCAGTTGCTTCAGTTCTGCCGTCAACACCCCCCATA
The DNA here is from genome assembly GCA_902563885.1 of uncultured SAR86 cluster bacterium. Lineage (GTDB taxonomy): Bacteria > Pseudomonadota > Gammaproteobacteria > Magnimaribacterales > TMED112 > TMED112. The sequence goes on along the minus strand of CACEYZ010000002.1, from coordinate 71,774 downwards.
TTCTCTGGTTTGCCAGTCACACATGCAAAAGCATTAATGTCATGAGGGTTAAGCCTTTTATATTCATCAGCTATCCATGCCATTTCTTTTTTTCCAGTTCCCATGTCGGGAGCAGGAACATTCAAACTCGGAGAAATAAGTCCTCTTTTAACTAGTTCTTCTGTGAACCTTCTTGTGATTTTTTCTAAATCTTCTTCAGAATATTTTGATGGATCAATTTTTAAACCCCCTTTTGAACCTCCAAAAGGAACATCAATCACTGCATTTTTGAAAGTCATTAAAGCTGCCATAGCTTCAACTTCTGAAGCGCTCACAGCAGGACTGTATCTGATTCCTCCTTTTACAGGCTCAAGATGTTCAGAATGCACTGCTCGCCAACCAGTGAATACTTTAATTCCTTTATCTAACTTAACTCCGAATCTTATAGTATGTGTGCTGTTGCAAGATTTAATTTGATTTGCAAGTCCTTTATCAATATCAAGAATTTCGATTGCATTGTTAAACATTTTCGAAATACTTTTAAGAAATAAATTATCTGATGACATATACTTACCCCCTTCAACGCATAATGATATAATTTTTTTTCCGAAATATCATAAAAATATGGTGGGCGTAGCTCAGTTGGTTAGAGCGCCGGTTTGTGGCACCGGAGGTCGAGGGTTCAACCCCCTTCGTCCACCCCATTAACTAAGTATATATAAATCAAGTTTTTAATTTTTTATATCAAGTTCTTTGATATTTGTTATAAGTTTTCCACTTTTTTGGCTAAATTATTGATTTTTTACTAAAGTTCCCTATATTTTAAATATGTTTAAAAATAATTTAGTTCCAATGGTAGTCGAACAAACTTCCAGAGGAGAACGAGCCTTTGATATTTTTTCAAGACTTCTAAAAGATAGAATTATATTCATTGTAGGCGGTATAGACGACTATGTTGCCAACTTAGTTGTTGCCCAACTTCTTTTTTTAGAGTCCGAAGATCCCAAAAAAGATATTTTTATGTACATAAATTCACCTGGAGGAGTTATTACTTCAGGGCTGTCAATATTAGATACAATGAATTATCTCAAATGTGATGTTTCAACTGTGTGCTTTGGACAGGCAGCTAGCATGGGAGCAGTTCTTTTATCATGCGGGGCTAAAGGAAAAAGATTTGCACTACCAAATAGCAGAGTGATGATTCATCAGCCACTTGGTGGAGCAAGAGGCCAAGCAACAGACATAGAAATACAGGCAAAAGAAATACTTACACTCAAAGAGAAATTAAATAAAATTCTTTCAGAGAAAACTAATCAATCTCTTAAAAAAATTGCTTCTGATACAGAGAGAGATTACTTTATGAATGCCGAAGAAGCAGTTAAGTACGGTCTTGTTGATGAAGTTTTAACTCAGAGAAAGTAAAATGGAAAAAGATAAATCAAAATTAAATTGCTCATTCTGTGGCAAATCGCAATCAAAAGTAAAAAAACTAATTGCTGGTCCTAATACATATATTTGCAATGAATGTGTAGATCTTTGTAATGATATTCTTGACGTAGAAGAGAAAGAGAAAAAGGTTGATGACTTTTCCATCAATAAACCCAGAGAAATTTTTGACTACCTTGATGAGATTATAGTCGGACAAAATGATGCAAAGAAAAAATTATCTGTTGCTGTATACAACCACTATAAAAGAATATCCTCAAAAGATAATGTGGAGGGTGTTGAAGTCCAAAAAAGCAATGTTCTGCTGTTAGGTCCTACAGGAAGCGGAAAAACACTTCTAGCACAAACTCTTGCCAAATATTTAGATGTGCCCTTTGCAATAGCTGACGCAACATCTTTAACAGAAGCAGGTTATGTTGGAGAAGATGTTGAAAACATAATACAGAAACTTCTTCAAAACGCTGATTATGATGTTGAAAAAGCACAGAGAGGCATTGTTTACATAGATGAGATAGATAAAATTTCAAAAAAAGGTGAGAACGTTTCCATTACTAGAGATGTTTCCGGAGAGGGAGTTCAGCAAGCGCTTTTGAAAATTATTGAGGGTTCGATTGCATCTATTCCACCTCAAGGAGGAAGAAAGCATCCGCAACAGGAGTTCTTACAAGTGGATACGAAAGATATTTTATTTATTTGCGGAGGAGCATTTAATGGATTAGAGGAACAAATACAAAAAAGAGTCTCTGACAACACAATAGGTTTTAACTCCAATATTCAAAAACTTTCTGATGAGGTAAAGGGATCACTCTTCAAAGAGGCTAAATCACAAGATCTTAATAAATATGGTCTCATTCCAGAATTTATTGGTAGGTTCCCAGTTGTGGCGGCTCTTGAAGAATTGTCTGAGAGTGAGTTAGTAAAGGTTATGTCTGAAACAAAAAACTCAATCACTGATCAGTTTAAATATCTTTTTAAGTTAGACAACATAACTTTAGAATTTACTGATGGTGCATTTAAGCAGATTGCTAGAGAAGCAAAAGCTAGTGCATCAGGAGCTAGAGCTTTAAGAGCAATCTTCGAGGAGATTTTACAAGATTCAATGTTTAATTTCCCCTCAGAAAAGAATGTAGAAAAAGTAGTTGTCGATGAAAATGTTGTCAAAAACAAAGAGCAACCTTTAAAACTTCTAAGAAAGAAAATTGCTAACTAAATGTCAGCTGAAGATTTAAAATTAAAGTTAAAAATGCCAATGATTCCCTTGAGGGATGTTGTTATTTTTCCAAATACAGTTTCTACCTTATTTGTTGGAAGAGAGAAATCAATTTTTTCTTTAGAGGATGCATTGAGAACAAACAAAAAAATCTTTCTTGTTGCCCAAAAGTCACCTGGAAACGAGTCTCCACAATTAAAAGATTTACCAGAAATAGGAACAATATCCACTCTTCTTCAAATGATTAAATTACCTGATGGCACTGTAAAAATTCTTGTTGAGGGACTTCAAAGAGCAAAGCTAAATAAAATAACAACTGACAAAGGATACTTTGCTGAAATTGAAAAAATTGAAGAGCTAGTAGAAGACTCCAAGTATGAGCAAGATCTTCTTGCAACAATTAAAAATCAATTTACTGAGTTTGTTTCGGTTTCAAGAAAAGTTTCCCATGAAATAATTAATCAAGTTCAATCAATGGCAAATTTATCAAAAGCAGTCGATGTTATTGCCTCTAACATTCATTTATCAGTTAAAGATAAGCAAATGATTTTAGAAAAAGAAAATCCTTCAGAAAGAGGAGAGGCTCTTTCAGGATTACTTGAAGCTCAAATAGAGCTTATTGAAGTTGAGCACAGGATCAGAGGAAGAGTTAAGAAACAAATGGAAAAGTCTCAAAAGGAATATTTTTTGAATGAACAAATTAAAGCTGCACAAAAAGAATTAGGCGACATTAGTGATGAGAAAAACGAATTAGAGGAACTTCATAAAAAAATCGAAGAAACAAAATTATCAAAAGAAGCACTTGAAAAAATTAATTCAGAATTTTCTAAGTTAAAACAAATGTCTCCAATGTCAGCAGAGGCAACAGTTGTAAGAACATATATTGATACTTTATTGGAAGTTCCATGGAGCAAGAGAACAAAAATTAATCTTGATTTAACAAAAGCAAAAGAAGTTCTTGATCAGGACCACTATGGTCTTAAGGAAGTTAAAGAAAGAATTCTTGAGTATCTAGCAGTACAAAAAAGGGTGAAAAAAATGAAAGCTCCAGTCCTTTGTTTTGTTGGTCCGCCTGGAGTTGGTAAAACATCGTTAGGTGAATCTATTGCCAGATCAGTTAATAGAGAATTCATTAGGCTTTCTTTAGGAGGCGTAAGAGATGAGGCTGAAATAAGAGGACATAGAAAAACCTACATTGGCTCAATGCCTGGAAAACTTATCCAAAAACTTTCAAAAACAAAAGTAAAAAATCCATTATTTTTATTTGATGAGATTGATAAGGTTGGAATGGATCACAGAGGAGATCCATCGTCTGCACTACTAGAAGTTCTTGATCCTGAACAAAATAATACTTTCAATGATCATTATTTAGAGGTTGATTATGATCTTTCAGAAGTGATGTTTATATGTACTGCAAATTCATTAAATATACCACCCGCTCTTTTAGATAGAATGGAAATTATCAGACTTCCTGGTTACATAGAAGATGAAAAATTAAATATAGCAAAAAATTATTTAGTACCAAGAAATTTGTCTAAGAATGGACTTAAAAATGATGAGCTTATATTTAGCGATAATTCAATTTTAAAAATTATAAGGAACTACACCAGAGAGGCTGGAGTAAGAAGTTTAGATAGAGAGCTCAATAAAATATGTCGAAAAAAAGTAAAAGAAATTTCATTAGGATCAAAAACATCAAAGAATATTGATAACAGAGTTGTAAGAAATATTCTTGGACCAGAATTGTTTGACTTTGGTCAGTTGGAAAATCAAAACTCTCTTGGACAGGTAAACGGGCTGGCCTGGACATCTGTTGGAGGGGAGCTGTTAAAAATTGAGGCAGCCTTGACGAAGGGGAAAGGTAGGGTTACAAAAACAGGTTCACTTGGAGACGTTATGCAAGAGTCGATACAGGCGGCACTTACTGTTGTAAAAAATATCTCTAATGATGCAAAAATTAAAAACGACTTCTTTGAAAAGCATGATCTACATATTCACGTTCCTGAGGGAGCAACTCCCAAAGATGGGCCTAGTGCAGGTATAACAATGTGCACGGCAATATCATCAGTGGTACTTAATAAAAAAGTAAAAGGAAATCTAGCTATGACCGGTGAAATAACACTAGGAGGCAAAGTTCTTAAAATTGGCGGTTTGAAAGAAAAACTTATTGCAGCAAAAAGATCCGGCATAACAAATGTAATAATTCCAAAGGAGAATGTTGGCGACTTAGAAAAAGTTGAAAAAAATATTTTGAAAAACTTGAAAATTATTCCAGTTAAAAAAATTGAAGAGGTGCTAGAGAAAGCTCTAGTAAAATAAATTTTTTTCCTCTGTAGATTTTTGTAAGGCCACAATTAAATCCCCAAAAAGTCAAATAATACGCCGATAATAAAACTTAAATATTTTTTAACTAATGCTTGATTTATTAATTTTTAAGGTCTAATGTTATTAAAAGCCTGTAACAGGGCATTTTGAGGAGAACTTATGAATAAGGCTGATTTAATTGAAGTGATTGCCGGTCAGACTGGCAGCACAAAAGTCGACGCTGCAAAAGCACTTGATGTAATAGTAGATGCTGTGAGTGGAGAACTTGCAAAAGGTGGCTCTGTCTCATTAGTAGGCTTTGGTACCTTTTCTGTTAGACACAGAGCTGCAAGGGACGGGATTAACCCGCAGAATCCATCACAAAAGATTCACATTCCTGCAGCAAATGTTCCTGTGTTTAAAGCAGGTAAAGCACTAAAAGCTGCTGTTAACTAAATAAAGTTTTTAACTGAGTGATCAGTTTTTTACGGGAAAGGCTACAAGGAATTGTAGCCTTTTCTTTTTTAGGTATTGTTGCCCTAACTTTCGCTTTTTTGGGGCTCCCTACCTTTACGCAAACTTTTTCTAAAAATAATTATGCAACTATAGGAGAGTATGAAATCTCCCAATCTGAATATATATCAACAAGAAATCAAGTAGAGTCAACTCTTAGAGATCAATTTGGTCAAAGTGTAGATTTATCAAATCCTATTCTTTTTGACGCTGTAGAGGAACTTACAAAAAACTCTCTCATTGAGAGGTACACAATTATTAAACTTTTTGATGAACTAGGTATCGATGTCCCAGAAAATTATATAGAAAACGAACTTTCTAAAGTGGAATCATTTCAAGTCGATGGGAAGTTTGATCAGGAAGCGTTTAAAAATTACCTTATCAATTTTAATTTATCTAAAAATGAATTAATGAGAAGTTTTTCAAATGACTTTAAAATTAATTTCTCTGTAAATTTACTGAGTTCAATGATCAATAGTTTTGACAAAGATATTGATGAGTACTTAAAACTTGTCACTGAAAAAAGGGATTTGATTTTTGTTAATTTAACTTCAGAGAATGTAGTAAATGATTTTGAAATATCTGAAGACGATTTAATTTCTTATTACTCAGAAAACCCAAATTTTTTTCTGGTTCCTGAAAAAAGATCTTTTTATGAGATAAAACTTTCATCTAAAAATTTTGATTTTGATATAAGTGAAGAGGAGTTTGCAGCCGGCTATGATGCATATCTTTCTTCATTGCCAAAACCTGAAAAAAGAGTCTCTCATATAATGATTATTAGAGAGAACTATGAATCAGATGATGCATTTAATTCGAGAGTGGAAGAAGTTACAAATAATTTCGAATTAAGTACGTTTGCAGAACTTGTAAATAAATTTACTGAAGATGACGGAACAAAAGAAGCTGGTGGAGATTTAGGCTTTACTGATGGTCAGATTTTTCCAGAACCCTTTGAAAGCAGAATAAGCTCCCTAGCTGTTAATGAGATAAATTCAGAACCAATTTTCTTTGAATCAAATGCACATTTTCTTTATGTTACAGAAATTAATGCAACTGAAATTGCTTCATATGAAGATAAAAAATCTGATCTAGAAGATGAAATCAAACAGATAAAATTTGAGGAAAAAATTACCGACATTTCAGAAAATTTTGAAGGTAGTTCAGCTTCTTTTGAAGACTTCATAGGGTTATATAATTTACCAAACAAAATTTATACAGAAAAAACTTACGCAGATATTTCAAATTTACAAATAGCCGATAATGTATTTAGTACGAATTTAAACAATTGGTCAGAAATTTTAAAAGTAGATGATGATGAATTTATCTTAGCCTTTATCACTGATGTCCAAGAGTCATTTCAGGACGACTTTACGTCTGTTAAAGAAAAAGCTCAAGAGCTTTTAGAAGCAAAGTTAAAAGATGCTTACATTGAAGAAATTTTTGCAAGCGACGAAGAGGTCGATTTATCTAATACATTTTTTGCTTCAAAATTTTCTTTAAAAAACGTAGAAGTCGAACAATTTTTAGATATTGATAGATCTACTTCCTTATTTTCTGAGAATCAAGTTGCTGAATTATTTACTACAGACAAGATAGGTGTTGTGCAAAAAAAATTAATTGGCACTGATTTATTTATTTTTCAAATTACTAAAAGAAACCCTGGAAGTCTGGATAGAATCAGTGAAGAGGAGAGGGCAAGTTTTATTCTTGAAAGTAACGGCCTAAAATTCCAAAGCCTTCTTGAAGAGCTCCAGAAAAGTTATACCTTAAAAGATAGTTTAAAAATCAATAATAATATTACTCAAATTTAGTAGCTTGGATATTGTATCCACCATCAACATATATAGTCTGTCCGGTTATACCACTCGACATATCGCTTAATAGAAAAGTTGCTGTATTCCCTACTTCTTCAGCTGAGATATTTCTTCCCAGAGGTGTTTCTTCACCGTATTTATTTAACATAGATTTAAATCCCTTTATCCCGGAAGCAGCAAGTGTTTTAATTGGTCCAGCGGAAATAGAGTTTACTCTCACTCCCTTCTTTCCAAGACTTGAAGCGAAATATCTAACTCCTGCTTCTAGACTTGCTTTTGCCATTCCCATTACGTTGTAGTTAGGCGTTGCCTCCTGTGAGCCAATATAGGTAAGTGTGACTATAGACGAATTTTCAGACATAAATGGATGTGCTTCTTTTACTAAACCCGCAAAGCTGTAAGAGCTAATATCATGGGTAATTCCAAATCCTTCTCTAGTAATAGACTCTTCAATACTTCCTGAAATTTGATCGGCTGGAGCAAAGCCAACAGAATGCACAATTCCATCAATTTTTCCCCATTCATTAACGCACCTTTCAATCAATTTTTTTATATCAACATCATTTGAGAGATCACATATTTTTGTAAAGCCGTTGCCATTTTCCTCAGCAAAAGAAGAGATAAATTTTTCAAACCTCTCATTTTGGTAGCTAAACCCTAGTTCAGCTCCGTTTTCATGTAAAGATTTGGCTATAGAGGAGGCGATAGAGTATTTATTAGCCAGACCAACTATAAGAATTTTTTTGTTTTTAACCACGTGCTAATTATACGGAAATTTTTCTTTTTTTCTTTGCCAACTCGTAAAAACGGCAAAAATACTTAATATTTCCAATAAAATTTCAAATATAAGTATTTTTTTGCACCTTTTTGATGACAACAAGGTGTCAAAAAATGAAAAAAACTGTATCATAAAGCCTAATGAACTCTACTCGGAGGATGTAATGAGTACATATTTAAAATTTTTATTAAGCTTACTCATGCTTACATCAGTATCTTTTGGTGTTTCTGCACAAGAAGACGAAGACGAAGCTGATGATGTTGAGGAAGTTGTTGTTACAGGTTCTAGGATTGCGAGAACAAGCAATTATGAATCTGTAGGTCCTGTTGAGGTAATAACTGTTGAACAGGTTAGGGATTCCGGAAAGAATAATATCGGAGATTACCTGATAGAATTACCTTCAGCTAATTTAGCTTCTAACCAAAGATCTATTAATAATGGTAACTCAGGTACAACTGAAGTTAACCTAAGGGGTGCTGGTTCAGGAAGATTATTAACTCTTATAAATGGTAGAAGGGTAGCGCCAACTGGTACTGGTATCGGTAACGCAGTCGATTTTCAGATATTCCCTCTAGCCATGATAGAGTCAGTTGAGGTTCTTAAAGATGGAGCCGCAGCTGTTTATGGTTCTGATGCCGTTTCTGGTGTTATTAACGTTAAGCTTAGAGAATTTGAAGGTTCTGAATTCTTTGGTTCTACTGGTTCCTCAGCACAAGGTGATGCGAATTCTTCAGAATTTTCGTTCGCGTTCGGTACTAGTGGTGAAAGATCAAGCAACGTTACTGCTATAAGTTGGTATCAAAATGATTCTTTAGGCATGAATGAGAGAGATTTTTCTCACTGCCCAAGATTAGAGCCTTACTATATGCTGTATGTTCAAGCTCTAGTGGGCGGTCACGGAGACTATGGTGATAACGTAGGTAATAATGATTCATCTTGTGGAGCTTCGTCATTTATACCGTCTGGTAGATTTTACACTTCAACTGGATCCCAAACAATTTACAACGCTGGTGGACAAGTTGAGCCTTGGGGTTTCTGGGACTTTTCTGGTTCTAATAGTGGAAACATGACAGGAAGAGGTATGTATAACTATAGTGAATACATGGAACTTCTAGGCGATAGAGAAAATTTCCAATTTATGACTGATGGAAAATATGAAACAAACGCTGGGATTACATTAGATTACAATATTATGTATTCCAAGAGATTATCAGGCTTACAAATGGCTCCTGTTCCAATGGGTGCTGGTGCTCAGGTAACATATGGTCTAACAATTCCTGCTGATAACGCATTTAACCCATTAGGCGAATCATTTACATACAGAAAAAGAATGCTTGATGTAGGGCCAAGACTTTTCTCCCAAGAAGCTGATACATTGAGAATAGTCGTAGGAGCATCTGGTGATCTGGATTTCTTAGGATTGGATGGAGCTTCATGGGAAGCTTATTCCGTTGTTCACAGGTTCACTTCTGGTAATGAAACCAAAAACTACATTGATATGTACAGAGTGGAGCAAGCTTTAACAACAGAAGTCGGTCCAGGTGTTGTTGGATACGATGGACAGCAGTATAGATGTGCAGACCCACTTGCAAGACAATTAGGTTGTGTGCCGTTAAATATGTTTGGTCCAGGTAGTATTACGCAAGCGGCTGGTGACTTCATTAGGTACAACAAAAAAGATAAGTTGCTTACAGAAGCCGATGAGTATGCTTTTAATGTAAGTAACGTTACTTTATTTGATCTTCCTGCAGGTCCAGTTGCGATGGCATTTGGGTTCGATAAGTTTGAGCTATATGGTGAGGATAATGTTGATGGTTTGACTGAAGCAGGTCTTTCATCTGGTAACCCAAGACTTTCCACAGCAGGTGGATATACTTCTGAGGATGCATATTTTGAGGTCCAAGTACCAATACTTTCAGATACTTTTTTGGCAGAAGAACTAAGAGTTGAATTTGCTGGTAGACAGTCTGAATTTGACCTTTTTGAAGGTGATAATGTAGAAAGACTTTCAGTATTTTGGAAGCCTCATCCTGATTTAACAGTTAGAGGCACAGATTCTACTTCTTACAGAGCACCTACAATATCAAACCTATACTTTGGTGGGGGCGGAGGCTTCCCAACTTATGTTGATGTTTGTACTTCCGCATACGTAAGTTCTGTGGATCCTGCAACAGCTGCAGCTTTAACTACAAACTGTGCTGCAATTGCAGGTCTTGATACATCTACATGGATAACATCTAATAACCAAATCCTTGCCTTATCAGTTGGTAACGTTAACTTAACTCCCGAAGCTGGAGAAAGTTTGACTTATGGACTTGTTTATCAGCCATCATTTAGACTGCTTGAGCCATTTAATGTGGCTTTAGCTATTGATTATTTTGAGCTAGATGTAGGAAATGCAGTTGTTGGGTCTGGTGTTTTAAATACTTTACTAAGATGTTACAGAGATGCAGATCTAGATTATTGTGGAAGAATCTCTAGACCTTCTGGTGGAGATGTGGTTTCTGTTGAAACGCTCAATGTAAACAGTGATTCTGTTGACCATTATGAAGGTTACGATGTTTCTGCAACTGCTACTTTTGATGACTTGCCGTTTGTTGGTGGTTCATTAAGAGCACAAATACAGTGGACTCACCTTGTTGAAAATACTACAGTTGATGCTTCAGGTGTTAGTGATGACTATGTTGGTCAATGCTATGATTTTGGTGAATCATGTTTTGCTAGAGATAGGTCTAACGGAATATTCACTTACTCAAATGGAGATTGGACTGCAACATGGATGACAAGATTCATGAGTGGTATTTCACCAGGACAGGATACAGTAGATTTCTTTACTGAAGATCCTTTCTATGGTGGTCCTACAGATCCGGCTTTATTTGACAGGCTTATGGAAGCTTATTCAATTCCAGATTATTATTATCACAATGCAAGTGTCGCATACGATTATAATGAAAATACAAGATTGAATCTTGCTGTAACAAACGTATTTGATAAAGAACCCGACTATTATAAGCAGTTATTTGGTTTCGTTGATCCACAAATCAACACTCCTCAGAACTCTTATGATTTTGTTGGAAGATATATCAATGTAAGCGTGTCATATAGCTTTTAAAAGTTTTATGTACTTTAAAGGCCTCCTTTTGGAGGCCTTTTTTTTAATAGGAATCTTTCCTTTCTCGTAACTCTTTGAACCAATCAAGATCAGATAATAATTTTGTGTGTTCAGGTCTGTTTTCAAGTAAGAACAAATTAATTTTTTTTTCTAATGATAGTTTTGTTGGGAGGGTAATTTCATTATCTGAAATCATTTTTTTTGCTTTGTTGAGGTGACTAATGATCGCATTGTCAGCATGAATAGAATAAGCAAATTCTAAATTTGCAATTGTGTATTCATGTGCAGCATAAATAAGTGTGCTTTCTGGAAGACCATTAAGCTTTTGTATTGAATTATGCAGTTGTTCATATGTGCCTTCAAAAGCTCTTCCACATCCACCCGAGAAAAGTGTGTCCCCACAAAAAACTGAATTAATATCTTTTGAATAATAACTTATATGATCTAAAGTATGCCCAGGTGTTTCAAGAATTTTATATTTGTTTCCTAGAACTTCTATTTCATCATTTTCTGATACAAACTTATTTATAAACTTATTACTTTCCTTAGGACCAAAAATGTTTCCATTTACTAGATTATGAAGATCCTCAAGTCCACCTGTATGATCAAAATGATGATGTGTTATCAAGATATCCTCTAAAATTAAATCATTATCTTTTATTAAATTTAATAACTCTTTTGAATCTCCAGGATCTACTACAGCGAGTTTATTATTTTTTTGAATGCACCAAATGTAATTATCTGTAAAAGCAGGTATGTGAAATATTTTCATTACTTTATAATCTAACTATGTCTATAAAAGTATACACAGACGGAGCTTGCAGGGGCAATCCCGGACCTGGAGGGTGGGGCGTATATATACTTGATGGAAATGAGCAGAAAGAACTTTTTGGTGGCAGTCCCTCAACTACAAACAATCAAATGGAAATGCAAGCGGCTCTTGAAGCTCTTATTTATTTAAAGGATAGAAATGAGCATATTGAACTATTTACAGATTCAAATATCGTAAAAAAAGGCATGACTGAATGGATCGAGAACTGGAAAAGGAATAACTGGAAAAACTCAAATAAAAAGATTGTTAAAAATAAAGAAATTTGGCTGCAATTAGATGAAGCAAGAAAATCATTGAATGTTACATGGACATGGATCAAAGGACATGACGGTGACCCAGGAAATGAAAAAGCAGACTTTCTAGCTAATAAAGGAGCCGATAGTGTCTCGTAGACTAATTTCATTTGATACTGAGACAACTGGCTTATATGTAGAATCTGGCGATAGAGTAATTGAAATTGGCGCAGTAGAAATCTTGGATAGAGAAAAAACTAAAGCGACTTTTCAAACATATTTAAATCCTGAAGGTAAAGCAATAAGTGAGGGTGCAAAACAAATTACTAATATCAATGAACAAGATTTAAAGAAAGCACCTTTATTTAAAGATATTGTGGATGATTTTATAAATTTTGTTAAAGGGTCTGAGCTAATCATTCACAATGCTCAATTTGATATAGGCTTCATTAATAACGAATTAAAATTAGCTAAATCAAAAATTAAAGACATAAGGGAAATATGCAGCGTTTATGACACTTTAGTTGTGGCAAAAGAAATGTTCCCTGGACAAAGAAATAATTTAGATGCTCTGTCAAAACGATTAAATATTAAAGGGTATGATAGAACTTTCCATGGAGCCTTACTGGATGCACAGATCCTTGCAGATACATATTTAAATATGACTGGAGGGCAGGTTTCTTTGGATTTAAATAATACAACGCAGGAAGTTAAAGAAACACAAAATAAAAATATAAAAGTTGAATTTGATGTCTCACACATAACAATTGATGAGAATGATCAAACTGAACATGAAAAATTTTTAAAACTTTTATCTAAAAAAAGCAAGCAGGAAATAAATTGGTAAAGGAAGTTGTAACAAGGTTTGCTCCAAGCCCTACAGGATATTTGCATATAGGAGGTGTTAGGACAGCTTTATTTAATTATATTTTTGCAAAAAAAAATCAAGGTAATTTCCTAGTACGTATAGAAGATACTGATAAAGAGCGATCGGAAGAGCAGTTTATTGAAGCTATTATGGAGGGTTTAGATTGGGTAGGTTTAAATCCTGATTTTGAGCCTATTAAACAAAGCGAAAGGTTTGATATGTACAAGGAAGAGGCCACTAGATTAATGGATTTAGGAAAGGCATATGAGGATGAAGGAGCTGTAAGATTAAAGGTTAAAAGAGAAGGCTCAACTCTTGTTAAGGACTTGGTCTATGGAGATATCGAATTTCTTAATAGCGAATTAGATGACATAGTAATTTTAAGAAGTGATGGATCACCAACATATCATTTTTGTAATGTAATTGATGATAACTCTCAGGGTGTATCTCACATTATTCGAGGAGAGGATCACTTGCCAAATACGCCAAAACAAATACAAATAGTAAATGCGCTTGGCTATAAGGAGTTCCAATATGCACATTTGCCCCTTGTTCTTGGCGAGGATAAAAAGAGACTATCAAAAAGACATGCAGCTACAGATCTTATGGCATATAAAAATTTAGGATATCTTCCTGAAGCGGTAAAGAATACTTTGACTAGATTAGGGTGGTCAAAAGGCGATAAAGAAATTTTTACAATTTCAGAAATTATTAACATATTTGATATTAAAGATGTTTCTCGTTCAGGAGCAGTATTCGATATAGGCAAAATGAATTTTGTAAATCAACATCATCTTTCATCTCTCACAGATGAGGAATTAATCTCACTAATAAAGCCTTTTAATGAAATGAATAATTTTGACCTATCAAGTCATCATGATCCAAAAAAATTAATTCGACTTTGTGTAACAAGTGGCAACAATTTAAGTGAAATTTCTAAGTTTATTCAGCCTTTTGTTAATGATTTTGAGAATTACAATGAAGATGATTTAAAAAAACATTTATTGGAATCAGGAGATGTCATAGACTTCTTTTTATCTGAACTTGCAGGAATTGACGATTGGAGCGAAGAATCTTTGGAATTAATCATAGATAAAGCTCTAGAGGATTTGAACTTACCTATGCCTAAAATTGGTCTTCCAATAAGAGTAGCTTTATTAGGTAGACGAAATTCACCACATCTCAGCTCAACAATTTATCTAATAGAAAAGGAAAGTGCTCTTTCAAGATTGGAAAAAGCCAAGAAAATTATTTCTGAACACTAACTTTAGCATTCGGCCTTCTTAAATCGGCATAGCCATATTTGCTATTACCATCAATTAAAATACTTTGAGTGCTCCCAATCGTATCTGACTCTTCTAGTTTATGGCCATAAATTTTCAAAATTCTCCTCGTATCAAAGTTTAGGAATTTTTCTATATCCATCTCAACAGATTGATAATCTTGATGTATTCTTGGCAGCATTGTTGCTGCACCAATATCTAATCCAAAATCAACAACGTTCAGAATAACTTGAAGGTTTATATCAGGAATCTTTGAACCACCAGGACTGCCAGTAATTAATTTAAGGTTATTTTCGTTATCAAAAACTAATATTGGACACATGGTACTCATAGGTCTTTTATACTGCTCGAGTTTATTCGCTGGAGATGCACCTCTTCTTAAGGACCCTATTTCACCAAAATCATGTGCAAAATTATTCATTTGGCTATTCGTTAGTATTCCTGTCCCCGGTATTGTTACACCAGATCCAAAAGAAAAACCAAGAGTATAGGTAACGGAAACTGCATTACCGCTTTCGTCTATAATTGAGTAGTGTGTGGTGTCTTTTGATTCTTTAAAATTTCTTTCAAGTCTTGTTACCCATTTATTGATGCTCTCCATACTTGAGGCACGTTTAAGGTTAATTTTTTTTGATTTTTTTACTCCTAAATCTTTTGAAATAATTTTTTCGAGAGGAATATTGCTAAAGTTCGGATCTCCTATATATCTTGATCTACTTTGATGACCTAATTTCATTGCTTCTGCCAGCAGGTGTAAATACTTGCCACTATTTGGCGATAACTCAGATAAATTAAAATTTTCTAGTACATTTAATGCGGTTATTATTGCAACACCTCCACCACTTGGAGGTCCTTGAGTAAATACAGTATGACCTCTATATGTAGTTGAAATAGGTTTACCAACATTAACTTTATATTCTTTAAGATCGCTCTTTCTGATGAGCCCGCCATTTTCTATCATTGCTTTTTCTATTCTTTCGGCATTCTCTCCATCATAAAATCCAGCTTTTCCAAAATCTCTAATTAATTCCATTGTTTTAATGAGGTCTTCAATGAATAATGTTCCACCTCTTATAACTTCATCTGCTAAATATATTTTTTTTGACTCTGGATCTTTTTTTAGTGATTCAGTATCGTTAATTGCCCAATATAAATCATCGGTAACGGGAACTCCTTCCTTAAGTAATTCAATGGTTGGATTAACTAAATCTGCCAGATCCATAGTGCCAAACATTTCATGTGCTTCTATCAATCCTGCAACTGTGCCTGGCACAGCTATTGCTTTATAGCCCTCTTCAGAAAGTTCATATTGATGAACTCCATTAACTTTAAAAACATCAGAAGTAGCTAATTTTGGAGACATCGATCTAAAATCAAAGCTAATGATGCTATCTGTTTTTTTGTCATAAACTAACATAAAGCCACCACCACCAATGTTTCCAGCTCTTGGTAAGGTAGCTGTTAATGAAAACCCAATAGCTATTGCAGCATCTACAGCATTTCCACCTTTAGAGAGTATTTCTGCACCAATATCTGATGAGAGATAATTCTGAGACACAACCATTCCCTTAGTTGTTTCTGTTGAGTGGTATGGGTGTGGATAGTCCAAATAATCTTGAGAGCTAAGGCATGCAGATAAGGTCAAAGTTAATATTAAAAATAACCTCATATTAAAGAACAACTGGTAAAACAAATGCAGCAAATATTGTTACTACAATAATTCCAATTATGTTTATATAAAAACCTGCTTTCATCATCTCAGATATAGTAAATTTTTCAGAACCATAAACAATTGCATTAGGTGGTGTCGCAACGGGAAGCATAAACGCACAACTCGCTGCTAAAGCAACTGGAATTGCAACTTGTGCTTTGTCAAAACCAATGCCCATAGCAACCCCAAACATAATCGGAACAAAAGTGGCAGTAGTTGCTTGGTTGCTTGTGAGTTCTGTAAGGAATACAACAATTACAACAACAAGAAGTATTAAAAGAATAGGGCTTATATCACTAAAGGTTGTAAAGAAACTTCCTATCCAATCACCTAAACCTGTCTTTTTGATTTGCCCAGCCATGGAAAGACCCCCACCAAATAGTATAAGTACACCCCAAGGCAGATTTTTTGTTACGTTCCATTCAATTAAACCACCTCCATTTGAAGATCTTGCAATAAAGAGCGATAAGGCGGAAAGTATTGCAATACCATAATCTGTAAGGCCCCCAAAGCCTGGTATTAGAACTAAAATCTTTTTAAACATCCATGCAAACGCAGTTACTAAAAAGATATAAAAAACCAATCTTTCGTCTTTCGATATTTTTCCAAGGTCGCTATGCATTTTTTTCAGGGCATTTCCTGTTTCTTTGTTGCTTGTAAAATCTACTGGAAAAATAACATTTGTAAGGATTAACCAACCAACTAAAAGCATAATTGCTGACATTGGAGTTGCAAAAAGCATCCAATCAATAAAATCTATTTGTATACCTTCATCTAAAAGAAGTCCTACTACTAAAACATTAGGACCAGTACCAACGATTGTAGACATGCCACCAATTGTTGCAGCATATGCTATCCCTAATAAAAGGCATGTTTGAAATTTTGTAAATTCTGTTTCTTCTAATGATTTATCTGTCTTTTGAATAACAGCTGTCACTGCAAGTGCGATAGGTAAAAGCATTAGAGTTGTAGATGTATTCATTATCCACATGCTTATTAATGCACTTACGAGCATAAAGCCACCAATTAATAGTTTTCCATTATTACCAACCATCAGCAACATTGAGAGAGCCATTCTTTTATGTAGATTTACCTTTTCTATTGCTAGAGCAAGAACAAACCCACCAAGAAATAAGAAAATATTACTATGAGCATAGGGAAGGGCAGCCTCTTGAAAGGCATCTTTTGCGAGGACCCCCTCTCCGAAAACACCCAAAAGAGGAAAGAGTGCTAATGGAAGTAGAGCAGTAGCGGGTAAGGGAATAGCTTCTGTTGCCCACCAAATAGCCATAAGAAATACAACAGCCAAAGTACGCCAAGCCTCTATACTTAATGCATCAGGTGAGGGCGAAAGCAGTATTCCAAAAAATACTAAAATGCCAATAAAGAAACCAGCGTTGTAATTCATAAAAAAAAGGGGGCTTGCGCCCCCTTAAAGATTAATTTCCTTGTAGTCTAAATTCTAAGTAATAATTCCTTCCGTAGTCATTATGGACATCATTCCATGAGAAGAACCAAAACTCATCAGCTAAAGGAGCTCTTTCATCTTCAACGTTAAGAACACCGAATCTTACTCTTGCATCATAACCTTCAAAGTCAAACTTATAGCCAAGTGTAAAATTTAATCTTGTCATTGATGGTAAGTACCAGAAGTTGCCATCTGGATCAGTGTTTCCTGTTTCATAGAAACCACTAACTTTATTACCTGAAAGTAAAACTTCCCAATCATCTAGTCTCCAAGAAGCATTCATGGTCCATTTATCAGAGAAGTTACCATTTCTTTCGATTAGATTTGCAAATCCATCTGGAACTGAAACTCCATCTAATAATCCGCCAGGTCTACCAGCTTCTATTAATCTATCGATATCACCACCAGCTTGTTGCTCATATTTATTATAGTGAACATTCACAAGCTTAAAGTTAAATCTACCAACATCTGTATCAAGTCTATATTGAACTGTGGTATCAGTACCCTCAATTACACGTGTATCAAGGTTTACATAAATATCATCAATTCTTTGAACTTGTCCAGCTGGACATAGATTAGTTGGCCATCCTGCTGTGTATTCATCAGCAGTGAACTGTGTTCTAACCACAAGTGGGTTACCCACACACTCTGATGGGCCGCCTTCAAGTCTTATTAGAAGGTCTAACAACATATGGTTGTTTTCACCAAATAGACCAAGTGTATTTTCTTTAGTAATTCTCCATCTATCAACTGTTACAAGTAGATCCTCAACTGGCTCTAGCACAAAACCCCATGAAAGGTTTTCTGACTCTTCCGGTTTAAGGTCTGGGTTACCTTGAGCAACCCTTTGTAGTTGATATTCTGGATCAGCTATTGGATTTCCGGATACGTTTGTAAAATATTCGTAAACAGCATCTGTTCTAGTATTTGATCTAGCGACTAAACCTTCGTTAATGAAAATTAAGTTTGGTGCAGCAAAAGCAGTTGAAACTGAACCTCTTAATTTGACGTAGTCGCTAATGTCCCAACCCATAGCAAATTTTCCAACTAATGAGTTACCAACATCGGTAAATTGATCTCCTCGAAGTGCTGCTTGAACAACAAGTCTGTCATCAAGAGGTACCTGAAGCTCACCAAAGTAAGATGTTACTGTACGCTCACCACTTGTATTTGGTGATGGACTTGAGTTAGAAATATTTGAGACATAAGGCCAAGAAGCTCCTAAGTTATTAGTCCAATCGATTGTTCCATCAATATTAGGGTCTCTTTTATCAGTCATTTCTTCTGTTCTAATTTCAATACCAAATAGTGCACCTGCAGGCGCTGTACCACCACTTAACTGTGGCATTTCAAAGAATTCAGCATTAGACATTTTGAAATCAATTAGAGACATTGAACTGGTATTTTCTCTGTAAATTGTTTTAAGAATTTGTTCCTCATTACAATTAACACCAGCACAGAAAGGGTTATACGCACTTGGATCATCTTTAGCTAGTGCAGCTTCCAATTCAAGTAAACCAACTCTATTACCATTTGCCATCAGAGAAGTTGCTTCTGAGAAGACTATACCAGTATCCCAGTCCCAATTACCTGTAGAACCAGCAAACGCTTGAGTAAATCTCCATGTTTCTCTTTCATGGTTGTAGTATCTTGGTTGTGTAAATCTTAGGAATCTTATCCAAAGAAAATCATCCTCGGCATCAACAAATTTTGTTCCATCAGCTCTAACCCATTGATTAAAGTAATAGTTTGTTGAAGGAACTCTTATTGATTGTGTTCCTTGACCTCGTCTGTTTGCGCTACCTGGATTTAGGAAAGCACCAGGATAATGCTGTCTGAAACCACTTGACTGATACCAGCCTATCTCTGTAGAAGCTTCAACACCGTTATCAAGTGTAGTGTTGTAGTATGCAAGCATGTTATGTCTTTCGAGATCACCTCTTCTCATCATCCCTTCCATAGGATAGTTTGCTCTGTTCTCTGCTCTTATGCTTGAAGCATCATAGAAACAAACATTATCTTGTAATGGGGATGTAAATAGGTTTGTTGCACTTCCACTTTGACAATATGGGTCATCAGGTCTATAGAGTGAAAACACATTAGAACCATTACCTACATAAAACTGCGCATACTTACTTTGTGCCGATATATTTCTCCATGAAGTATCAGCAAAAGCACCTAGTTGTGAAGCGTAGGGCTCTAAAGTTCTAGCATCACCCATCATCCACTTAGGATCTTCAATACCATCAATATGACCTCTGTCGTAAGTATCTAAATAAATAGAAAGATTTGAGCCATCGTCAAAATTTCTACCCCATTGTATGCTTACTTTTGCATCCTCTGCAGCAAAGTGATCATAGGCTATTCCTCTTATTCTCATTGAAAAGCCATCAAAATCTTTCTTTAGAACAGTATTAATAACACCAGCAACAGCGTCTGATCCGTAAACAGCAGATGCACCATCTCTTAGGATTTCAATTCTTTCTAACCCATAAACTGGTAAAACGTTACTGTTAACTGACTGAACTGGTACTAAACTACCACCAATTGTTTCAGTATGATAACCAGCAGCAGGAACAATTCTTCTTCCATTTAAAAGAGTAAGAGTATTACCTGTACCAACATTTCTTAAGTTAAATGAACCGACATCTCCTCTGTTGGCGTTATAACCACCATTAAAGTCTCCTTGGTTAAATTGGTTTGTACCCATTTCAGCAAGGTTTGATATCAAATCGTCACCAGAATCAACACCGAAGCCTTCAATTTCTTCAGTTGAAATAACAGTCACTGGTAAAGCATCAGTTATGGTTGCACCTTTAATTTGTGAACCAACTACAACGACTTCTTCTACTTCTTCAGTATCAGAATCTTGAGCACTAACAAATAGCGTTAAAAACGGTATAAGTAGCGTTAAAATTAATCTTAGTTTCATTGGACCCCCTAGAAAACTATTTATCCTCAAATTTAATATCATTTTACAAGAAATAAGATACAATTTACAACTTTATTAAGGGGCCATAGCTCAGCTGGGAGAGCGCGACGCTGGCAGCGTTGAGGTCAGGGGTTCGATCCCCCTTGGCTCCACCAATTAACTTTTCTTGTTGAATCTTTTCCAAGATGAATGCAGAAAATAGAACCATCCTGCATTTATTAAAGGTTCAATAAAAGCATCAGCTGCTGCAAGATTAAGCGGAGCTCCAGTAATAAAGTAAACACAAAGGGTTGCTATAAAAATATGACCGATTGTATAGACAACTGTTAGCATGAAGCTGTCAGCCTTACTTATTCTTTTTCCTATGCTTACAATTAATTCAGTCATGTTGTTATTCTATTAGCACTTTAATTAAATTCAAGATAAGTTTGCCAGGCGATTTCCTGTAAAAATAATTTGTCCTTATTAGAGACACGATTTAGATAGTTGTAATCGAGACCAATAGGTGATTGGCTTGTTATAAAGGCAAAAATCACACAAGCTCCAAGATATGTACCTAACATTCCAGGGTGAGAGCCATCAGGGTGATGCAATTTTATATCTGGTCTTTTTGAGTATGCATTTTCATAGGCGATTCCAACAGGAATAACTAATGCTTTACTTTGTCTACCTGCTTCAAAATATGTCATCTTTATCTTTTCAATAAGATTGGGTTCATATCTATCATCAGTTTCTGTATAGGCATGGGTCATAAATAATGCTGGCATAACTCCTTGTTTCCTTGCTTTTTTGCTGTATTTCACTGCAGTTTTTATGAATTTTTTTCTAGAGGCCTTATCTATAACTTCTCCACTTCCTCCTTGCATAATTACCATATCCACTTGCTCTTTTCGTTGTAAATTTTTAGGCTTCAGCAGGTGATCAATATTATGATTTTCAAGTCGAGACCCACCAATAGTAGCACTTTTAGTAACTATTTCTTGGCCTTTATAGAAATCTTCCATTAATTCTTCAACATGGTTATGCATGCTGTCGTTATAGTAAAGATAGCTATTACCGATAAATAATATTGATTTTGGATATTCACAAAACCCTATCATTGAAAAAAATAACAAAATAAAAATATTAAGTTTGTTCATATCAAATATCCTTATGCATAGCAGTGAAACTAATTGATGAAATCGGTTGGTCTTCTTCATTAGTAATTTGCACATCCCAAACAGACGTACTTTTCCCAATGTGTTTTGGCTTTGCAGTTGCATATACAAAACCATTTCTTGCACTTTTTAAATGATTGGCTAATAAATTTAATCCAACAACAGATTTTTTCTTGGGATCTATGACTAGGAATGCTGCAATACTTGCTGTACTCTCTGCAAGAACACAAGAAGCTCCACCATGCAGTAATCCCATAGGCTGTTTTGTTCTTTCGTCTACTGGCATTTTGCAAATAATATAATCTGAACCTATTTCTACAATCTCTATGCCAAGTTTTTCATCAATACCTATTGGCGGAATTTTAATATCTTCTAAAGTGTAGTTTTTAAACCAAATAGCCATACGCGTATTATATACAATTCAAAAATCAAAATTTTATTTACAAAATAGGCAAATATACTGTAAAAAAAATGATTTTACGGATTTTACTAAAAATAATGTCGCATTATTTAACATTTTGGCAAAAAAAAACTATTATAAAAATATCGTTACCTGACAATAAATCAGAATAACTGGCCCAACTTATATTCTGGAATCAGGTGACGATACTAATTAATTTTCCGTTGACTAATTTTCTCTCTTGTAAAGTTCAGCATAGAGTTTTTATCATTCTCTTGAATATCTACCGATAGTTTTTCAAATTTTTTATCACATGGTAGCCAAGGGCTTCCACTAGAGAAGCCATAATTTTTTTGTTTAGAATTCCATGGCAGCGGAGTTCTGCAACCATCTCTTCCTTTAAACTTTGGCCAAAAATTTAGCCCAAATGGATCTCTGATATCCTTTTTTTCGAGTATTGAGTTTCTTAAACCTAGCTCTTCTCCTTGATAAATACATATATTGCCTCTTAGTGATAAAAGTTTCCCCATAATTTCTTTTGGAGATTTATTTACCCTAGAAGCGATACGAGTTGCATCGTGATTGCTAAATGCCCAACAAGGCCATGAATCCGGGTTCTGGTCAAAAAAATTATTTACAATTTCATCTACTGTTTCAAAATTGAAATCATCAGAGAGAAATTCAAAACAATAGGCCATATGAAGTCTTTGATTATTTGTATAATCTGCGATTGTTTTAAGAGGATTATCAGAAACAATTTCCCCTATTGAAATCGCATTATATTTATCTAAAAGTTTCCTTATTTTTTCTAAATAAATAAGTGTATCTATTTGAGTGTTATCAAATTTGTGATGTTGTAAGCCATATGGATTATCTTTATTGAAGCCTAGTGGCCTAACTTCAGATGCATTTTTATATGGATTATTTCTTAGATCCTTGTCGTGAAATAAAAAATTTATGACATCAAATCTAAATCCATCAATTCCAAAATCTAACCAAAACTGTATTTCATTTAGCATCTGATTTTGTACGGCAACATTATGGAAATTTAGATCTGGTTGCGATTCTAAAAAGTTATGGAGATAAAATTGTTCTTTTTTTTGATCCCATTTCCAAGAACTTCCACCAAAAACTGAAAGCCAATTATTTGGAGGTTTATTTTTTTCGCCATCAGCCCAGACGTACCAGTCGGTATATTCATTTATTACCTTCTTTGAGCTCTCTTTGAACCACTTATGTTCATCTGAGGTATGACTAAGAACTAAATCAATAATTACTCTAATATCATTTTCATGAAATAGTTCGACAAGATTTTTAAAGTCATCATTATTGCCAAATAATTTATCAACCTTTCTATAATTTGAAACATCATATCCAAAGTCCTTTTGAGGAGATTCAAAGAATGGAGAAATCCAAACATAATCTACACCAAGGTTTTTTATATAATCGACCTTACCTTTAATCCCGTTTAAGTCACCTGTTCCACTGCCTGATGAATCCACGAAGCTTCGAGGATAAATTTGATATATGACTTTATTTTTCCAATCCATATTTTATTTACTAAACCCATTATACTTAAGACGCTGGATAGTTTGTTCTAAGTTTTCTATTATGCAATTAGTTTTTTTTATATAATTTCTAATATTTCTTGGGAGTAAAATTTTGACTGATGATATCTTATTGCTAGACCTTGGTGGAACTAATCTAAGAGTAGGTTATGGTAATAAGGATCAAAAATCCGTTCTAAAAATTTCAAAACAAAAAATACATGCTAACGAAGAACTCCATAAGATAATTCAAGAAATAGTTGAAGGTTCCAATACATCTGAAATAGTAATGTCTGTTGCAGGTCCTAAAAGAGAAAATAAAATTACCATGACAAATAGAAATTTGGTGCTTGACGAAATAGAGCTTAAAAAAAATACAAAAACAGATAATTTCTATTTGCTCAATGATTGGGAATCAATTGGATATTGTCTGCCACTTTTACAAGATGAAGATTTTAAAACTGTAAAAAAAGGTATAAATAATCCAGAAAAAACTTGTTTAGCAATTGGTCCAGGTACAGGACTTGGCTTTTCTGTACTTAGATATATAAAAGGACATCCTGTTGTATCTGCAACAGAGCTTGGCAACACAAGACTTTATAATGATTATCTATTTAATCTTTTTGAAATTAATAAGGGTAATGATTTTTCAGTTCTTGAAAGTTTCATATCAGGCAAAGGTTTAGAGAAAATATATTATTCCAAAACAAACCAACAGGCTTCATCTGAAGAAATTGTTCAATCATATGGAAATAATCCTCACGCAAATTTTATTTTGGAAAAATTTAATGAAGCACTTGGCAAAATTTTATCTGATCTCACTTTAACATTTTTGGCATATGGAGGTATTTATCTTGCAGGAAGCTTGATGAGAAGCATAATAGGCCTTAACCTTGATGATAAAATGAATGCTTCCTATACATTTCATCCTTCAAATGAACATAAAAAAATACTTGAAAATACTTCTATAAATTTAATTACAAAAGAACACACTCCATTGTATGGAAACTTGAATTATTCAATTGTTAGGAGGTTTCATGAATAGTTTAGATTATTTAATAGTAGGAATTTATGCAGTTGTTCTAATTGCAATTGCAACGTATGTATCTCTTTCAAAAAAGGGCGAAAAAAAGACGGCAGAGGAGTATTTTCTTGCAGGAAGATCTTTGCCTTGGTGGGCTATTGGAACTTCGCTCATAGCAGCAAACATAGCTGCAGATCAAATTATTGGAATGAATGGTGATGCCTATGCTATGGGAATTGCTA
Organism: uncultured SAR86 cluster bacterium; assembly: GCA_902563885.1. Taxonomy (GTDB): domain Bacteria; phylum Pseudomonadota; class Gammaproteobacteria; order Magnimaribacterales; family TMED112; genus TMED112. The sequence continues at coordinate 46,918 of CACEYZ010000002.1, read as the reverse complement.
TTGCAACATATGAATGGACAGCTGCAGTAGCATTGATTGTTGTAGGAAAATTCTTATTGCCTGTTTATTTAAAACAGAAAGTATTTACAATGCCTCAGCTTTTATCTCAAAGATATGATAAGAATGTCAGTACATTATTGGCTACATTAATGTTAATAATGTATGTAATGGTCATTCTTCCCACTATTTTATGGCTTGGTGCAAAAGCGGTTAATAATCTAACTGGACTTGATCTTATTCTTTCAATGATCCTTCTAGGCGGCTTATCTTTAGCATATTCACTATATGGAGGATTAAAAGCAGTAGCATTTACTGATGTTATTCAGGTATGTTTACTGATTTTTGCAGGTCTTTTTGTATCGTACGTAGGTCTTAATGCTTTATCAGATGGCAATGGAGTAATTGAAGGTTTTGCGATATTACAAAGTAATTTTCCTGAAAAGTTTGATGCAATTCTGCCTTATGTTGATAAAGAAACCGATCCTGTTGCTTATGGAAATTATGTTAAGCTGCCAGGCATTTGGGTTCTTATTGGAGGAATGTGGATCGCACATTTTTATTATTGGGGAACAAATCAGTACATCACTCAAAGAGCCTTAGGAGGAAAAAGTTTAGATGAAGCACAGAAAGGCTTAATGTTTGCAGGATTCTTAAAGATTTTTATGCCAATAGTTGTAGTTTTACCAGGTTTAATAGCAGTTGCACTGGAAGGAAATGTAATTGAATCTTTAGGTGGAGATAGATCTAAAGCTTATCCATCAATGCTTTCATTGCTTCCGAATGGAATTTTAGGACTCACATTTGCTGCACTTGTTGCTGCAATTGTCTCATCTTTAGCTTCACTGACTAATAGTTTAAGCACTATTTTTACAATGGATATTTATAAAAACTACACTAAAGTAAAAGATACTGAGTTAGTAAATGTAGGAAGATTAGCAGGGATGTCTGGTTTAATCCTTTCTATAATTGTTGCGCCTATCTTTCTTGGCAGTTTAGATTCTGCATTTCAGTATGTTCAAGAATATATGGGCTTATTTAGTCCTGTAATTTTATTTGTATTCCTATCAGCAATCTTTTTTAAGAAATCCAGTTCAAAGTCAGTTTTGGCAGGCTCTTTAGTGGCATTAATAGTTGGTGTCTTTATGAAGTTATATGTTGCTCAAACAGACCAATCGCTAATTGAGCCATTTATGCATCAAATGGCAATTTCTTTTGGTATTGCCTTTCTTATAAGTTTCGCGCTTTCTGATAAATCAGATAATGCCAAGGTTTTTAAACTTACTTATGAAGACTTTAAAACTTCAAAATTATTCAATTATGGTTCTGTAACAATCTTATTAATATTGTCAGGAATTTATGGTTATTATTGGTAAAAATGAGAAAAGTATTTAGCCTTACATTAATCTTATCCTCGCTGATTTATTCAGAAGTAAATTGGGAAAGAGAGCAGATTTGTCCGTTACCAGATCCAACTTTTGTTAACAACCTCATGAAAACTATGAGTATAGAGGAAAAAGTAGGACAGGTAATTCAGGCAGATTTAGATTTTATTGAACCATCAGATTTAAGAGATTATCCTATCGGTTCAGTTCTTAATGGTGGAAATACTTCTCCAAGGGGTAAACTTAGATCATCTCCAGCAGAATGGAAATCTTTAGCTCAAGAATTTTATGAAGAATCTAAAAAAACAGGTGCATCTATTCCAGTCTTATGGGGAACAGATGCAGTGCATGGCCATAGCAATGTTTTTGGGGCAACAATTTTTCCACATAATATTGGAATTGGAGCAGCCGCTAACCCCCAACTTGTTGAAGATATTGGTGCAGCAGTTGCTGAAGAAGTTCTTGCAACAGGGTTATTTTGGACATTTGCCCCTACAGTAACAATTCCACAAAATTTTAGATGGGGTAGAACTTATGAAGGTTATTCTGAGGATCCTGTGCTTGTATCAAAACTTGGAAGTGCATTTATTGAAGGTTTGCAAGGAACCGAAAAAGAATTTTTGAGTGATGCAAAAATATTGGGAACAGCCAAACATTTCCTAGGTGATGGCGGCACTTACTTAGGAATTGATCAGGGCGATACAAGAGCCAATGAAGAGAACATGAGAGTAATTCATGGAGAACCTTATTTTGCTTCTCTAAATTCTTGTGTAAGGGTTGTAATGGCTAGTTTTAACTCATGGAATGGTTCCAAGGTTCATGGAAATGAATATCTTTTAACTGAAGTTTTGAAAGAAAAAATGAATTTTACTGGATTCGTTGTGGGAGACTGGAATGGTCATCAGCAAGTACCTGGCTGTAATACTGGAAGTTGTCCTGAATCATTTAATGCTGGAGTTGATATGTTTATGGTTCCAGAAAACTGGAAAGCATTATACAAAAATACAGTTAAACAGGTAAAAAGCGGCGAAATCTCAATAGAAAGATTAGATGATGCTGTTAAAAGAATTTTAACAGTAAAGCAGCAGCTAGGTATGTTTAAGGGGAGGGTGCCTAATCAAACAAAATATTCTGAGGTAGGGCTTCAAAAGAATAGAGACATAGCAAGAAGAGCTGTTAGAGAATCGCTTGTATTAATAAAAAATAATAATGCAGCCTTGCCAATAAAAGACAAACAAAAAATTCTTGTTATTGGTGACTCTGCTGATTCATTAAAGATTCAAACAGGGGGCTGGACATTAGATTGGCAAGGAGCCAACAATACCAACAGTGACTTCCCAGGTTCTGTTACATTTCTGCAAGCATTAAAAGAGTACGAAAATCTCGAAATAACTCATAAAAATTCCTTATCTAATTTAGATTTAAATAAGAATTATGACCTAGTGATTGTTGCTTACGGAGAAGAACCTTATGCAGAGGGAATTGGTGACCGAAAGAATTTATTTTATCGAGATTCGAAAACATTAAATACCCTAAAAAGGCTGAAAAAAAATGGAAATAGAGTAGTCTCTATTTTCTTTACTGGGAGACCCTTGTGGACAAATGAATTCATAAATCTCTCCGATGCATTTGTTGTCGCTTGGCTTCCAGGAACTGAGTCTCAAGGAATGACAGATGTTCTTGTCGCTAATGAAGATGGTTCAGTTAATTATGACTTTCAAGGTAAGCTTCCATTTAGCTGGCCTAGTGATCCAAATCAATCTACCATTGCCTTCTATGATCCTGCTAGCAATGCGGAATTTGATTATGGATATGGATTAACATATAAATCTCCTAAAGCATTAGCTTCACTAGATGAGAGTTTCGAGAAATCAGATGATTATGGTGATTTAGTCGAGATATTTTCAGGAAAATTTAACAGTCCATTTGAAGGTTTCATCCAAGAAAATAACTCTCCTCAAATTAAACTGAGTTCAACAAATAATACAACTCAAAATGACGTAGTGCAGACAGATTTTATAGATGTAGATAAACAGGACGATACCTTAAGAGTTATTTTTAATGCAGATGGAAACTTAAATAGTTTCCATATTCTAACTACTGAAGTAGTTGGACTTGAGGATTTTCAGTCAGGTTTTTTAAACTTTAATGCTAGGGTAGTGGAATCTTCAGGAGCTATATTTTTAGCTGCAACTTGTGGATTTGGATGTATGGGGTCAATTGATGTTACTTCTTTACTGATGAAATCTAAGTCTTTTGATGGATATTCAGTGCCATTAAAGTGCCTAACTGATAAGGGGTTAGATCTATCAAAAACAATTTCACCTATGATTTTATTTGGACCTGCAGATTTAACAATAGATTTTAAAAATGTTTCTATTTCAAAAAATTCACTAAAGAAAAAATTTAGCTGTTAATTTTTAATTCTTCTGGAGAAATTATTATCCCATTCTGATCTGTATATGCCCAATAGCCAGGTTTAATGTCCACACCTTGAATTTGGATATCAACTGATATTTCTCCCTTATTATCTTTATTACTTTTTTTGGGTGAGGTTCCTAAGGCATAAATACCTAAATCAATATTATGCAGATGCTCAACATCTCTTATATATCCGTTAATAACTACAGCTTCCCACTTATTTTCTTTTGCTAAACCTGCAACTTTATCACCCATTAAGGCAACTTCCTTTGATGCATGTCCATCAACTATTAAGATGCTATTAGTACCATCAGTAGACAAAACCTCTCTAACTTTGCTGTTATCATTTAAGCAACTAACTGTTTCAATCTTTCCACTAACTAAATCTTTTTTACCATAAGCATTAAAGTCCACAATAACAGGAAGTAAATAATATAAATCGCTAATGTCAGGAGTATTCATAAAAAAAGGAGGGTTACCCCTCCTTTTTAGTTTAGCAAAATCTAGTTTTTACCAAAAGTATCCAAATCTAATTCCATATTGAGCAGGACCGCTATATCCCCCTCTAGGAACTGCACCTTCCCAAGCTCTGTGATATGCGATTCTTTCGTCCATAGCATTGTAGCTATAAGCTTGTGCATACCAGCTTCCCTCTGCAGGTTCAAAAGTAAGCAACAAGTTAAATGTTTCAAATGCAGGCCTTAGATCTGATAAGTATTCTGCTGGCTGTGCCCAATATCCAGGTAAATCTATAAAGTCGTACGCACAACCATCTGCTGCAGCAAAGTTTGTACAGCCATATGTGCCATAACCACCTTCATCATCAACATGCTTATCTATGTTGTAAATCGAAAGGTAAGCTGAAGTTTCATAGTGATATTGGACCTGCGGTTTGATTTTACCTACTGGAGTATTAAATGTGTGCTCATACCGAATGGTTGTTTGGAATTGAGGAGCATATGGTGCCTCATTACCAAGAAGATCAATATTATTCTCTGGTTCTGGAGCAACAGCACTACCATAATCAGGTCTGCCATGTGCAAATCCTATTGCATATCTTACCTGTGTTACAAAACTCTCTGTAACTTTGGTATTCATTGTTGCAATGTAACCATTAATATTTCCACCTTCGTATGGATTCCAGTTAAACTCAAACTCAGAACCATAGAATTCTTGCTCACCAAAGTTTTGGCTTGACCACCTAGTAACAACTTGGTCTTGTTGAACCATTTGTCCAAACGTAGGAGAACCAATTGATGTATCTACACCCATTGCTGAAATAACATCTACAGGAACGTTCCCTGATTCTTGTTTTCCATCATATTGAGAGAAATACGCATTGAAAGATAAGTTTAGATCTTTTCCAATCCTTCTTTTAAAACCAAATTCAAATGTGTCTATGTATTCATTATCATAAGAAGTGTCAGCATATGAACCTGGTCCTTCCGGATGAAGTGTATTATCACCTCTTCTGTACACGTCTTGGATAGAACCAGATTTGAAACCAGTTGCATAATATGCGTAGAGAAGGGTGTTATCATCTAAATCAAAATCAAGTCCTACTCTATAGTCAAGATTATCAAACGTTGCTGATGTATCGTTAATTAAAACTTCTTGAAGACAACCATAACCACCGCTACAGTTAACTCCTTCAACTAAGAACTCACCACCATTTTTCCACGGAGTGTAACCAAGTCTAACCCAATTTGGATCTCTGGCTCTTGCACCACCATAAGGGTCTGCAGCACAACCATTTGCCCAGAACATGCATCTAAAGTTTCTTCCACCAACATCAGTTTTTTCTTCTTCTGAATATCTTGCACCAAATGTTAGAAACATTCTTTCATCAAGCTGGTATGTTGCTTGGCCATACATTGCTGTTGCATCAAGCTGTCTATCTGGCTGAATAAATACATCAGAGCCTTCAAGACCGTTAAAGTGAGCTTCCATGTTATTGTTCTCTAGGTTCATGAAGTAGCCAAGTACCCACTGTAGCTTCTCATCTTTAGACGATCTTAATTCAACATCAAAAACTTTTGCCTTTGCCACAAAGTCATCAATATTCCAGTTGCCATCCCAGTTACCATGACCCATATCTGTATCAAAGTGAGCCTCTTCTTCTAAGTGCTGGTAACCATATTTAGCAACTAAATCAAAGTCACCAATCGGTGCTTTGTAGATAGCCCTTGTTGATGTAAGGACAACATCTAGCATCCCAGGAGTGTTTACATATGCTTTGTATGCATTTCCTCCACCAAAACCTGTATCACAGTTTGTTATGTCAAAGCCACCCCAGTTCCATGATTCATAATTAACTGCAGGTCTTCCTCTCATCAATTCGCAAGCAGGTGTTTCAGTCCAGTGAGCATTTTGGTTTTCAAATTGCTCAAACTGTACATTTAGACTTCTGTCTCCACCCATGTCATATAGTGCACTTAATCTAAATGCATTTTGGTCTACATTATTGTATGAATCAGCTGGATCCATCTGAACTTTTGAAAGTGGTCTTTGTTGCCATCCGTCAAATCCGTTATACCAGTGGTGATCAGACATAACTCTGTTATTATAATCTCCTCCTATTTGACTGAACTCGCTTAAATCAACTCCAGCAAATTTCATAAATCTATGATCCATTTGTGAAGCATCTAAATAAGTCGTAATGAATGAATCTTTTTTCTCTTCCATGTAAGCAAACCTTATTGCAAAATTATCTGCAATTGGCAGGTTGTAATGAAGTCTCAAAGCTTGAGCATCCATTCTTCCCGCATCAATTGTCACAGAACCACCTTGCGCCTCAAAGTTTGGTTTTGCGGTTACAACATTGAATGTGCCTACAGTAGAGTTTCTTCCGTATAGAGTTCCTTGCGGTCCTCTTAAAACCTCTGCTCTTTCGAGATCGAAAAGTAGAGCCATAGCGCCTTGCATTCTTGATACATAAACACCATCTACGTGTACACCAACAGCTGGATCTCCAAGTTCCGTAACATTGTTTGATCTAACTCCTCTCATAGTGATCACAGGTGCACCATGGTTACTAGAGTCAGTAATTTCTAACATTGGAACCATCTGAGAAAGGTCAATATAATTATTTATTCCATACTCAGTTAGTTTATCTTGAGTAAAAACTGTCACTGGAACAGGAGTATCCATGACATCTTTCTCAATTTTTTGAGCTGTAGTAATTACAATTTCAAGGCCCTCATCTTCATCTTCAGAATCTTGGGCTATAACAGGTAAAGCAAATGCTGGAAGCATTAGCAACATAAGTAAATTTTTTGTAAATTTCATAATCCCCTCTATATGATTTGAATTGATAAGATAAATATAACTAAAATTATGTTTATGTCAAATTGTTTACAATTAATTAAAACTCAGTAAAAAAGGACATTATCATGCGTATTAATAATAAAATTTCATTAATTTTTATCGTTACTTTTTTATACGGATGTAATGTAGGCAATAGCGATTTTTCTAATTCAATTATTGCAGGGGCAATTCAACCTGCACCAGTAGCTGAAAATATAGATTATTGCCCATCACAACAACCACATTCATATGAAAATTACTCTTTAATCTGGTTAGAAAATTTTGATGATGTAGGTTTGAATCAATCTAATTGGAATTTTATGTATGGGGATGGACAAAATTACGGAGTGCCAGGTTGGGGCAATAATGAATTACAAAGTTATACAGATAGCAATGAAAATATTTATCTTAACGATGGCTGTTTATTTATAATCCCGACATATAACGCTAGTTCTGATGGAACCGGTTATGAAAGTGCGAGAATAAATTCACAAAATAAAAGAAAATTTAAATACGGAAGAGTTGATATAAGCTTTTCTGTACCAGAAATAACGGGTGTATGGCCAGCACTTTGGATGATGCCTGAGAAGTCAGTTTATGGAAACTGGCCTAGAAGCGGAGAAATTGACATTGTTGAAACAATTAATGAAAAATCAGATGAGCTAGTTACCACAATCCATTATGGGCATGACTATCATAGGCAGATATCCAAAACTACTTTTTTAAACCAATTGATAAAGCTATCAAATCCGATTGATCATAATAAGATATCTTTGATTTGGGAAGACAAATATTTTGAATGGTTACTAAATGATCAATTGGTATTTAAGGTTAATTTCAATGAAATTGAAAATCTTACGCCTAATCCGTTTCTTGAGGAGTTTTATTTATTAATTAACGTTGCAGTGGGTGGCAATTGGCCTGGACCACCTAATTCAACAATGTATTGTAATTCTCGCAAATCATGCCCCGATGTGAAAAAATTAATAGTAGACTACATTGCTTATTATGAAAAAATTAATTGAAGTTTTACTTCCATTAGTCATCTCCTTTTCTCTTTTTGCTGAATCTCCAGCAATTGTTATACATGGAGGAGCTGGTTGGTTTTCAAATATGTCTCCTGATGAAATTAAAGAACTTAAAAAAGGACTCAAAATGGCAGCAGATAAGGGTTTTGAAATTTTAGAGAATGGTGGCAGCAGTGTCGATGCAGTTGAAGCCGCAATAATAATTTTAGAAGATAATCCTCTTTTTAATGCTGGAAGAGGCTCAGTTTATACATCTGAAGAAAGGCAGGAAATGGATGCTTCCATAATGACTGGAAAAGATAATGAAGCAGGTGCTGTTTCCTCAGTCACTAATGTAAAAAATCCAATTTCTTTAGCAAGACATGTTATGGAAGAAACACCTCATGTAATGTTCACTAGTAGTGGCGCAGAAAAATTAGCAAGAGATAACAGCATCGAACAGGTTGAACAAAGTTATTTTGCAAACCCAGAAAGGTTGAAGTCTTTAAAAAAAGCACAAAAAAATAAAAAAGGAACAGTTGGGGTTGTGGCAATAGATAAAAATAGAGTAATAACAGCAGGCACATCTACAGGAGGAATGACTAAAAAAGCCCCTGGGAGAGTTGGAGACTCGCCAATAATCGGTGCTGGAACTTGGGTAGAAAATAATTCTTGTGGCGTCTCAGCAACTGGTCACGGAGAATACTTTATAAGATTTAGTGTTGCCAAAGAAATTTGTGTGAAAGCACGTTATCAAAATAAATCGATTCAACAAGCTTCAAATGAGGTAATGAATCAGTTAAAAGAAATCGGTGCAGATGGAGGTGTTATTGTTATGGACAGTAAAGGAAATTACGCTTTTGCATTCAATACTCCAGCGATGGCAAGAGCATACAAGGATGCATCTTCTGAGATAATCAAAATTTATAAGAATTAATGTCAATTAGGTATGAGAAACAAATCTTGCATCTAGATCTTCATGGAGTAAAGCATGCAGATGTTGAAATTTATGTAGAGGATTTTGTGCTAAGCAATCAGAACGAATTACCCCTAGTCATCATATGTGGAAATTCTGAAAAAATGATTTCTATTGTTAATAAGGCTTTAAAAAAAATTGATGTTAATTTTGAAGAAACAAGATACGGTCGTATTAGGGTAAATTCACTTGATGCGTAAGTTAAAGATTATTCAAATTCTTCCAACTTTAAATACTGGTGGAGTGGAAAGGGGTGTTTTAGATTTTAATAAATATCTTGTTGGCAGAGGCCATGACTCATACGTAATTTCTAATGGAGGCAGGCAAGTAAAAAATCTTATTAATGACGGAGGCAGTCATATTCATATGCAGGTTTCCGAAAAGAGCTTTCTAACTTTGCTTCAAGCAAAAAAATTAGCTGACATCATTAATGAAATATCTCCAGATATTGTGCATGTTAGATCTAGAATTCCTGCATGGGTAACTCAACTCTCGAAGCTTTTTATCAAAAACCCAAGACCAATTTTCTTTTCAACATTTCATGGTCTGTACAGCACACCTTTTTATAGCAGAATAATGGCAAGCTTTGATTGTGTTATTGCAATTTCTAAAACAGTTAACGAATATATCTTAGAGAATTATAAAAACCACTTGAATGCTGAACCAAGATTAATTTATCGTGGGTCTGATCAAAATTATTTTACTAAACAATTTCAGGTAACCGAACAATATCAGGAAAAGTTTTTTTCACAGTTCCCTAAACTGGTAAATAAAGAAATTATTGCATTCCCAGGCAGGCTATCATCATGGAAGGGTCAGGAATCATTCATCAAGCTAATATCTAACCTACCAGATAATTATTCTGGTCTTATTGTTGGACCATATGAAGATGCAAAAAAGAAATATTACAAAAAGCTCTTAAATCTTATAAGAGATTACAATTTGGAAGATAGAGTATTTTTCTATAATGCAAAGAATGATATCCGAGAAATTTACTCACTTTCAGCACTTGTAATGAACCTATCATCAACTCCCGAACCTTTTGGAAGAACACTTCTAGAGGCAGCAATGATGGGTAAAAAAATATGTGGTTGGAATAGGGGTGGTGTAGGTGAGGTCTTAAAGCTTTTTTATGAAGAGGGGCAGGTTGAATTTAACGATTTTGAACAGTTAACGGAAAAGACTAAATCAATTATTACCAGCAGCAATAAACCTAAAGAGGTATTTTTAACCTCAGAGTTGATGCATCAAAAGACTGTTGATTTCTATCTTGAAGCTCTTGGAAAAAGCTAAGACTCATAAATTTTTAAAATTCTTTCAGATGCTTTTTTAATGATGTGATTTTTCTTTATGTTGCTAATCAAATCTTTTTGTTTTTTTAGAAGTTCTTTTGGCCTTGCAGTCCAATAAACAATTACTTTCTTAATTGAATCATAAGATAAATCTGAAGAAATAAATTCATTATCTAGAAGCTCAGGAAATGCACCTACTGGAGTAGCAATTACTGGAACCTCGCAATAAAGGGATTCAAAAAAAGATTTTGGCGAACCCTCTTTTAAAGAGCAAAAAATTTGTCCTTTAGAGTGGGATAAAATATTCCCTACATTATCTGTATAAGGAATAAATTTTATTTTTTTAGCAATACCCAAATCTGCAACAAGATTTTTTAATCCTTGCTCTTGAGAGCCTTCACCAACAATTACTAATTTTTCTTCAACAGATTTCCAAATTTTTATTAAAGTCTCAAGATTTTTTTGTGGCTCAAGTCTCCCAATAAAACAAAAGTATTCCCCATTTTTTTTGGTGTACTCCGAAAATCTTATTTCGTCTACCCAATTTAGTTCATGGTAAATATTTTTTTTCTGCTTATTAAAATTAGTGACTGCCAATTTACTCACAGCAATTACACTGTCTGCCTTTTCATAGGCATATACATTCTTTTTATTGTTATGCACTGTAGCTACCCATTTAAAATCCCTATTTTTAAATTTTTTTAAAAGCACTGCAGGTTTTGTTCCGTGTGTATTAACAACATCTGGTGTGTAATTGAGAAAAATTTCGTCTAGTTTTGAGGATTTAAACGGACTAAATCTATATCCTAGATTATCAAGGGAATGATAATTTGCCCTAAATTTATTCTTAAATTTCTTTGGCCCTACGACCATCACATTATTATTTTTTGATTGTTCAAAAGATAGCTCTTCAACATGCCTTTCCAGTCCTGCAAAAGCTTTACTAGAAAAAATATGTAACACTTTCATAAGATTTTAAATAGCTTATTAACTACATCTTTTACTTCAGATAAAGGCTTATTTTTTTTTGGGTGGCAAATGTCAGCTGATTTTATATCTCTAGAAAAAAGATACCTTTTGGTATCTATAAATCCAATATCCTTACTTTTTTTGAGCAACTCTATATTTTTTGTTACCTTAGTTTTTCTCAAAGGGGCTCCCTCTGTTCCATGGTCCCTATGCAGCTCATGATGAAATACGTATACATTTGAATTAGTTGAAAGTGCTTCATACAAAATTGAAACACTCTCTGGTGTAAGAAAAGTTATTTCACTTTTTTTGATCTCTGTAGTTAACCATTCATCAGAGGTATCTTTCCAGTTAAAAAATTCAGCATTACCCGGATGTTTAGGCATTTTAAGATCTGGTGATCTTGGAGAAGTGGTTATTTTCCACTGATAATCCTTATATAAGTCGTTTAAAATCCATTCAATCTGCTTCATTAAAACCTTGGGTCTAAAATGATAATGCCTACTTTTGCCGCCGATTATAATAAGACCTGTCTTCTTTTTTGTCTTCTCTGCCGAATATTTCGATAATACCCCCTTTGTTGTAATGACATTTTCTGGGGTTCTCAAATAAAACTTATCTAAATGCGGAACAACTGCAATATCAAATAGTTGAGTAGGTTTCAGAGAAGGCTTCATTAAAACAATACTTTTGGAATTTGGAAAAAGTTTTTTTGCCAGCAGTAATTGATAATGAGTTTTAGATCCAGCACCAATTAATAAGTCAGGATAGTTGCCAAATGGTGTCATCCCTGAAGTAATATTAAATCCTTCCATGACCCAATTATCAGTTGCCTCATCAATTTCTTTGGAGGGGACACCTTTTATGTAGGAGAAGAAGCTTGAAACAGGGTTACTTTCATGACAATCAACAGTCAGAAGTGATATTTTATTTGATTTTCTCAGCTCATCTACTAGGGCATCAATTTGCTTTTCATGTCCTTTCTTTCCATCTTTGAATACCCAAATATTAATAAGTTCTTTTTGTTTTAATGACATAGATTAAAATAATGATACATGGATAAAAATAATCAATACAATTCAGTTTTTATATCTGACGTACATCTTGGCTTTTTAGGCTGTAAAGCTGAAAAATTATACGAATTTTTAAATAAATTAAATTGTAAAAAGCTCTTTCTTGTGGGAGATATCATTGATTTTTGGGCGATGAAAGATAACTTTTATTGGCCAAAAGAGCATCAAAAGGTTTTAGATAAATTAAAAGATATAAAAGATAGTGGAACTGATGTATTTTATATTACTGGAAATCATGATGACCCCTTAAGAAGCGAAAAAGATGCAAATAAATTTGTAGAGACTGATAAAAGATTTAAAAAAATACTTGATAAAGCAAATACGTTTAAAGTTGTTGATTCTCATATACATGAATCCCAAACACAGGGAAAAATACTTATAATTCATGGCGATCAGTTTGATGTAGTTACCTCAAACATAAAGTGGCTTTCTAAATTTGGAGGTGTTCTTTATGAAATCTTATTAAAATTGAACCGCCCCCTTTCAAAAAAACTGAAAAGCTTAACAAAAAAAACTGTCAACAAAGCCAGTAATTTTCAATTGAACGTACAAAGGTTGTGCAAGAAAGAAAAGTATAAAGGTTTGTTGTGTGGACATACTCATTTACCACAAATAAAACAAAATTCTGATTACATCTATTTTAATACTGGTGATTGGATTGAAGCGTGTACAGCCATCACAGAAGACCGAGATGGAAGCTTTGAGCTAAAAAGTTTCAGTAAAGCAAAATCTGTATTAATTAATAAACTATGAATAAAAGTCTTTTAATCATAATAATGATTAATCTATGCATGCCATTATTTTCAAAAAATATTTGTGGAGAAAAAGTACTTTTTAATGGAAACATCTTTGTAGAAGCAACAAGAAGTATTGAAAATAAAGCTATCTCTATTAAGGATAAAAGAATCAATCATATTGGCGAGCAAGATGAATTTAAAATGTGTAAAGTGGAAAAGGTTGACCTCAAAAAAGGCTATGTTTTTCCAGGATTTGTAGATGCTCATGCTCATTTGAAAGGTGTAGGTTATAGACAACTCAAATTAGACCTCTCTAATACATCAAGCAAAGAAGAAATGCTTCGAAGAGTTAAAGTTTATAACGACAACAATCGAAACATGCAGATAATTTTTGGAGAGGGATGGATAGAAAAAAATTGGAGTGATAAAACTTTTCCTACGCGTTTTGAACTAGATGAAATCAATTCAGATATACCTATTATTCTTGAGAGAGCAGATGGTCACGCATTTTTAGTGAATTCAATAGCATTGACTCTTTCAAATATTGATTTAGCAACGGAAAATCCATCAGGAGGAGAAATAGAGAGACTTAGTGATGGAAGAGCAAATGGAATATTAATCGATACTGCTAAAAATCTTGTACAGCAGCTAATACCGGCTCAAACAATAGAGGATGAAAAAAATGCTTTTGCATTAGGAGCCAGAACTTATCAACAAAGAGGCTGGACAGGAATGCATGATGCTGACTCCTTATTTATTGAGAAAATCAGAATCTTTGAAAATTTAGATTTAGATTTAAAAATTCATTTTTCTCTTAATCAAAAAGATTATGAACATTGCATTAAAGGCAGAAGGAGCATCAAGATATATGCTGACGGTGCAATCGGTTCAAGAGGAGCTGCTTTATTTGAAAATTATGAAGATAAAGATTCTAAAGGTCTGATTATCTATGACCAGAATGAAGTTAGGCAGTTACTAAAAAACCTTTATGAACGTGACTGTCAAATTCAAATACATGCAATTGGAGATAGAGGGAATAGTATGACACTAGATCTTTATCAGGAATTTCTTGAAGGAACAGATAAGGATTTGAGATGGAGAATTGAACACGCTCAAAATGTCACCGAAAAGGATCAACTACGATTTAAAAAATATAATGTCATTGCCTCTATGCAGCCATCACATGCTATTGGAGATCTCCATTTTGCAAAAGATAGGCTTGGTTTAGAGAGGTTAGATTATGCATATGCATGGAAAAGTTTTATTGAAAAAGGAGTTGTAATTGTAGGCGGCTCTGATGCTCCAGTTGAATTTGGAGACCCTTTACAAGAATATTATGCGGCAGTTACAAGAAAAGATTTAACAGGATTCCATGATGAGGGTTGGAATCTACAACAAGCGCTAAGTAGAGAAGAAGCGTTAGATATTTTCACAAAATGGCCTGCTTATGCAATATTTCAGGAAGAAGATTTAGGCACAATTGAAGTAGGAAAATATGCGGACTTTAGTGTTTTTGATAAAAATATTTTGACCATTGATAATATGGGTATTCTTGATACTGAAGTTGTTATGACAATAATAAACGGAGAAGTTGTTTACAGACATGAGTAAAATTTTGATAATCACTGACGCTTGGGAACCACAAGTGAATGGAGTTGTTGTCACTATGACTACCATTGTTAAAAAACTCAAAGAGAGAGGATACAAGGTAGATGTTATACATCCAGGATTATTTCATACCTTTCCTTTGCCTAATTACCCAGAAATATCTGTTGCATGGAACTTTTGGGACCTAAAGAAAAAAATACAGAAATCAGATCCTGATTATATTCATATTTCTGTTGAAGGACCTTTGGGTTTAACTGGAAGGCATTATTGCCTAGAGCATAAAATTCCCTACAGTTCTGCAATTCATACCAAATTTCCTGAGTATGTGTATGAGAGATTTAATATTGGACTTGATGTTACAAAGGGCCTTTTAAAATGGTTCCATAATTCAGCTATTAATACTTTGGTTAATACTAAAAGTCATATGAAAGAATTAAAAAAGGATGGTTTTAATGATTTGGTGCTTTGGTCTAGAGGGTTTGATGAAGAGATATTTTATGCAGATAAAAAAGGGGGAAAAGGAAACTACCTTTTATATGTTGGGAGAGTTGCAATAGAAAAAAATATTGAAGAATTTTTAAAGATGGAAACAACTCTTAAAAAAGTAGTAGTAGGTGGAGGTCCGATGTTGAATAAATTTAAAAGGAAATACAAAGAGGTTGATTTTCTTGGTTACAAAAAAGGTAAAGAACTCGCAAATATTTACAGAGATGCAGCATGTTTTGTTTTTCCTTCGAAGACAGATACATTTGGCATTGTTTTAATTGAAGCTCTTGCTTGTGGAACTCCAATTGCTGGATTCGATGTTACAGGACCAAAAGATATTGTTATTGAAGGTGAGAATGGGTCATTAGATAAAAAGGATTTAGGTAAGGCTGTGGAGAGAGCTTTAAAAGTTGATAGAACAAAGGTAGTTAAATCAGCAAAAAAATATACATGGGATGTATCAACCGATCAATTTATTGAGTCACTAGTTTCTATTAAGTAGATGTTTATTTTTTTACCATTTTCTGACGAAAACCCAACAGTAAGAAAGCCTGTGGTAACTTGGGCCTTAATTGGTATCAATTTAATAGTATTTATTTTTCAAATGCTTTTATCACCACAGTCAAATCAATTGCTTATAGATTCATTTGGTGTAAGGCCTTCAGCTTTTTTTGAATTAGTAAATTTACATACCATTTTTACATCTGCATTTTTGCATGGGGGTTTCATGCATTTTGCATTCAATATGCTCGTTCTTCATATATACGGAGACAATATCGAAAATTATTTAGGAAGAACTAAATATATTATTTTTTATTTCTTGGGAGGAATAGCCGCAGCATTTTTTCAAGCAATATTTTCTAGAGGTCTAGACGTGCCAATGATTGGAGCAAGTGGATGCATTGCTGGGATAATGGGAGCTTATTTTGTTCTATATCCAAAGGCAAGAATAAATGTGTTCATTTGGTTCATAATTTTTATACAAACAATTAAGGTTCCAGCAAGTATAGTGATAGGTTTCTGGATATTAACTCAACTTATAAATGCAACAGGATCAAGCTCAGATGGTGTCGCGTATTTTGCTCATATTGGCGGTTTTGTATTTGGGTACATTGCAATTAAGTATTTTTTTAGAGGAACTAAAGCTAGAATATATGCTGATTTTGAAGAGGTGGAAGAAAGAGATATTCCATTTTTTAGAAAAAATAGAACTTCAGGATTAAGAAAAAAAGATGACGATTGATGATATAAAAAAAATGCTTGAAGAGGGCTTTAAGCTTAATCACTGTGAAGTAATCAACGAAAGCCCAAACCATTCAAATTATTCTGGAGATTTATCACATATAAAAATAATAATTGTTTCGGATGATTTTGTTGATGAGAGTTTGGTTCAAAGACATAAGCATGTGTATTCAAAAATTCCTGAAGTAGTAAAAACAATTCATGCAATATCAATTATTGCGAAGACAAAGTCAGAATGGGATGAATCAAATGAATTTGCAGCTTCTCCACCATGTTCAAAAAATTAGTTTCAAATTACTTTAATTCTATAAAGGACAAAAAATTTTTTTATTCTGCAATAATTTTATTTGGAATATTCTGTAGTTCTTTAGGTATCAATAATTTCAGATTTGATGCTTCTTCAGAGACTTTGATTCTTGATAATGATGTTGATTATCAAATATATGAACAAACCAATGATGATTTCGGTTCATCTGATTTTTTAATTCTTGCAATACAGTCTTCAAATGAAATTTTTACTCTTGATAATTTACAAAATCTTCAAAATCTCAGAGACAAAATTCAAGTAATTGAGGGAGTTGATAGTGTTGTTTCAGTTTTTGATGCTCCAATACTTGAACAACCTAAATTATCATTGATCAAGTCAGCATCTAATGATAAGTATTTGCTTGAAGACGAGCTAAACCTTCCTCTAGCTAAACAAGAATTAATCGATAGTCCTATTTTTAGTGAACTGGTAATAAGCAAGGATGGCAAAACGCTTGCGTTTCAAATTAATCTTGATGGAAAAGACAATTATGACCAAACAGTTATCGATATAAGATCTGAGATTCAGTCATTTAAAAATTTCAATATAAATCTTGCAGGACCATCAATGATAGTTTTTGACACAATTAACTTTATTAAAAATGATGTCATTACTTTTGGAACTATTACTGTTTTAGTGTTCTTTATTTTTCTCTATTTAATATTTAGAGATTTCTGGCCTGTGACCATAATACTTTTGAATGCATTGATAGTTATGTTCATAAGTATTGGGGTAATGGGGTTAATGGATTGGCCAATAAGTATAGTTTCGTCAAATTTTTTGGCCTTGTTGCTTATAACATCTATTGCAATTTCAATTCATATACTTGCTAAAGTTCAAACAGATGTAGACAAAAGTATTTCCACTAGCAAATCTTTATCAGATATTTTCATGCCATGTCTTTTTACAGCATTAACTACAATAGTTGGTTTTGCTTCCTTAATCTTGAGTGATATCAAGCCGGTCATTGATTTTGGAAAAATGATGAGCGTAGGGGTGCTTTTAAACCTTTTGAGCTCATTTTTATTTATACCATTGGTACTAGAGCTTAAAAATATAAAAAGTATTACACAAAAAAATATTGCAGATTTCGTATACAACAATGGTTATGTGCAAAGTAAAGGATTTATTAAAAAAGCATGGATCCCATTTTTGCTGATTTTTATTCCATTGATAATCTATCTACCAACTAATTTAAAAGTTGAAAATAAATTTATTGATTATTTCAATAAAGAAACTGAAATATACAAGGGAATGGAGACTATCGATAAAAATCTTGGTGGCACAACTCCCTTTGATATTATTCTTTCTTTGCCTGAGGCAATAGAAGAAGTTGATGAAGAGGATCTCTTTTTCAGTGAGAACTCAGAAACCGCAAAATACTGGTGGAAAAAAGAGAATATGGATAAGCTTCAAAAGGTTCAAAATGAAGTTTCTAAACTTGATGAATTGGGTAAGGTTTTGAGCATTGCAAATGGCATTGAGCTTGCACAAAATTTAAATAATAATCAGCCTCTTGGAGATTTAGAATTAGCCTTTGTAAGAAATTCATTATTAGATAGCGAAAGAGCTCAAAAAGTTTTAGAGACATTTATTGATGAAACAGAGAAAAGCACTAAAATTTTTGCTAGAACTATAGATTCAAGTCCAAATCTAAATAGAAACGAGTTAATCAACTCAATAGATAAAATTCTCCAAAAGAATTTTGAGGGTACAGAAATTGACTATCAGATAACTGGTTTAGGTGTTTTGTATAACAATTTACTTCAAAGTCTTTTTTCTTCGCAAATCAAAACACTTAGTTTTGTCTTGGTTTCAATCTTCTTAATGGTTTCTTTTCTTTTTAGATCATTGTTGGTAGGTTTTTCAGTCATGTTTATACCTTCTATTTCAGTTGGTGTAGTTATGTCGTCAATGAGTATTTTAAACATCCCTTTAGATATCATGACAATTACTATCGCATCAATTTGTGTAGGAATGTCAGTAGATTATGCAATACATTTTGCTTGGAGGTATTTAAAAGAAAATGATGAAAAGAAAACACTTCTATCCGCAGGCAGGGCAATTCTTATAACTGGATTTACAATAATTTTGGGCTTTCTTGTTTTCCTTTTTTCAAATTTTAATCCAACGATATTATTTGGCGTTTTTTCTGGAATAGCTATCTTCTTTGCAATGTTGCTTTCAATATATTTATTACCAAGAATCTTAGACTTACAAAGTAAATAATTTCTTAAAATTTTCAGTAGTATATTCAGCCATTTCAATGGCACTTTCACCTCGAACATTAGCAATATGCTCTGCAATATGAGGCAGATTCATAGGTGTATTGATGTGATGTTTTGTCTTAGATTTTAAATTTCTTGGCATCAGATAGGGAGCATCAGTTTCAATAATTAATCTATCTTTAGGAATAAACTTTAATAATGAATTTAATTCTGTTCCTCTGCGTTCATCGCAAACCCATCCTGTAATTCCTATATGCAGGCCTAAATCTAAGAAAGACAATAATTCGCTTTTACTGCCTGTAAAACAATGAACAATTCCACCAGGTAAATTAAAAAAATATCTCTTTAATATGCTGTAGAAGTCTTTAAATGCTTCCCTGTTATGCAGGAAAACAGGCATTTTATGATCAGAGGCTAATTTTAATTGCATCTCGAAAGATACTTGTTGGGTTTTTTTTTGCTGAAAATCTCTGTAGTAATCTAGACCTATTTCACCAATTGCTTTTATGTCTTCCTGATTAATTAAAGTTTTTAGTTTTATCAATAACTCTGCATCTACTTCATTAGCATGATGTGGATGTATTCCAATACCGCAGCTAATTTCTTTATAAGTAGAAGAAAATTTAATAACTTCATTAATGTCTTTTTTCTCTGCTGCAGGGCAAAAGAAATAATCAACTCCTAATTTTTTAGATTCATTAAGAATATCCTCAAAGTTTTCTTTAAAAGAGGAGTGCGTAATGTTAAAACAAGCGTCTGCTAATACCATTTCTAATATATTTTGGTAAACTCTAACCTAGTCGAAATGAGATTCCAAGGAACAAAAAACTATATTGCTACTGAAGACCTTAAATTAGCGGTTGATGCAGCTTTAAATTTAGAGAAGCCACTCCTAGTGAAAGGTGAGCCAGGTACAGGTAAAACAATGCTTGCAGTTGAAGTTGCTAAATCACTTGGGTTAAGGCTTATTGAATGGCACATTAAATCTACAACCAAAGCTTCACAAGGTCTGTATGAGTACGATGCAGTATCAAGATTGAGAGATTCACAGCTTGGAAATGAAAAAGTAAAAGACATTAAAAACTATATAAAAAAAGGCAAACTTTGGGATGCATTTGATTCCGATGAGCAGGTTGTTTTATTAGTAGATGAAGTTGATAAAGCTGATATCGAGTTTCCAAATGATCTTCTTCAAGAGCTGGATAGAATGGAATTTTATTGCTATGAATTAGATAAAACAATTAAAGCTAAGAAACGTCCGCTTGTAATCATCACTTCTAATAATGAGAAAGATTTACCTGATGCTTTTTTAAGAAGATGTTTTTTCCATTTTATTGCTTTTCCTGATAGAGCAGTTCTTGAAAGCATCATTAATGTACATATTCCAAAAATTAAGAAGAACCTTCTTAAGAAATCTCTCGATATGTTTTTTGATGTTAGGAAAGTACCAGGCTTAAAGAAAAAGCCTACAACATCTGAATTAATAGACTGGCTAAAACTTATTGTTTCTGATGATCTAGCCCAAGAATTGATTGCAAAAAAAGATAAAGAACTTTTACCTCCACTTTATGGAGCTCTTCTTAAAAATGAGCAAGATGTTGAACTCTTACAGAGATTGGCATTTATGACAAGAAGAGAATCATAATGCTGATTAACCTTTTCAGCACAGTAAGAAATTATGGTGTTCCTGCTACCTTAAAAGAATTTTTAGATCTTCTGAAAGCATTGGACAAAAACCTGGCTTTTGCTAACTGGGATGATTTTTATTACCTTTCACGAACAATATTGGTTAAAGATGAAAAATATTTTGATAAGTTTGATAGAGCTTTCGATATCTTTTTTAAAGGTGTGGAGAACCTGGATGATATTTTTAAAATGCTGATTCCAGATGATTGGCTTAGAAAGCAGTTTGAAAAAGAACTTTCTGAAGAGGAGCTGAAAAAAATAAAAGATTTAGGTGGTCTTGAAAACCTTATGAAAGAATTTAAAAAACGACTTGAAGAGCAAGAAAAACATCATCATGGTGGTTCTAAATGGATTGGCACTGCTGGCACTTCTCCTTTTGGGAATGATGGACACCACCCTAATGGAATCAGGGTAGGTGGGAAATCAAATAAAGGAATGGCAGCTAAAGTTTGGGAAGCAAGGGACTTTAAAAATTTAGATGATTCACTTCAGCTTGGAACAAGGAATATAAAAATTGCCCTAAGAAAGTTACGAAAAATGACAAGGAAAAGTGAAAACTTTGAATTTGATTTAGATACAACTATTAAGAGTACAGCAAAAAATGCAGGTTACTTAGAGCTTGAATATATTCGTGAAAAGATGAATGACATTAATCTTATTGTGTTCTTTGATGTTGGCGGGTCAATGGACCCATTTGTGAAAGTGTGTGAAGAGCTTTTTTCTGCAGCTAAATCTGAGTTTAAAAATCTGGAATATTACTACTTTCATAATTGTGTTTATGAATCTGTTTGGAAAGACAATTACAGAAGAAATGAAAACAGAATCAATACACAAAATATTCTTAATAAATTTGGAAAAAATCATAAAGTTATTTTTGTAGGTGACGCTAGCATGGCGCCTTATGAACTGACAAATCCTGGAGGAAGTATTGAACATTGGAATAAAGAATCAGGAGAGAGTTGGATAAATAAAGTAACAGGACATTTTTATAAAACCGCATGGTTAAATCCTGTTCACGAAGATCACTGGGACTACACTTCTACCATAAAAATGATTAATAACTTGATGGATCAAAAAATGTTCCCATTAACAATAAGCGGAATATCAAATGCAGTAAGTTATTTATCCAAGAAGCATTAATGAAAGCTCTAGAAATAAAGAATCTTAAAAAGACATATAAAAATAATGTTGTAGCACTCAAGGGGATCGACTTATCTGTAAACAAAGGAGATTTTTTTGCACTCCTAGGACCAAACGGAGCAGGAAAGTCTACTACTATAGGCATAATTTCATCTCTAGTTGTCAAAAATGAAGGGAGTTTAAAAATATGTGGAATAGATGTAGATGAAGATTTCAATTCTGCAAAATTAAAATTAGGCGTTGTAAATCAGGAGTTTAATTTTTCTCAGTTTGAAAAAGTTTTTGACATTATTGTCACCCAAGCTGGCTTTTATGGTGTTCCCTATAAAGTTGCAAAGGAAAGAGCTGAAAAATATCTTAAAAAACTTGGTCTTTGGGATAAGAAAGACGAAATTGCAAGAATGTTGTCAGGTGGTCAAAAAAGAAGAGTAATGATAATCAAAGCACTTATTCACGAACCTGAACTTTTGATACTTGACGAACCAACAGCAGGAGTAGATATAGAACTAAGACGAATACTATGGGAATTTTTAGAAGATATTAATAAAAATGGCACGACCATTATACTTACAACACATTATCTAGAAGAAGCAGAAAGTCTTTGTAAAAATATTGCAATTATAGATAACGGTGAAATCATTGAAAATACTTCAATGAATAAACTTCTCTCAAAATTAGAGGATCAATTTTATGTAATTGAGACATCTAATAATATTGATCAATCTTTTAAACTTGAAAATTTCTATTGTAAATGGGAAGACAAAAATAAATTTACTGTAAAAATTCCTGATGGTAAAACTCTTAATGATCTTTTTGTTGAAGAAGAAATTAGTAAAATAAAAATCACTAATATTAAAAACCAAACTAATAGATTAGAAGAATTATTCGTAAGGCTAACTTCAAAAAATGATTAAATTAATTGCTCTTTTAACACTTTCTAATTATCAAATTAGAAGAATTTTTAGGATTTGGATACAAACCATTGTCCCTCCGGCTATTACTACTGCCTTATATTTTTTAATATTTGGACAATTAATTGGAAGGCGAATAGGGGAGATGCCTGGATATGAGGGACTTTCTTATATTGAATTCATGGTGCCAGGGCTAATTATGCTTTCTGTCATTACAAATGCATATGGAAATGTTGCCTCAGGTTTTTATGGTGCCAAATTTCAAAAAGCTCTAGAAGAGATAATTATTTCTCCAATGCCTAACTGGGCAGTATTGCTTGGATTTATTTCTGGAGGAATAGTGAGAGGTTTCTTAGTAGGAGTTGTTGTAATTTTCGTGAGTATTTTTTTCGTAGAAATAACAGTCGATAATATCTTGCTAACAATTTTCTCTGTTTTCTTAACTTCTCTGTTATTTTCCGTCTTGGGGCTAATAAATGGAATATTTGCTAAAAACTTCGATGATATAAGCATTGTCCCAACTTTTATACTTACACCTCTAATATATTTGGGGGGAATATTTTATTCAATTGAAATTTTATCAAGCGAATGGCAATTTATCTCAAAACTAAATCCTATCCTATACATAGTTAATTTCTTTAGATTCGCTATGCTAGGTAGCTCTGAAATTGACCCTATGCAAGGTTTTATACTCATTGTCTTCTTCACACTGCTTTTCTTCATCATTGCATATTCATTGCTTCTAAAAGGTGTTGGAACAAAAGAATAATGAAAGGACCCCTTGGTAGAAAGGTAACAGCTCCCAAAAAATTCGATCCCAAAGTATTATTTCCGATTTCAAGAACAGAACAACGTAAAGGAGTTTTTGAAAAGATAGATATCAGTACGATTAAGGGTGCTGATGTTTGGAATATTTATGAGCTACTGTGGATAGATAAAAATAATAATTCTCACCATAACGAATTATCAATAAGCCTAAATTGCACATCTAAAAATACTGTTGAATCAAAATCTATGAAATTATTTCTTGGTTCTTTAGTTCATAAGAAATTTAAGAATATTTCGGAAGTTAAAAACGTAATTAAACGTCATATCGAAGCAGTGACTAAATCAAAAATTAAGATTGGTAAAATTTATACAAAACAAGATGCTACCGAATGTGAAATCAAAATTTCACCCAAAGTAAAACCACTTAAAGAGTCTTCATATACAGCTACTAAAAGGAAAAACTTTAAGACTTATGTGTTCAAGGCATTTAGATCTTTATGTCCCGTTACCAATCAGCCAGATATTGCAGATATCTACTTAGTTGCTGATTTAAATGCACAGAATAAAAAAGATATATCAGAGTATCTTGGCAGTTTTTTTGAAAAAAATGGTTTCCATGAAAGATGCGTTGAAGAGATGTTCTTTGAATTAAAAAGAAAAAAATATCTTATCAAAAGTATTGAAGGATACTTTGAAAGAAGGGGAGGTATTGCAATTATCCCTAGACGTTACTCTGTTTGATATAATTCAAAAATTCCGGAGAGATGGCAGAGTGGTCGATTGCGCTATCTTGGAAAGGTAGTGAGCGTTTATAGCGTTCCGAGGGTTCGAATCCCTCTCTCTCCGCCAGTATTTAAGATTTATTCTGCTTCAACGTTGAATAGTTTGTTGTATATGCTCCACTGATCATCAATCTTTATTAGTGATAAGGTATCAAGAAAAGTAATGCCCAAATACTTATCTCTAATTTTGACTGCAGCAGTTGTACCCTCAACAACAGTTGAGAGGATCTCATATTCAACTTCAGCAGGTTCTTGTGCTGCGACAAATTCTGCAAAATCCTGAGTACTCATCTCTAAAAAATCACCATGAAGATGACCTACAACTTTCGCATTTGGATGGAAAGCCTCTCTAACTTTATCTGCACTAGATTCTTTCATTGATTCAACGTATTTTTCGACTACTTTATTAACACTTTCTGAGTTGCTCATAATTCTCCTAAAATCATAATATAAAGGATTATTTAGGTATTGGAAAAAATTTATTTTCTTGTTCAAAAGAATAAGCAGCATTAATTAAATTTGCTTCATCCCAAGCAGTCCCTAAAAATGAAACACCAACAGGTAAATTATTTATGAAATCTAATGGAATTGTAATGTGCGGGTAACCAGCAACAGCTGAGAGACCACCATTAGCCCAAGAGATGCCGCCATCTCCTCTTGAATCACCATTTTCTAAATCTGTTAGCCAGCCAGGATTTCTGGTTAGCCCAATTATTACATCAAGGTTATTTTCTTCTAAAACGCTATCAATCTGGGCTTTTGCAAGTTTGCCAATATCTTCACGTTCTTTTAAATATCTTTCAGTGTCTGTAGCTTTAAGACTCTCTAAAAATATCTCTTGTCCAAAATGTTTGAGCACTGTATCAGCATTTGCTTTATTAAATTCAACAATATCTTCGAGAGTTTCATAAGGCAGGTCTCTCCCTTTCAGATAATTCTTCATACCAACATTAAATTCATAGAGTAAGACATAAAATTCTTTTGCAGCTTTGTAGTCACTCGAGATATTAAATTCAATGTCAACAATTACAGCACCTTTTGCCTCAAGTACTTTTTTAACTTTTTTAATTAATCCCTTTTCAATCTCTGATGACTCTGAGGAATTTAAAATGCCAACTCTCTTGCCAATTAAATAGTTAGGGTCTAAGTCAGTTAATTTCTCATAATCGTAATCTTGCGGAATCTTTGCGGTATAAGAATCTAGCGGATCTTTACCAGCTATAGCTTTCAAAACTTTAGCAGCATCCATAACATTTTTGGCCATAGGCCCAGCAGTATCTTGAGTTTCTGAAATTGGAATTACACCCGTTCTACTTACTAATCCAACCGTTGGTTTGATGCCGACAACTCCGTTTACTGAAGCTGGGCAGGTGATTGACCCATTGGTCTCTGTTCCTATTGAAACAGGAACTAAACCTTGGGCAATAGCTGCCGCACTGCCTGAACTCGAACCACAGGGATTGTATTTTAAGTTAAATGGATTATTGGTTTGGCCATTAATACTGGTCCAGCCACTAGTTGAAGGATTGCCTCGAAAGTTTGCCCACTCAGAAAGATTTGCTTTACCAAGAATTATGAAGCCTGACTCCCTTAGTTTACTTACTAATGGAGCGTCATTTTTAGGCAGGTTATTTTTAAATGCTAAAGAGCCTGCCGTATTAGCTATGCCTATTGAGTCTATGTTGTCTTTTAAAAGAATTGGCACTCCATGAAATTCTTTTTCTACACCAGCATAATATTCTTTTAGAATTTCTTGGTTTGAATATAAAGAAATAACAGAATTAACTTTCTGATCGTTCAGTCTGACTGACTTTACATATTCCTTAAAAAATTTTTCTTTATCTTGAGCCTCTTCGAGCTCATTTAGAAAGCTATTAATATCATTATGACGAAAGTTTGCTTCTGCAATCATAAAAAAAGACAGTAAATAAATAAGATATACTTTCATTCTTCTAAAACATCCCTAAAATTAAGTTCTCATATAAAGGACTATCCTTTAAATATACACTACGAATTTAATAAATGAACCCAAAAGATTTTTTAATATTACTTATAGTCTCCTTCTTATGGGGTGGCTCCTTTTTATTCATCAGGCTTCTTGTTCTTGAAGGGATGGAACCATTGGAGATTGTATCAATGAGGATGTTACTTGCTTCAATATTTATACTGCCTTTTTTATTAAATAGATCAAAAAAACACTCATTTAAAGATCATAGCCTTTCCTTTCTTTTGATAGGAATTTTAAATACTGCGCTACCATTTACTTTATTTGCTTATGCATCATTGCAGCTTGGAGCAGGATCTCTATCGGTGCTTCAAGCAACTGTCCCAATCCTTACTGCATTAATTCTTTTTTCTTTATTCAAAAATGAATTTTCAATTTCAAAACTTATAGGTGTTCTTATTGGTTTTGTTGGACTTTATGTTTTAGTTGGTCCTGGCAGTAATTTTGATTTGTTCTCATCTATATTATGTGTCGTAGCCTCTTTATCATATTCAGTTGCGGGAGTCTATCTAGCAAGAACACCAAATAAATTAAATAATACCTACATAGGCATGGGCTCAATCATTATCGGAGCTATTATTCTTTCGCCATTCCTTTTTTATTATTTCCCAAATTACGCAAAACTTTCGGTAGAATCATGGTTTTACCTAATTGCTCTTGGGGTAATAAATACTGCGTTGGCGTATGTATTATTCATTAAACTAATCAAAAGAATTGGACCTATAAATGCCTCATTTGTAACATATCTTGTACCAATATCTAGCATTTCACTGGGAATCATATTTTTAGATGAGGAATTTTTAATTAACACATTCATAGGTTCATTATTGATTTTTATTGGTGTATTTTTTGCAAACAGAAACCAAAAAGAAAAAAAAGTTGCTACATAGTGCTTAAATAAAAGCTTATCTTAGTTTTTAAAATCTGTTGTGCAAATTTAAAAATTGTGACAGTATCGATATATTAACTACTAAAAATGAGGAATGACATGATGAAGAGGGAAGCCTTTGGGCTATTTTTATTGTTAACGTTGCTTCTTTCTTTTTCGCTTACTGCGCAAGAGGAATCCAACGAGGAGTTGGCTGAAGAAGCAGAAGAAGTTGTCGTAACAGGTTCTCGTATTAAAAGATCTAATTTTGAGACCAATGCTCCTGTTACTGTTATAAGTTCAGAAGAAATCCAGGCAAGAGGTTATACAAAAGCTGCAGAAGCGCTATTTGCATTGCCTTTTATGGCAGTTGGTGCCAGTAACTATGGAGATAGTGCCTATGATGGTTCTGAGGATATAGGTCAAAACATCGGTGATAGTTTTGGATTAGGCGCACAGAGAACATTAACCCTTGTCAATGGTAAGAGGTTTGTTGCAGGTAACTCTGCAGCTGGTTCATTAGGTGCTGCGGTTGATACTAACAACATACCTAATGCACTTATCGATAGAATCGAGGTGAAGTCGATTGGTGGTGCTGCCGTATATGGAGCTGACGCTGTTGCAGGTGTTATTAACTATATTCTTAAAGATGACTATGAGGGATTTGAGTTTTCTTATGACTACAATTCAATTCTTGCTGATTTTGAAGGCGGTGAGGAAGCATTTAGAGGTCTTATGGGTTTCAATTCCTTTGACGGGAAAGGAAACTTTGTTCTTTCTATGGAGATGACAAAAACTCCAAGAATTGATGAGACAATGTTGCCTTACAGAGAGGACTATTTATATAGAACAACTCTCGCTGATGCAGCATATTCAGGTCAAAGTGGATTTTATGAGTCATACAGACTTTATGGTTTAAGTGCAATGGGTTTTGCATCTTGTGGAAGAACTGTTTTAGCTAATAGAGGCGCAGGTCTTTGTGACGATGGATTGGCTTACCAGTTTGATAATAGTGGAAACTTAACTCCGGGCGTAAGAGGAGGTGTAACAGGTAATGCTATTTGGTCTGTTGGTGGTGACGGATTATATCTTGACAGATATGGTTCTTTCTCAAATGCTTACGACAGATATAATGTTTCATCATTCTTTAATTACGATTTAGATTTCGCCGTTTTTAAGGCTGAAATATATTCATCAGCATATGAAACATTTCCAACTGTTACACAACCACAATATCAAACAGGTTTATTTGGGGGGACAGCACAGCCACTATTTTTACCTCTTGATTACCCGTATTTCTCACAACAAGCAAGAGATCTAATCTCTACTTTGACAGTAGATGGTGATGCTGTAGAGGGTATGTATTTACAATGGGCTCCAATAAGTTGGGTTCCAAGACCAACAAACGATGCTTCAACTGATAGTTATAATTTCTCTTTTGAAGGTGCATTAGATTTTTTTGGTAATTCTTATGACTGGGTTGCTGGGTACTCTTTTGGTAGATCAGAAACGCTTGCTACAGAGGTCGATTATATCGATGGAAGATTCTTCGCAGCAGTTGACGTAGGGATTAATCCAGAAACAGGACTCATCGATTGTAAATTTAATTATGTTGAAAATTACACAAATACCTTTATGGGTCCAATTCTAGGAAATGTAGCAATTGATAATGCACTGCTTTTAGGCTCTCCTGGCGATTGTGTACCAGTTCAACCTTTCGGCGAATATGAACCGACTCAAGCACAGTTAGACTATGTGACTGCAAATATATTTTCTAATAATAAAATTAACCAAATTGTTAGATTTGCAAATATTCAAGGAAAGCTATTTGATATTCCTGCTGGAGAGGTTCTCGGTTTAGTTGGCTTCGAATCAAGAAAAGAAAGTGTCGACTACAAAGTTGATGGAGGTTCAAAAGCTCAAATTTACAGAACTGGATATTCAGCCGATATATCAGGTGCTTTTTCAACAACTGATACATTTGTTGAATTAGTAGTTCCTTTGCTGGGTAATGGCTTTGGAGAATTATCAGTTGGTGGCTTCAGTTTACTACAGTCTGCTGAACTCGAATATTCTTACAGAGAATTAGACAATAGTCTTGCAGGTGTTGATTCTGCTGACAATATTGGTCTGAATATAAGAGTCAACGATGACCTTAGATTAAGGCTTAACCAACAAAATGCTGTTAGAGCCCCATCAATGGGAGAGCTTTTTCAGCCTGTAGTTCAATCTGGTTCTTTTGTAAGTGATCCATGTGACCAGAGCTTTATTGATTCAGGGCCAAATCCAACAGTTAGAAGAGCAAATTGTGAGGCAGATGCTGCATCATTAGGTGTTGATATTACAGCTTTTGAATCACTAGCAAAAAATGCAACAGTTCCAGGTTTAAGCGGTGGAAATGTAAATCTTAAGAACGAACTTGCAGATGCTCAGGGTTTTGGTGTTATTTATCAGCCTAGCTGGATACCTGGCGAATTTTCAATTGCAGTTGATAAAATTATTATTGATATTTCAGATGCAATTGTGGCTTACAGCCCAACACAAATTATGAATGCTTGTTATGACTCAACAAATTATCCTAACAATCAATTTTGTAATCAGTTCTTTAGAGGTCCAGATTTTCAGCTTTTAAGAGGAGCTGGCGAAATTGCTTATATTGCTGGTCAGGTTAATGCCGCGATATTCGAATATGAAGCAACAATTTCAGAGCTTAGCTATTCAAATTCAGTATCAGATTTTGTTAATTTTGCTTTTGGCTGGGCAGGGGCTGACTTGGGGGATGGATATGGAGATTTCAATGTAAATATGAAACATATTTACAACGAAAAAGATCTTTTCTCAGCAACTGGTACAGATATTAACGATAATACTGGTGAATTTGGTGCAAATGCTCGAAATAACTTTTACACTCAAGTTGCTCATCAATATGGTTCTTTCTTATCATATTTAGACATTTTCTATTATGGAGAAGGAAAATTTGATAATGATTGGGACTACAGCGAGCAGCCTGATAGATATGTCTATGCCTCAACAGGTGCATATCTACCAAATCATATACCTGGGTGGTACATGGTAAATGCTGGATTGAATGTTGATATGAGTGAATTTGGCTTTGATGGGTTAATACTAAGAGCAAGAGTTCATAATCTTCTTGATTGGCAAGCCACAAATGTATGGCATAGAAATCAGCTTGTACATGGAGGTTCAGGTAATAACTATGGTGAGGCTAATGCTGAAGGTGGAGTAATAGCTCAGAGATTATCTTTTGGCTTTAACTATTCATATTAGTAGATGAATTAGTATTAAAAAAAAGGACCCTTAATGGGTCCTTTTTTTGTGAAAGGGGAAAGTATGAAGAAAAATATAATAATTTTATTTCTATTATCATTTGCAGTAACTGCAAAAAATTTGGTTCCTGAAGATTATTGGAATATACAGAAAGTTGCTAATCCGCAAGTCAATAGTACCGGCAATGTAGTAGCATTTCTAAAAACATATATAGATAAGAAAAATGACAAATTTGAAAGTGAAATTTGGGTTATGAATTCTGATGGAACAAACAAAAGCTTTTTTGCTGAAGGTTCAAATTTTAAGTGGGCACATAAAGGCAATATTTTGGCTTATTTGAAAGAGGATGAAAATCAAATTAATCAGATTTTCATCAAATCAATGGATAGTCGTACAGAATCAAAAATATCAAATTTTGAAAGTGACATAGAAGATTTTGCATGGTCTAAAAATGACAAATTTTTTGCCTTTTCTTCATTTAACGAATACGACGATGATTGGGTTGTAGAAATTCCAGGTAAGAATGATAGTGAAGATTATAATTGGACAGAAGATCCTAAGGTCGTTAAAACCATGCATTGGAGATATGATGGTGAGGGAGAATTAGAGAGTGGTGAAAATCATCTTTATAAAATAAGTGTTGATGGTGGGTCTGCTGCAAAAATATCAGATTGGGGATTAGACTACATATCAGATCTTCAGTTCAAAAATGAAAATACCTTGATATTTGCTGGAAACGCACTACTTGATGATTTCCTTACCCCATGGAAACAATCTGAGGTTTTCGAACTCAATATTGAGAAAAAGAAATTAACAAAACTATCACCAGAGGGAGGTGTCTTTACAAGCCCAAAAATATCGCCAGATGGAGATTTAGTTGCATTTATTGGAAATCCAAATAGAGATTTTTCTTCTGTAGCTTTTAATATCTATACAGTTAAAAACGATAGAACTAAAGTTCATACAAAGAATTTAAGTGCTTCGCCTGAAAATCTTTTTTGGATATCTAAAACAAAATTAGCATTTGAAGTCGATGAAAAGGGTTCGGCCAATATTAAAATTTTAGATATTCAAAGATCATCAGTTTCTGATGTTTTAAATAAATTTAAAGATCAATTTTATTTAACTTCAACTAATGAAAATAAACTTTTTGGAGTTTATGCCACATCATCAAGGCCTGGTGAATTAGCAACAATAGAGGATGGAAAGATTAAAGTTTTATCAGAATTTAATGAAATAGTTCTATCTCAATATTCGTTAGGAAAAACTAATGAAATAAACTATCAGGCACCTGATGGTACTGATGTTCAAGGTTGGTATATTGTTCCTCCAGACTTTGATAAAAATAAAAAATATCCACTAGTTTTAATAATTCATGGAGGCCCGCATGCAATGTATAGGCCTCAATTTAATTATCTATGGCACCAATTTGCTAGTGATGGTTATGTTGTTCTATACACGAATCCACGAGGAAGTACTGGTTATGGTAGTGATTTTGCAAATGTAATTGATAATGACTATCCAGGACAGGGAGATCTATCTGATTTATTAGCGGGAGTTGACCATGTCACTAATCTTGGTTTTATCGACGAAGATAATATGTATGTTCAAGGTTGTAGTGGGGGAGGTGTTCTTACAGCTTGGGTTGTAGGACATGATGATAGATTTGCAGCTGCAGCATCACTTTGTCCAGTTACAAACTGGATTTCTATGGTTGGCACAACAGACATACCGGCTTGGACTTTTGAATGGTTTGATGTTCCTTTTTGGGAGGATCCTAAGAATTGGCTTGACAGATCACCAATAATGCGAACAGGTTATATAAAAACTCCTACTTTGTTTATGACAGGTATATTGGATATCCGAACCCCTATGCCACAAACAGAAGAAATGTATGTAGCATTAAAAGAGGCAGGAGTAGATACAGTTTTAGTAAGAATGAACGGTGAGTGGCATGGTACTGGAAGAAGAAAGCCCACAAATTGGTTTAGAACTTATAAATATTTATCAGAGTGGTACGAAAAATATAGAAAATAACTTATTTTTTTACAAATACGCTAAATATACATAAAAAATTATTTATAAACGTTGTTAAGCCTCTAATAATGTGTCATTATGAAGACATAACTAAGATTTATAGTTTTCTATAACTTTATGTAGGATTCTAATAACTTAATTAATCGTTAAGTTAATCTGGTTTATACAATCACAAAATAATTATTACCCCTATTGATTGTAGTTTAGTTAAAAGGCCCTTCGGGGCCTTTTGCTTTTAACTGGTGCGCCTGGGAAGATTCGAACTCCCGACCCTCTGGTTCGAAGCCAGATGCTCTATCCAGCTGAGCTACAAGCGCATTTGCTTATGTTAATTAAAAAAATTAGTACTGAAAAGGCGTCTATTAATAACCAGAGGCTTGGCCATCTTTTCTACTTTCAGAGGCTCCATAATAAACATCATCAATCAACATAATAGCTTGATAACCGCCATAACCTCCTTTTTCATCTTTTAGTATATGACCCAAGCCAATTAGCTGATCCCTTATATCTGTGGAGAAGCCTGATTCAAGTGTCAAATAACCACCATCTTCCATTACTTCACCTGTTGGTTCTGAGGAACCCATGTGACGTATACGTGGTGCATCGCCAGCTTCTTGTAGATTCATATCGAAATCTATTAAATTAATCACAATTTGAGCATGGCCTTGAGGTTGCATAGCGCCTCCCATTAACCCAAAACTTATGTATGGTTCATTATCTTTAGTAATGAATGCTGGAATTATTGTGTGAAAAGGCCGTTTACCACCAATTAATGAATTTTTGTGGTTTGGATCCATGCTAAACATTTCACCTCTATCTTGAAGCATGAACCCAGAATTACCAGGAACTATACCAGAACCCATCCCTCTGTAGTTACTTTGTATTAATGAAACCATATTTCCATACTTATCAGCAACAGTTAGATAAATTGTATCACCATCCTCTAATCCAGCATCAAATCTTTTTGCAGCATTTTTCAAATTTATTAATTTATTTCTTTCTAAAGCATATTCTTTTGAAATAAGTTTTGTGGTTGGAATAGAAGAAAAATTTGAATCAGCATAATATTTTGCTCTGTCTTCGAATGCTAGTTTTTTAGCCTCAACAAATAAGTGGATATATTCAGCTGAATCAAATCCCATATTTCTTATATCATAATTTTCTAAAATATTAAGTATTTGCAAGGCTGCAATTCCTTGACCATTAGGAGGCAATTCCCAGACATCATAACCTCTATAATTTGTTGAAACAGGTTCTACCCATTCTGGAGAAAAATTTCTTAAATCACTAAGACTCATAGGATTACCATTTTCATTGAGGATTTTAATAATTTCAGCTGCAATAGAACCCTCATAAAATGACTGTCCATTCGTCTTGGCAATAGCTTGATATGTTTTAGCTAGAAGTGGATTTTTAAAAATTTCACCTTTCTTTGGAGTGGCGCCACTAGGCATCCATACAGAGCTAAAATTATCATAATCTTTAAATACAGAACTTGATCTTTCAAGGTAATATGCAATTAATTCTGTAACAGGAAAGCCGTTATTTGCATAATCTATAGCATTATTGAATAGATTTTCAAATGGCAGTTTCCCAAATTTGTTATGTAATGCTGACCATCCTGCTACAGCACCAGGAACAGTAACTGGAAGTGCTCCGTAAGCAGGTATTTTTTCAAAACCTTGTTGTTTAACATAATCAATACTCATTTTCTTTGAGGCTGGACCTGATGAATTAAGCCCATATAATTGACTTGTTTTTTCATCCCACACAATTGCAAAAAGATCTCCTCCAATTCCACAACCTGTTGGCTCAACTAACCCTAGAACAGCATTTGCTGCGATAGCAGCATCAATTGCATTACCTCCAGACTTTAAGACATCAATAGCAGTTTGAGTAGCAAGTGGATGACTGGTCGCAGCCATACCATTTTGACCTATAACTTCAGATCTAGTTGCAAAAGGAAGGCCTGTAATTCTGTCATAAGCAAACAATTCGTTGAAAAACAGTAGTGATATAAATATTAATTTTTTCATAATCTTTTAAATTTGGTGCGCCTGGAAAGATTCGAACTCCCGACATCTTGGTCCGTAGCCAAGCGCTCTATCCAGCTGAGCTACAGGCGCACATTTAAATTATAATAATGTTTTGTTTTTTTATCTTTAATTATGAGTATTAATATTTATGGAGCAGGTATAGCCGGATTATCACTAGCAGCTTCTTTGTCAGAAAATCATTTTGAGAATTATAAAATATTTGAAAAAGCATCTGATATTAGAAAATCTGATACTGCAATACAATTAGGTTTTAACTGCTTTCAAGCCTTAAAAGATTTGGGTGTTTTAGAGCTAGTAAAAAATAAATCAATTCTGACAAATTCATTGAATATCTACAGTAAGAATAATTTTTTAAAAAAAACCAATATAAAGAGCTCTCTATTTATTAAAAGAAACGATCTGATAGAAATTCTACTTTCTAAAATTAGTTCCAATAAAATAGTTTTTAATCAAAAATTTAATGATAAAAAAACTTTCAAAACAGATTTAAATATCGATGCTACAGGGGGTCGTGATGGCGTAGATAGTGGAAGAATAGCCTCATGGGGAGTTAGTAACTTATCAGCCAATCACGACAAAATGTTTAAAGAATTAAATCTTTTTATGTTCCCAGGAATGCATTTAGTCACCTATCCACTGATAGATAACCAGCTATCATGGACTTATATAAGAAAATCAAATACCAAGAAAAATAACAATATTGTCAAAGATATTTTGCATCCCATTAATGACAGAAATTTTGAAGCCCTGATAAGTAAAACAATCAGACTTCATTTTAAAAATAAATGTAACTATCTCAATGACAATAAAAAAGTAATAGAGATTGGTGATGCAGCACATCAATTTTTGCCACACCTTGCACAAGGAGCGACTCAAAGTTTAATAGATGGATTATTCATTTCAAAATACCTTATTAAAAATAATTTTGATGAATACATAGACAATCAAAAGTTCACTGATTTTTCTAGAGGAAGATTAAAATTACTAAACAAAATTAATTTTCAATCACGAATTAATGCTGATGTATTTCAAATAGAAAATCAATTTATCAGTAGTATCAGAGATTTTGTTATTAGATTTAATACTCCAAGTTATAATTGGCTTTTCAATAGTTACTATGAAGCTTAGTGTAAATTTAAATAAAATATCGCTCCTTAGAGAATCTAGGGGAGGGGTTTTGCCTTCGTTTTATGATTTTGCAAAACTAGCTTTAGATCAAAACATTGTGGGCATAACTTTACATCCTAGACCTGACCAAAGACATATTATCGAAGACGATATCAAAACAGCATTTGAACTTATAAAGCAGTACAAAAAAGAGCTTAATATTGAGGGAAATCCTGTTGAAAGTGCAATCAATGACTACAAAGGATATTTAACACTTATCAGGCAATATAAGCCTCATCAAGCAACTTTAGTACCAGATAGTAGTTCACAGCTAACATCAGATCATGGATGGGATATTTCACACTCAAAACAACTTTTAGATTTCGCTACAGAAATCAGAGAATCATCAAATATATGTAGTATTTTTATTGATACAGATACTACTGAGAGGGAACTAGAATTAATTTTAAATACAAATATTAATGCTATGGAACTTTATACAGGACCTTATGCTGAAGCCTGTTTATCCGAGAGTAAATCAAAAATAGCAAATGAAATTTCAAAGATTCGAATTCTAGCAGAGAGTGCAAAAGAAAAAGGACTTAAAATTAATGCGGGACACGATTTAAATGCAAAGAATTTACCTGCATTACGAGAATTAGACTTAATAGATGAGGTGTCAATTGGACATGCTATTATTTGCGAGTCATTATCAAAAGGATTTGAAAAAACTGTTAATGAATATATAGATATATGTAATGGATAAAGTAATAAAAGAAATTAAAGAACAAATTTCATCAAATCAGATTCTACTTTTTATGAAAGGAACTCCTTATCAACCACAATGTGGATTCTCTGCAAAAGTATCTCAGATTTTATTTGAATATGATGTAGAGTTCAGTTTTATAGACGTACTTGAGTTTCCTGATGTGAGAGCGAATTTGCCGTCGATATCAGATTGGCCCACGTTTCCTCAACTTTTTGTAAAAGGGGAGTTAATTGGCGGTTGCGATATTATTACTGAGCTTCATGAGAATAAACAGCTTAGCGAAATTCTTAATTAAGCTGAGATTAAGCTCTGTAAGAAGTTTTCATTTCCTACTCGTTGAACAAGTTCAAGTTGAGTTTCTAAATGGTCGACATGCTCTTCTTCACTTTCAAGTATTGATTTTAACAAGTCTCTAGACACGAAATCTTTTACACTCTCACAAAGAATTATTGCTTCTTTTAGATCAGGAATGGCTTCGTTCTCAAGTTTTAAATCGTTGTTCAAAACTTCGATTGGGCCTTCAGCTATATACAAAGCTCCTAAGTCCTGTAGGTTTGGTAAACCTTCTAAAAACAATATTCTTTGAATTAATTGGTCAGCGTGTTTCATTTCATCCATTGACTCACCATACTCATATTCAGCAAACTTATTAAAACCCCAATCGGATAGCATTCTTGAATGTAAAAAGTATTGGTTGATTGCTCGTAATTCGTTGTAAAGAATCTTATTTAGGTGTTGAATGACTTTATCATTTCCTTGCATAGTGAATTTATATGCTTTGTAAGAAAAAAAATCAAGAGAGTAGAGGTATTTTGCTAATGAGAAGCATTATCAATACTAGAATGATTTTTTAAAGTGAGATTTTTTAAGTAGATTTTCAACTGACGGTTTGCACTTTCCACATTTTAGAGAAAAGCCCAACTTTTTTTGTGAAACATCATAATCGCAAGAGTTTTTTGTGTAGCAGTCTTTTAACTGGCTTTCTGTTATTTTTTTACATATACAAACGTACATGTGTAAATGATAATGAGAACGAGTCTCATTAGCAATATGCTTAAAGAAAATATTAGGTATTTTTTAAACCAAGTTTTTCGTGGATAGATATACTTGATGTTGTATATCCAAATGGAACTCTTTCACCAGGATTTATTCGAGTAAAAGCTTTTTGAACAGCTAGTGTTGTCTCATGAAAGCCAGAAAGAATCAAGTTTAATTTTCCTGGGTAAGTATTGATGTCTCCAACCGCAAAGATTCCTTCCTTATTAGTCTCAAAATTTTCTGTATTCACAAGAATCTTGTTTTTATCTACATCTAAGTTCCAATCAAGAATAGGGCCTAATTTTTTATTTAAACCATAAAAAAATAATATTTTTTCAGTTTCAATAGAATGAACTGCCTTAGTTTCAGTATTAAGTAAAGACAAAGACTCTACTGTTGTATCTCCTTGAATTGATTGAAGTATATAGGGAGTTAATAATTTAATTTTTCCATCTTGATGTAATTTTCTTACTTTCTTTTCACTATCAGGTGCACCCCTGAAAGCATCTCTTCTATGAATTAATATCAGTTCTTTACAAATTTTGCTTAATTCGATTGTCCAATCTAGAGCGCTATCTCCACCTCCAAAAATTGTTACGCACTTATCTTTGAGCTCATTTTTATCCTTAACTGAATAGAAAATATCTTGTCCTTCAAAATTGGAAAAATCACTTTGAAGATTGGGTTTAATTGGTTCAAACGATCCTGCTCCTGCTGCAATGAATATATTCTTTGATTCAATTTTGTTATTTTCTGAAGTTTTAACTTCCCATAAATTATCAACTTTTCTTATTTCATTAACTCTTTGATTAAGTAAAAGTTTGTAGTCAAAAGGTTCAATTTGTTTGAGCAGAGCATCAACATGTTCCTGACCTGTTTGATATGGAACTCCAGGGATGTCATAAATAGGTTTATCTGGGTATAGCTCCGCACATTGACCGCCAGGTTTATCAAGATTGTCTATGAGTACACAATTTAATCCAAGTATTCCAGCCTCAAATACTGTGAATAGACCTACAGGTCCAGCTCCTATAACAATTATATCTGTCTTCACTTTACTCTATCTCCAGGCTTTGATCCTTCCTCAGGACAAACAATAAAAACATCTTTTCCACCTTCACCAGATGCTAAAATCATCCCTTCTGACATTCCAAAACGCATTTTTCTTGGTTTAAGATTATTAACAACAACTACAAGCTTATTCGCAAGATCCTCCAACTTATAGGCGTCTTTTATGCCAGCAAAAACCCTTTTTTCTCCCACTTCACCAACATCAAGAATTAATTCAACTAGTTTGTCAGCATCAGGTACCTCTTTTGCTTCTTTTATTTTGGCAACTCTAAGGTCTACATTGATAAATTCTTCTATATTTATTTCACTCATTATTGTCTAATATTCCTTCAAAATTTTCTTTTTCAAGCCTTTTTAATAGCGGTTTAAATTCATTTACATTATTAAGAGAGTCCTCACAAAGATTTGAATAGTTCTGTTTATTTAAGTTAAGCAAAGAGAATACCTTATCAGCCGTTGTGGGTATAATTGATGATATTAAAATATTTAAGTCTTTAAAAACATTTAATGCTTCACTGCATACGGAAATGCATTCATCAATTTGTTCGTTTTTTGCTTTATTCCATGGCTCTTCGTTTGATATATAAGTATTTGTACTATCAGCAATATCCATAATTTCTTTTAATGCTTTTGAGTATTCTTTTTCTGATAAGAAAACAATTACTTGATCATATTTATTTCTAAATGAGGCAGTAAGGGTATTACAACCCTTTTTTACTTGTGAATTGTTAAATTTATTTATGAAATTTAATGTTCTACTTGGAATATTGATATATTTTCCAATTAAATCACTATTTATTTTTTGTATAAAGTCATCTATTGAAAAATTAATATCAGATATATCTCTGTTAAGTTTTGAAGAAAAATAATATCTAAAGAAATCTGCTTCAGCATAATTAAGAGCATCATCAGCCAAGATAAAGTTGCCTTTAGATTTCGACATCTTTTCTCCTTCAACAGTGAGAAAACCATGCACATATACTTCATTAGGTATTGGAAAGTTAGCTGCTTTTAATGTTGCAGGCCAGAATAGCAAATGAAAATAGACAATGTCTTTACCAATAAAATGAACTATCTTCGATTCATTTATAAAATCATTAAAATTATTATTATTTTTATCACACCAGTTTTTTATAGATGATAAATAACCAATAGGTGCGTCTAACCAAACATATAAATATTTTGAGTCTTCATTTGGAATTTTAAAACCAAAATATGGTTCATCTCTTGAGATATCCCAATCTTTCAAACCTGAATCAAACCATTCTTTGAGTTTTTCTTTAATAGGGTCTTGATTAGAAATCTCAGAGACTGTTTCAGTAAGAAATTCTTTAAAGTTATTAAGTTTAAAAAAGTAATGTTTTGATTTTTTTACTACAGGCTTTGACTTCGAAAGAGTAGAGTAAGGATTTTTAAGATCAAGAGCATCATAGGTTGTTCCACAAACTTCACAGGCATCACCATATTGATGTTTTGCTCCGCAAGCTGGACACTCACCCTTAACAAATCTATCAGATAAGAAGATGTTTTTTTGTTCATCAAATAGTTGCTCAATTTCTTTTGTGTAGATATCACCCTTTTCATATGCAGAATTAAAAAAATGTTCTGTAAGTTCTTTATTCTCCTTACTGTGAGTTGTATGAAAATTATTCAAATCAACGTTATAACTTTTATAGGTATCTGAATGAAGTTTTTTATATTTTTTAGATAATTCCTCAGGAGTAGTATTAAGTTCTTGTGCTTTAAGCATAATTGGAGTTCCATGAGTATCACTAGCACAATAATAGAAAACCTCATTTCCAGCTAATTTTAATGAACGTACCCACACATCTGTTTGAACTATTTCAAGCACATGTCCAATATGCAACGGAGCGTTGGCATAAGGTAAGGCGCTAGTTATTAAATATCTCATGTAGATGTGAAAATTATATGTTAATTTGTTTGTTATGGAAAAAATCGCTATTTCATCTACAAAAGGAGGAGTTGGAAAAACCTCAATTACAGTGCTCCTAGCAAAATATTTACAATCTAAAGGATTAAAAGTAGGAATAGTAGATGCAGATATTTATGGTCCAAATATCTTAAGGCTATTAGATTTTGAGCATAAGCAACACGAACTTATTTTAAAAAAAAATAATTTATTTGAACCTGTTATAATTGATGGCATTGCCTTGAGTTCAATGTCATTTGTTTTAAATCAAAGTCAAGCAGCGGCATGGAGAGGACCAATGCTTAGTAGTGCAATAAAACAAATAACAACTAAAGTTGAGTGGGGAAACTTAGATTTTCTGTTAATCGATATGCCTCCAGGAACAGGGGATGCCTATTTAACTATATTTGATGACATTAAAATAAAAAAAAGTTTACTTATTGCAGTGGATGATGAATTAAGCATTGATGATTTAAAGAAAACAGATAATTTATTCAAAAAGCTAAATGTCAATCAAATAGGAATTATAGAGAATTTTTCTGAGAGCTATCAATTAGGTGATAAACCAATCTTATCGAAGAAAATACAAGCTGAATTTCCCAAACATAAGATTTTATTTTCTCTTCCTAGAGTCCCTAAAAATCTGTTTTATAAGGAAATAAGAAAAATTTCGAAACTTAAAGACTATTTTCCTGATAAGCTATTCACTTAATGAAAAGATTTTTATTTCTTTTTTTTATCTCAACATTTTCAATCGCAGAAGATGATGATGTTACTGCAGACCCCTTTGAGTCAACAAATCGTATTGTTTTTGAGATATCTGATGATCTTGACACAATGATTATAAGACCAGTTGCAGAAATTTATAGGGATGTAACACCTAGGTTTATTAAAAATTCTATTACCAATTTTTTTTATAACCTTTCAGAA
The DNA here is from genome assembly GCA_902563885.1 of uncultured SAR86 cluster bacterium. Lineage (GTDB taxonomy): Bacteria > Pseudomonadota > Gammaproteobacteria > Magnimaribacterales > TMED112 > TMED112. Next base: position 5,497 of record CACEYZ010000002.1, on the reverse strand, counting down.
GTAGACACAATTATCAATCAATTATTGCAAGGAAAAATTGTTCTTGCTGGCCAGGATTCTCTAAGATTTCTAATTAACTCTACAATTGGAATTGTAGGATTTGTTGATGTAGCAACTAGAGTTGGTTTTGAAAGACATGATGAAGATTTTGGTCAAACACTTGGTTATTGGGGAGTGCCAGCTGGTCCTTATGTTTTTTTACCAGTAATTGGTCCCTCAACCATTAGAGATTCATTTAGCAAGCCGACTAGTTGGTTTCTTTCTGGAAATTTATCAGTTTCTGATGAAGAGGCAAAAATTTTTATAAATTTACTTGATGCGGTAGAAACACGTGAACGTCTATTAGTCGCGGAAAAACTAATTGTCGGCGACAAATATGAATTTGTTAAAAGTGTCTATTTGCAAACTCGTAATGATTTAGTTTTCGATGGAGATGTTGAAGATGAATTTCTTACAGATTTAGAGCTAGATCTTTTCTTAACAGATCCTCTTTTAAATCAATAAATATATCTTCTATTGAGGTATCTTTGTTTTTAAGTGAATTTAGTATTTCATTTCTTACTTTTTTATTTTTAGAAATAACCTTAATTAGTTGCATAAAATGATTTAGAGCTCTATTTATATCCTTTTGATTTGTAAGGTTTAAAACATATACCAAGTACTTATTCATGATACTTTTTAAAGACTCTTGACTTGCGTTATTAAAAATTTCTTTTTCTACATCTAAAAGAAATAGTGGATCATCATAAATTTTTCTTCCTAACATTATTCCATCAAAACTATTTAGTAAACTTTTACAGTCCTTAAGGTTATCAATTCCACCATTTAAAATAATTTCTAACTCATGAAATTCTTCTTTAAGATCTTTAACAATTTTATAATTGAGTTTTGGTATAGATCTATTTCTTTTTGTATCAAGACCACTTATTGCTTTTCTTGCATGAATAATAAATGTTTTGATACCAACGTTAGAAATTTCATTAATAAAATTAAAGAGAAAATCCTTTCCTTCAAATTCATCAACCCCAATTCTGCATTTAACAGTTACTGGTAAAGATACATTTTTTTTCATTTCATATAAGCATTCGGATAATAAGTTTTTATCTTTCATTAAAAAAACTCCAAAATTCCCAGATTTTACTTTTTTAGAGGGGCATCCAACATTAAGATTTATCTCACTGTATCCAAAATCTTCACCAATACTAGCAGCAATCCCTAAATCTTTTGGATTGCTACCACCAAGTTGCAAAGCAACTGGTTGTTCACAGTCGCTAAATGATAGTAATTTATGACTATCTCCTTTAATAATTGCATTTGAGTGAATCATTTCTGTGTATAAATAAGCATTCTTACTCAATGATCTTGATAAAAAACGGAAGTGTTTATCGGTTTTCTTCATCATTGGAGCAATACAGAATTTTCTTTTCATTAAATAAATAAGATTACACATATGAGACCAACTACAGTTAGTACTATTGTGTATGGTAAAGCCTTATAAACCATCTTTAAGTAAGAAAGCCCAATCAACGGAGCAAGAGAAGAAGTTAAAAGAAAAAGAAATGCTGCTTGTCCATTTGGAGTAGCAACACTTGGAAGATTTGTTCCTGTATTAATAGCAACAGCCAAGTTATCAAACTGCTCCCTATTAATTAATCCATCATTCAGTGCTGCCATAATTTCATTCATGTATACAGTAGCGACAAATACATTGTCACTAATCGCAGAAAGAACACCATTTGCTATAAAAAATAGCGGAGTTTGTATATCTGGTGATGTAGATAAAACATAACTTGTTACCGGAGAAAACAAGTTTTGATCATGAATAACAGCAACAATAACAAAAAATATTACAAGAAGAGCTGTGAAGGGAAGAGGTTCTTTAAAAGCCTCACCTAAATCATGTTCAGATGTAATCCCTTTAAGAGCAGTAAGAAATACGAGCAAGAATAATCCTATTACACCTACTTGTGCTAAATGAAATGCAAGAGCAAAAATAAGTAATATTCCTAGGAATGCTTCAATAACTAAATGAGTGTTTTCAATGTTTGTTCTATTTTTTTCTTTCTCTAAAGCTGCATCAATCAATTTATCTCTTAATGTTGTTGGAAGTTGAGCACCATATTCAGAAAGTTTTAACTTTTCGATAATAATGCACGTAAGTATTCCAAAAAATAAAACAGGAATTGTTACAGGAGCCATTCTAAGAAAGAACTCTATAAAGCTCCAATCAGCTTTGGTTGCAATTAATAAATTCTGTGGTTCTCCAACAATTGTGCATACACCACCCAAAGCAGTACCTACCGCTCCATGCATCACGATATCTCTTAAGAAAGCTTTCCCTTGATCAAATTCTTTTTGAGTTATGGTTTTATTTTTTAGGTTATCAGCAAAAATATTATAAAAACCAATCGAAACAGAAATTAGTACAGCAGTTACTGTAAGAGCATCAAGAAATGCAGATAAAAAAGCTGAAGAAAATAAAAAAAGAAGTGATAGTGTTATTTTATTTTCAAAAAATTCAATGATTTTCGTAAAAATAACAAGCAATAAATCTTTCATAAAGAATATTGCTGAAACCATAAACATTAAAAGCAAAAGAACTTCTAAATTTCCCTCAATTTCATGAAAAACTTGATACGTATCAGTTAGCCCCATTAATAGGGCTTGAAATGCGATTAATCCCCCTGGTTGCAATGGATAACATTGAATTGAAAATATTAATGTAAAGATGAATTGTAGTAAAAAAATCCAACCCAATATGAAGCCGGTCTCTAAACCTAAAATATTTAGCAAAAAATAAAGTGCAGGATTAATAATTAAAAATCCAAAAATAGTTCTTTTGTACCAACTTGGAGCATTTCCAAGGAAGCTTTCAAAAAATGTGCTTAAAACATTGGTCATAAAAAGTTACATTATACAGAATATGTCTATTTATATACCTTGTTTTTCTTCTTTATCAATACCCCAAGTAACTGATAAAGTTATTTTTATCACAGAAGAAAATAAAATATTAATTAATAAAGAAACAGGTTCAATACTAAATGATCCTCAAGATCCAAAAAATAATACCTTTTTTGAGATCTATAACAATGGTAAAGATTCTATTTATCTAGAAAAAGGCAAAGACACAATAAGTGAAAATTTACTTAAAAGAAGAGAAGTGCTCATGCATTTGAATTATGAAGAATTCTCATATTTTTCTAGAGCAGTACAAATTAATGATTGGATTTATAAATTTCTTTATTGCCCAGAGCATGGAGATGAGCTTGAGCAAATAAAAGAAGATTTAGCTAAAAATAGTAAAAAAAATAGTTTTAGTTATTACCCCAAAATGTCACCTTGCATTTTAGTAGCAGTAACTAATAAAGATAAAATGTTATTAGTAAAGCATTATAGACACTCATTTTTCTTTACAGTAATTGCAGGATTTGTGGAGTATGGAGAAACTCTTGAAGAATGTGTAAGACGTGAAGTTTTTGAAGAAGTAGGTATCAAAGTGACAAATGTTAAATATTTTGAGAGTCAACCATGGCCATTTCCAAATCAATTAATGATGGCTTTTACCGCAGAGACCAATGAAAAAGAACTCACTCTTGATGATGAGGAGATAGAAGAGGGTAGATGGTTTGATAAAAAGGATTTGCCAAAAATCCCACCGCCCCCTTCTTTATCAAATAAATTGATACAGCATGTTATCGATTCCCTGATCTAGGATCATTTTTAGCTCTAACAACAGGCCTTTTTTTAGTTTGCTTAACCTCTTTTACATTACCTATGTTATCGTCAGGAATTGGCTTTTTTTCCACCTTTACTGGTTTCTTATTTCCATCAATTGGTTTTTTAATAATCGGTTTAGGTTTTCTTTCAATTTTTCTATCATTTTTAAATTTTGTTGGCCTAGGTTTTCTAAATTTATTAGGTTTTCTTCCTTTATTTCTATTTCTATCAGGAGAAAATTTTTTCACAGGCTTTCTTTGATTCGCTTCTTCATCAGATTTAAAAAAATTAAATAAAGAGTCTATAAAGCCTTTTTTATCACTATCAGAACTAGGCATATTGCTGAATTCAACATCCTCTACTAAAGCTTTAGCCTGTCTTTTTGGAACTTTAATATTGTAACTACTTCTATTTTGGAAAGCTTTTGATGATTCATTAAGTTCAGATTCGTAATCAAAATAAGCATTTTTCTTAACTTCAATTGTGTAGTTATCATTTTGTTTATAAGGATCTATAAATACAAGAATTTTAATTTCAAATTTAGTTTCGATCTGATTTAAGTTATTTCTGTATCTGTTTAAAAGTTCATTTGCAATATTAGGAGAAACTTTTAGGAGAAGTGCACTAGATTTATTATTTATTGCTTTCTCTGTTAAAAGTCTAAAAATTGATTCGCATATTGAAACAACAGATCTCACCCATATAGTTTTTCCCATCAAGTCATTCAATGCAGGTTTAATTCTTTGACGGGACATTTCCATTAGGCCAAATCTTGATATTTTGTCTAACTGTACTCTTGCATGGTCTTGCTTAGTAGACTCATACATCGCTCTTTCTACCTTTTCATTATTTTTCTCGTCATCCATATCTATAAAATCAATAACAATCAATCCACCGAGATCACGTAATTTGACTTGCTTTCCAATTTCATATGCAGATTCAAGATTTGTCTTAAGGGCTGTTTCTTCAATATCTCCACCTTTCGTAGATTTAGCAGAGTTTATGTCAATTGATGTTAAAGCCTCACCAGAATCGATTACTAATGATCCTCCAGATGGAAGTTTAACTTCTCTAGAAAAAGCAGATTCAATTTTTGATTCTATTCCATAGCTAGCAAACAGAGGAATGTTATCTTGATACAACTTAATTTTTTCCACAAAATCTGGAACAATTTTTTGGGCATATACCTTTGCTGACTCAAAGTCCTCTTCATTATCAACAACAAGTTCACCTATATCTGCCTTGAAGTAATCCCTTATAGTTTTTTGTATTAAGCTTTGATCTGCATAAATAAGCTGATTAGTTTTAGCATCATTTATAGCAGTTCTTACTTCTACCCAAAGTTTTTTTAAATATTCCAAATCCCAGTTCAATTGTTCTTTTTCTTTATCAATTCCAGCAGTTCTGATTATTACACTCATATTTTCAGGAACTTTTAGTGAATCCATTAGCTCTTTTACCTTTTCTCTTTCATCGCCATGAATTCGTCTAGAGATACCCCCGCCTGAGGGATGATTCACCATCAGTACAACATATCGGCTAGCTAAAGATATATAGGTTGATAGAGCAGCGCCTTTATTTGCTCTCTCTTCCTTTTCAATCTGAACAACAATATCGTCGCCTTCTTTGATTTTAAATCTGTCTGCACCGGTTTTAGATTGGTCAAAATAATCAGCATTAAGCTCTTTGAAAGGTAAAAATCCATGTCTTGAAGAGCCCATTTCAACAAAAATTGCTTCAAGGCTTGCCTCAATTTTAGTTATTTTTCCTTTGTGAATGC
>CACEYZ010000001.1 GCA_902563885.1 uncultured SAR86 cluster bacterium | reverse complement strand
AAGAAAATAAATTTGAAGAATTTCTTGATTCCTTTTACGATATGAGGAGCTTAAAGAAGCCAAAACTATAGGATAACTAATGAACGAAGCAGCAGCACCAACATTCTTTCCATTTTTAATGTTATTGTTCTTTTTTTTATTTGTTTATTTCATGACAATTAGACCGCAACAAAAGAGAAAAAAAGAGCATGATGCATTAGTCGCAGCACTAAAGAAAGGCGATGAAGTAATGACTTCTTCTGGAATTGTAGGAAAAATTGAAAATGTAAAAGATAGATATGTGTTAATAAGACTGGGAGATAATGTAACAATTAATATGCAAAAAGAGTTTATTTCTTCTTTGCTCCCCAAAGGTACTATTAATAATATTGAGACACAGTGAATCGTTTTAAAATTTGGCAAAATTTTTTAATCTCAACTGTGTTAGTTGTTGGGATAATTTTTTCCCTACCAAATTTTTTCCCTACTAATCCTGCCTTACAAGTAGCATCTAGCAACTCTTCAATATTTTTCGATACATCTATTAAAGAAGAAATTGAAAAATTACTAAAAAAAAATAATGTCTTTGTAGATAAGATTGAAAATGTAGACAATGCATTACAAATAACTCTCCAATCGGTTAATGATCAGCTTGCCGCAAGAAGGTTGATTGCAGACTACTCCAAAGGAGAATTTATAATTGCCTTAAATTCTGTTGCAACCACTCCAAATTGGTTAAAAGATCTGGGCGGTAAGCCACTAAACTTAGGGTTAGATTTAGCAGGAGGTGTTCATTTTCTTCTGGAGGTTGATACAGAGAGATACTCAACAGAGAGGCTCTCATCAGAGGGAGCAAGTCTTCTAGAAGAATTCTCAAAAAGAGGAATAAATTCAAACTATAAAAGCTCCAGCAACGAAATAACACTTAACTTCACCAGTGCAAATGACGTGACTGAAGCTAAAAATTATTTAGATCAAAATAATTTTTCAGTCAGCGGCTCAAAATATGATTTAATTCAAAACGGAAATTCTATCAATCTAAGGTACACATCAAACTATTTAGCTGAGATAGTCGATTATGCAGTAGACCAGAACCTAGTAGCATTGAGAAATAGGGTTAATGAGCTTGGTGTCTCAGAGCCTATAGTTCAGAGAGAGGGAAAAAGCAGAATAGTCGTAGAACTTCCAGGAGTGCAAGATTCTGCTTCTGCTAAAAAAATAATTGGAAAGACTGCTAATTTAGAATTTAGATTAGAAGCAAGATCTAATGCATCTTTTCTGAGAAAAGATAAATTTTTTTATAAAAATCAGCCCTCGAGTTCAGCTTTTCTTGAAAAGAAAATAATTTTATCTGGTGATAGTGTTACCAATGCTCAAAGTAGTTTTGATGAAAACGGTAGGCCTCAAGTAAACATATCTTTAGACATCTCTGGTGGCAGGGCCATGCAAGAGGCAACAAAAGATAACATAGGAAGAAGGTTAGGAGTTTTGTTAATAGAAGAAAAAACAAAAACTTTTTTTGATGAAAACAATGAGGTATTGCAAGAATCATATGTAGAGAAATCAATAATTAGTAATGCGACTATACAAGATGTTTTAGGCACTAGTTTTAGAATTACTGGATTATCTAATTCATACGAGGCGAGTGATTTAGCCTTACTTTTACGAGCAGGGGCACTAGCTGCTCCAATGAAATTTGTAGAAGAACAAACAATTGGACCCACACTAGGTCAAGAAAATATAACAAAAGGACTTAATTCAGTAATTATTGGATTTATTCTTGTTTTTATCTTTATGCTGATTAGATATAGGTTGTTTGGAATAGCTGCCAACTTTGCATTAATTTTTAATTTAGTATTAATTACTGCGGTAATGTCGCTAATTGGAGCAACTTTGACGCTGCCTGGAATAGCTGGAATTGTACTTACTGTAGGCATGGCAGTTGATGCAAATGTTTTAATCTTTGCAAGAATATCGGAAGAAATTCGCTCAAATAGTGAAGTTCAGTTGGCAATAAAAAATGGATTTTCAAAAGCATTTGGAACAATTATGGATGCAAATATTACTACCTTATTAGTAGCCCTTATTCTTTATGCTATAGGGACAGGACCAATAAAAGGATTCGCTATAACTTTAAGCATTGGAATAGTGACATCAATCTTTACTGCAATCTTAGTTACTAGAGGAATAGTTAATATTATGTACGGTTATCGTAAAGTGGAGAGATTAAATATCTAATGAATATTCCTTTTACAAAATTTAATAACTTAGGAGTGATTATATCCTCGGTTCTTATTTTAATCTCAGTACTTTCAATGCTATTTAAGGGTCTTACGCTTGGATTAGATTTTACTGGTGGAGTGTCCCTCGAAATTAAGTATGAACAAAAAGCTGATCTTGAAAGAATACGTTCAAGCATTTCTAAAATTGAGAATTCAAATTTTGTTGTTCTAAATTTTGGCAGTGATGACAATGTTTTGATTAAATTTCAAAGTGATGAAGATCTAAATATTAATGCTCAAACTGTTGTAGATCAGCTTAAAAATGATAATTATCTTGGCGAAGTAACAAAAAGTGAAACAATATTTCCCCAGATAGGAGAAGAGCTTAGAGATAAAGGTGGTATAGCAATTCTTGTTGCAATATTAGTTATTCTTGTTTATGTAATATTTAGATTTCAAATAAAATTTGGATATGGTGCAATAGCTGCTCTGGTGCATGATGTGTTGATCATTTTGGGAATATTCTCAATATTCAACTTAGTCTTTGATTTATCAGTACTTGCAGCATTATTAGCTGTAGTAGGGTACTCTTTGAATGACTCGATAGTTGTATCCGACAGAATAAGAGAAAACTTTGTTGATAAAAATAAACATGGTAGTAGTGACACACTTATAAATCTGTCTTTGAATCAAGTATTTTTGAGAACAATAGTTACCTCTTTTACAACACTTCTTGTTTTAGTTGCACTTTTAATTGCTGGAGGAGAGGCTTTAAAAAACTTTAGTCTTGCTCTTGCTATGGGGGTTGTAGTCGGTTCTTATTCGTCTATTTTTATAGTAGTAAAAATCCTTTTTCTTACAAATTTAACTAAAAAAGACATGGAAAAGACTTCAAACGAACCTGAAGAGTCCTATTCAATGGATTGAAATCCAGTTACAACACATTTGGAGAGATCTTTAAAACATTTTGGTGTAGATATTATTATATGGTCTGAATCAAAGTTATCAGGAACACCATCAAAGCTTGTAGTCAAACATCCAGCTGCTTGACCAATAAATAAACCACCAAAACGGTCCCATTTTTCAAGACCATTTCCCCAGAAGCCGTCTAATCTTCCTGCTGCAACGTATACTAGGTCTAAAGACACACAACCTGATTTTCTAATAGATATATTATATTTATTAAGCTCTCCAAAAGTTTTAAGCAATTCGTACTTGTAACTATGCTTTTTATTGAAATGGCTTGAATTAGAAAGTAATGCATTGCTTAAGCCTTCCTTTTTACTTGTTCTAATTCTTCTATTATTAAGTAAGGCTCCAGTATCTTTACCTGCACAAAAAACTTCATTTCTTACTGGATCAATAATTACGGCACAGACCACTTTTCCTTCACAAACGCATGCAAGGGAAAGAGAATAATGTGGATATTGATGAATAAAATTTCTAGTCCCGTCTAAAGGATCTAAAAGCCAGTATGAATCAGATTTTTCTATTCCATCTGTACCTGATTCTTCACCAAAGAAATTAAATTCAGGATAATATTTTCTTAATGATTCAAAAACTTTTTCTTCAATAAATGGTTCAATATTCGTTGTTATGTCATTTATTCCTTTGTTTATGACTTTTACATTATCAATCCTTTTACTAAAGTGTATTATTTCATTTGCACCATCATATGCAGCCTTTAGTGCTCGATTTAAAATTGGAGGTAATGACATAACAACTATATTATGAGTTTAAGTAATCAAGTCAAAATAATTCTCATAGAAACCACAAGTTCAGGAAATATTGGGTCTACCTTAAGAGCTATGAAAAATATGGGTTTCAGTAACTTATGTTTAATAAACCCAAAAAAAATTAATTTAAAAGAAGTTAAAGCTTTATCGGCAAATGCTGCTGATTTGATTGATAAAATAAAATTTTTTAACTCACTTGATGAAGCGTTAGAAGGCACTGAGATAGTTGTTGCAACATCATCAAGACAAAGAAAAGTCCCATGGCCAACGGAGTCATTAGATGATTTATCTCCAACATTAATCAGTGAAATAAAGAAAAATAAAAAAATTTCTATTTTATTTGGAAGAGAGGATAGGGGACTAACAAATGATGAATTACAAAAAAGTAATATTCACATGACTATAGAAACTGATAAAAAATATCCAGTATTAAATCTAGCTATGTCAGTACAAATTGTCTGTTATAAGCTATTTCTTGATTATCATAAATCTAAAAAAGTAAGCAAGAATAATTATTGGGACATTCCTATTGCAAAGCATGAACATGTTACCAATCTAATAGATCATTTTTTATCTATTTCTGAAGACCTGGAGGTTTTTAACAAGGGCAATCCTAGACAGATTGAATCAAGAATAAAAAGATTATTTCGAAGATTAGGATTAGATGAAATGGAAGTAAATTTTTTAAGAGGATTTTTAGGTGGAGTTGAAAAGAAAATTCATAAGAAAAAATAAGACTTTAAAAACTAATATTTGCTAATATAATTACGAGTGTGTCCCCATCGTCTAGAGGCCTAGGACACCGGGTTTTCATCCCGGCAACAGGGGTTCGAATCCCCTTGGGGATGCCATTTTAAAGGCATTTTTGTTTTGGACACATTTTTCCCGTTTAATTTAGGATTTTTAGTTGTTAATGAGAATCATTCTCATTAGAATATTTGTACATGAATGAATTCATAATAGTTTTTAGAGAGTGTTTAGAGGCTTCCTTAATTGTTGGAATCATATATACAATCCTTGCAAAATCTAATTTAAAGGACGCTATACAAAAATTATGGTTAGGTGTTGCAGCTTCGATTGTAGCTAGTCTGGGCGTCGCATATGTAGTCATATCTTTAAAAGATGCATTAGGTAACAATTCCTCAATGGCATTATTTGAAGCTATTTTTATGTATATTACAGCGGGCTTAATCTGGTATGTTGTATTTTGGCTTTCTAAACATGTAAGCGATCGTAAAGTTTTAGAAGGTCAAACTATGACTGCAGTAAAAATTTCGTCATGGGGTGTCTTTTTTGTCACTTTCTTTGCTATTTTAAGAGAGGGTTTTGAAACAGTCGTATTTTTGATTTCGAGCTTCTCTATTACTGAATCATTCTCTTATGTAGGATTTATTGTTGGTGCAGCTCTAGCAATTTTGCTTGGATATTTAGTTGTTGTACAAGGTAAAAGAATTAACTTAAAGAGATTTTTTCAAGGTACAACCTTGTTATTAGTTTTTCTTGCTTCGGGCATGATTGCATATGGCACACACGAAGTTGAATCCTATCTTGTTAAATCAAATCAATTAAATAAAGATAATATTTCCAGACCATGGGATATTTTAAAACCAAAAATCCAACTAGAGGAGGGCGACTCATCCTCTTTCTACTCATACGATGATAAGAAAAAACTATACACTCATGTGCTTCATGATAGTGGAAGTGTGGGCGTTTTTCTTAAAGGTTTTTTTGGCTATAACTCAAATCCAAACTACATAGAGTTAGTTATGTGGATTATGTCATTGGTATATGGTCTAAACCTTTGGCGAAGATTTTATTACTGATTTAAATTTTTTCTTATTAAATCTATAAGTTCATTAGCTGTTAATCCTCTTTTCAATTTTGAATTTGTCGCTGAGTAGGCATGGAGGGATACACCTAATAAACAACTATCAATTCTCTTAGCACCTTGTGCTAAAAAGCTTCCAATTAATCCTGCCAAAATATCCCCTGATCCAGCAAAGGCTAATGAAGAATCGCCATCTTTACAGATATAAACATTATTACCATCCGTAATAATAGTTTCGTAGCCTTTTAAAACAGTAATAACACTAAATTTATCACTGATTTTCTGTGCATAATATTCACGTTTATTTGAAATTTTCTCTACATTAATTTCTAGCAATTTTGCAGCTTCTCCCTCATGTGGAGTAATTATCGGCAAACTGTTAAATTTATTTGATTTAACAATCTCAATGCAAGCAGCATCTAGGATAAGATTGGTTTCATCATTATAAATAATTTCCAAAATTTCATTGAGTCTGGAGTAATTGGTTGTACCTGGACCTGCAATAATTGTTATTTTCTTATCTAATAACCTTTTTAAATCATCAACTTTGGATAAAACCATATATTCAGGCCTTTTTTCAAGAATATTTTGAACATTACCGCTTAGGCTAAAGATGTTTATAATTCCAGCGCCTGATTTTAAAGCTGATTCCGCTGATAACATAATTGCTCCATCAAATCCTGGCTCACCACCAATAAGCAAAATATTTCCAAAATCATATTTATTAGCTGTAATTGTTTTTTTTGGTATTAATTCTTTTACATCTGTATAATTAAAAAACTTATCCATGCAACTTTATTATTATTTATAAAGTATAAAAGAGTAGGAAATAAATATGGAATTAATACAATTAATAACAGAATACATTGACAGCTTTTTAAGATTCTTTATAAGCGTCAACGATAGTCTAGATAGTGAATCTACTGCATCTCTAATTTCTGTACCTGCAAGTTCTGGTGGTAACTGGTTCTTAGACAATCTTACAGGGTTATTGTTTGTTGTAATTTTATTTGGTTTGCCAATTTGGATAGTTTTAATTGTTCATTATTTTGAAACTAAAAAGGCAAAATTATTGCATGAGACTCTCCAAATTTCTTTAAAAAGTGGAAAAGAAATTGACGAAAATATTCTTAAGAACCTTCCCGGATATAGAAAAAAAGATGATTCTCCAGGACTAGGATTTGTCTCTATGGGAGTAGGTATTGGATTATTTTTCTTAGGTTGGTTTATATTTTCTCAAATACTTAATGCATTATCTGGAGTTGGAATCCTATTATTTTTTATTGGTTTAGGAACTTTTGCCTCTATTACTTATTACAAAAAATTCAATCAAGTCGATAATGCTTAAATGCATTCAGATCTAGATATTGTTAAGAAAACTCTTTCAGATGGCAATGAATATTTTGAACCGTTAATTACACGCTATAACAATTACATTTTCTCAATAATGATGAGATTAACATCTGGTAATGTGGATTTTTCAGAAGATTTAACACAATTAAGTTTTTTACGAGCTTTAAAATATTTAAATTCTTATGATCAGAAAAAAAATTTTAAAAACTGGCTAATTTCCATTGCAGTTAATTGTTTTAAATCAGAAATTAAAAAAGAGAGTAAGTATATACTTGATGAGGTAAGTGATATTGCGGTTGAGGAAAACAAGACATCAAATGATTTTTATAAAATAATAAAAAATCTTAATGTAAATGAAAGAGTTATACTGACTTTAAAATATGTATATGATCAAAAAAATGAAGAAATTGCATCAACCTTGAAATTAAATATTAACACCATTAAATCAATAACTAAGAGGGCTTTAGATAAATTAAAATGAACAAAATAAAAAAGACATTCTTGAAAGAGAAAGAGAATGATTACAAATTAAGAAACCCTAAAATATTTAGTAAATATGTTATTGTGCTCTCAAAAAATAATCCAAATATTAAATTTACTTTTATAGATGTTGTTTTTTTCTTAGTAGTGATTTTTTATATATCATTAAATTATGACTCTTTAATAGCGATGATTGAAACATTTGGAATGCTTTTTTCAGCTCCTATATTATTTATAAATGAATTTTTTAATCAGATTTTTACTTTTCTATTGATGCTTTTTTTCTATGGATACTTCAGAAATAAAGGATTGAATAATAAATCAGAGGATTAAGCTAATGAAAACATTTAAGGTATTTCTTTTATTTTTTATCATTTTAGAGATATTTTCTGTTCCTGAAGAAGGTTATGCAAAAAATAAAGATGTAGATATTTTTTATGTAGATTATGGACCAAAAGATGCCCCAGCAGTACTTTTAGTTCAAGGCTTAGGAGGACAATTAACCTTTTGGCCCAAAAGTTTAATAAATCTACTAATAGATAACGGCTTTAGACCTATTGTTTACGATAATAGAGACATAGGCTTATCGACAAGTTTTGAAGAGTCTGGAAAACCAAATTTTATTTGGAATTATGTAAAGTTCTATCTAAGACTTCCTATTAAATCGGTCTATTCATTATCAGATATGGCAGATGATGGCATGGCTGTATTAGATCACCTCAATATAGACAAATCTCATCTCATAGCTCAATCAATGGGAGGTATGATTTCACAAAGGATGGTTTCGACAAACGAAGATAAATTTATTTCCTATGTGCTCATTTCTTCAATGGCTAAAGCTCCAGATGCAAAGACTGCTCCAAAAGGCGAATTAAGATCACTAATTGAAACAAGGTCTTTTAAAAATTTATCAATGGATGAAAGGGTAAACAGGTCTTTGAAAATTTATAAGATTCTGGCATCTAAAAATGATCCTTCATTTAATGAAAGTGAATTTAGAAAAGAGGCAATTAGTAATATAAATAGAAGCCCTAATGATACAGGTTTCTCAAGACAGCTTATTGCTATCTTGGCTGATAAGGATAGATACAATGAGGTCAAAAATATCAATATTCCAACTTTAGTTATTCATGGCAAATTAGATCCACTTATACCTTTTGAAGAGGGTAAAAAAACTGCAGATTTGATTGCAAATAGCATATTTTTGCCTGTTGAAGAAATGTATCATTTATTAGATGAACCAGTTATAAACGAAATAAGCCAATCATTAGTTGAACATCTAAAAAATAATAACTACTAATTTAGTGACTCGTAAGAGCCAATAATTCTTAGCTCTTCTGAAAGGTCTTCAAGAATTTCAATAAGTTTAGTAATTTTTTCATCTTCATAAAAACCCTCGAAATCTATAAAAAAAGTATGTAAATAAATATTATTTCTTGATGGTCTTGTTTCAATTCTGGTCATATTTATTTTTAAATCTGAAAAAGGTTTTAGTATTTTCATTAAAGAACCTGGCTGATCCTTTAAATTTATCATTACTGATGTTTTATTATTTTGGCCCTTTTTTTCAAGTGATTTACTTATTACCAGAAATCTTGTCCTGTTATTTTTAGTGTCTTGAATATCACTAGTATGATTTACTAAACCAAATAGCTCTGCAGCATATAAATTTGCAATACAATAAATATTTTTATTATTTTGTGCTAATTTGGCTGCTTCTGCTGTACTAGTAGTAATAATTTTTTCTGCTTCAGGATAATGTTCTCTTATCCAAGTTGAACATTGCCCGAATACTTGTGGATGAGATGCTATTTTTTTTACTTCGTTTGTTATTAGTTTTTTATTCTTTGAACAAAAATTATGTGCAACTTTGAAGATAAACTCTTTTGAAATTTTTAAATCATAGTCAATCAAACAGTTTAATGATGAATTGATAACACCTTGATATGAATTTTCGAATGGAATCACTCCGTAATAGCTGTGACTTAATGCAACTTTTTCAAATATATCCTCAATAGATGGAAGGGGAAAAAATTCATTAGACTTGTCAAAAATATTTTTTGATGCCAAATCAGAATTTGTTCCTTCTGGACCCAAGTAGAAAATCTTCATTTCAGGATTGTAAGGTTTTTTAGACGTAAAAAAAACTGAGCAAGCTCAGTTTTTCTTATCGAGAACAGTGGGTGTCAAAAGTGAGATTACCTTCTGCATCCTTGAGTAAGATCTCTTTTACTCTCGGTGGTTAAGTTTACTCTATTGTCGACTGAGCTACCTTAAACTTTCACCCTTCTGGTCTCTTCCTGAGTAACTTTCTAGTTCTAGGTTCTGCAGTTCCTTTTCCTATCTAGTTATCTCTAGGTAAGTTCCAATTTATAACTACAGTGATAGTAAAGCAAGGGTATTATGAAAAAAAATATATGTTTTTTTTCTTAATTCTTGGAAGGCTCAATTTTAGTGAATTTCAGAGACCAAAAAAAATACATTATTTTTTAATTTTTTTTAGCTTTAGACAAATGCTGTATAAAAAATAAACATGTTGATTGTTTATTGTTCAATATTTTTTTTATACATTAGATTGTTTATTATATTTAAATGAAATGTGTGTTAATTACCGGTGCAACTGCAGGTATAGGAAAAGAAATTGCCTATAGTTATGCTTCACGAGGATATAACTTATTTCTTGTTGCTAGAAGAGAAAAAAGACTAATAGAAATATCTAAACAAATATCAGATAAGTTTAATATAAATGTAAATTATTTAGTTTCAGACCTTAAGGATAAAAATAGCCCAAAGGAAATTTATGATTTTGCTAATGCAAACTTATTAGATATTGATACATTAGTATTGAATGCTGGATATCAGCATAATAAAAATCTCGAGGAAGTTTCAATTGAAGACGAAGAAGACTGTCTTCGTGTTTTAGGGATTTCTGTTATTATGCAAACGAAGTTGTTTTTATCTCATTTTCGAAAAAGAGGAGGGGGCAACATAATGGTGGTTTCTTCAGTTGCTGCATTTGCTCCTCCTTCAGGAGAATTTGCCGTACTTTATGGTCCAGTGAAAACTTTTATGAATAGATTTGTTGATTCAATTAATTCATCCCAAGCTAAACATAATATTTTTGCATCTGCTTTATGTCCTGGTTTTACCATTACCGAATTTCATCAACAAAGTGGTACGCAAGACAGAATGGATAAAGTACCAAAATTTATGAAAATGTCAGCTAAGGATGTTGCTGAAGCTGGTGTTAACGGAATCCTAAATAAAAAATCTGTAGTTATACCAGGAGTTATTTACAAATTGATAGTAATTCTATTTAAATTTACACCTCTTTGGCTTGTACGGTTTCTTGGAAATAAGCTTGCAGGTGGAAGATTTAAAACATGAGACTTTGGAAGTATTTTCTTATTTTTTTATTTCTATCCTCATGTACAAGCAATCAAGATCCAAAGTTTATAGCAAATAATCAATTAATAATTGATACACATATTGATACCCCCTATAGACTTTATAGTCAGCTACAAGAAAATGGTTCATATGAAGATATATCTCAAATTACTACTTTTGATTTTGATTACATAAAAGCATTGGAAGGCGGTCTAAATGTATCTTTTTTTTCAATTTATCTACCAGCTCGAACACAATTTGACGGCTCAAGCTTTCAACTTGCTAATGAATTGATTGATATGGTAACAACTATTGTTGATAACAATTCTGAACATTTCTTTTTACTGAATAACTCAGTTTATCTTGCCAACTTACCAGGGCAGAATCTCATAGGGATAGCTCTTGGGATGGAAAACGGTGCACCAATTGAAGGTAATTTAGAAAGAGTTAAATATTTTTTTGATAAAGGTATAAGGTATATCACACTGACTCATTCCAAAAGTAATCATATATCTGATTCTTCTTATGATGAAAATAGACAATGGGGTGGTTTAAGTACCTTTGGAAAAAAATTAGTCAGTGAAATGAACAATATTGGAATGATAATTGATATATCCCACGTTTCAGATGAGGCATTTATGCAAGTTTTAGATATATCAAAAGCACCTGTTATTGCCAGCCACTCATCATTAAGATACTTCACACCTGGTTGGGAAAGAAATGTCTCTGATGAAATGTTAATAGCGCTAGCGAATAATGGTGGTGTACTACAAATAAATTTTGGTTCAAAATTTATAAATTATGCTGAACAAAACGATGATGATTATAAATTTGCAACAGTAAGTCAGACTGTAGATCACTTTGATAGAGCAATAAGCCTTGTCGGCATTGATCATGTAGGAATAGGTTCAGATTTTGATGGAGTGGGCGATACATTGCCAATTGGTTTAAAAGATGCCTCTAGTTATCCAAATCTGATTGAAGAATTTTTAAAGAGAGGGTACTCTCAATCAGATATACAAAAGATTTTAGGTGGAAACACGCTAAGAGTCTGGAGAGAAGTTGAAAATTACGCAAGAAACAACACATCCGATTAATAGATGGCACCAATCATTAGAAAAGAAAGATTTGAATATTCTTTATGATTTACTTGCAGATGATTTTCAATTCTATTCTCCTATAGTTTTTAAACCTAAAGACAAACATATGGGCTTTATTTATTTAATTGCCGCCTCTGAAACATTTCTACATGCAGATGATTTTCATTATGAAAAAGAAATAATTAATGAAAATAGTGCATGTCTTGAATTTAAATGCACTATGGACGGAAGAGAAGTCAATGGAGTAGATATGTTTGAATGGAACTCAGATAATAAATTTACTGAGATGAAAGTTTTAGTAAGAACAACTGGTGCATTAGATGTGTTGCAGAAAGAAATGGAAAAAAATTTAGGCAGAGTTGAACTCTGGCGTTAGATACCTTTAAAAAGTCAATTAAAAAATATAGAATTAAACACGATCATGGCTAAGAAATATGTAAATTTTCGAGTGGGCGGAGTTCCTGAAAGGAAAGATGAAGACTATACAGTCTGGACCAACGACCTCTTGTCTAAACTTATTGCAAGTAAAACTGTTGTTGATCCCTGCAGAAGTACATATGGTCATAGACTTTTAGAAAGTGAAGTTGTTTATGTCGTTATTTCTGGCCGCGGAACAATGGAAATTGTTGAATATACAAATACTGAAGAAGGTCATGGTCATGATCCTTCACATGGCATAATGCATAAAGATGAATATGCTTTAGCCGCTGGCGATGTGATTTTAGCTGAAGAAGGTGATTACGTTAAAGTGATAAATGAAAGTGATCACGATCAGCTTGTTTACCTAAGAATTTTTGATAAAGCTGGTTGGCGTGGCCGTTCGCCTGATATAGATAAAGACCCGCAATCCAAATAATATAACTATGAAAATTAAAGTTTGCGGGATTACCCGGAAAGAAGATATTGCAGAATTATTATTGGCTGGTGTAGATTTTATTGGGTTCAATTTCATTACAAGCTCTCCTAGATACATAGATATTAATTGGGCAGTAAACATTATTAATAAATATAATATTCAAAACAAAGCAGTCCCTCTCTGTGAAATTAGTGATTTAAAAACTGTTCATCATAAATTAAAGAATCTTGATTTACCTTTTTATCAAGTCTATGAGGTACATGATTCATCTAATCAAATTGAAAAATTTAATCTAAATTACTTTCTGCCTACTTCTGTAACAAAACTGAAACAAAACATGGATAACAATTTATTTATTGATAATAAAGATAAATACTTACTCGATAATTTTGATCATGGTCTTGGTGGTTCCGGCATCAAATTTAATTGGAACGATTTAGCCAACATAAAACTTAATAATTGTATGATAGCAGGCGGTATAGAAATTGAAGATCTTAATGCTCTAAAAAAAATGGGTTGTTGGGGTGTTGATTTAAATTCAAAACTCGAAGATTCACCGGGCATAAAAAATCATGCATTAATAAAAGAACTAGGAGATTTTATTAAAAATGGATAACAGTTACTTTGGAAAATATGGAGGAACATTCATACCTGAAACTCTCTCCTTTGCATTAGAGGAATTAGAGAATTTGTATAGGCAAATTAAAGATAATAGTTCGTTTAAAGAGGATCTAAAGAATATATACGCAGATTATGTAGGAAGGCCGTCTCCATTATATTTTGCCGAAACTTTAACAAATAATTTGGGCGGTCCAAAAGTTTGGTTTAAAAGAGAAGACCTTAATCATACTGGGGCACACAAAATAAATAACACAGTTGGGCAAGCATTATTGGCAAAAAAATTAGGTAAAAAAAGAATTATTGCTGAGACTGGTGCCGGACAGCATGGGGTTGCAACAGCAACTATTTGTGCAAAGTTAAATTTAGATTGTGTCATCTATATGGGCGAAACAGATATAGAGAGACAAGAATTAAATGTTTTTAAAATAAAAACCTTAGGTGCAGAAGTTATCCCTGTGTCATCTGGTACAGCAACATTAAAAGATGCTCTTAATGAATCTATAAGAGATTGGGTTACTAATGTAGATTCAACTCATTATATTATCGGTAGTGTAACCGGACCTCATCCCTACCCAACAATAGTAAGAGACTTTAATTCAATAGCAGGTGTTGAGCTTAAAAATCAATTCATAAAAAAAATAAAAAAGCTTCCGGATATGATTATTGCATGTGTTGGGGGTGGATCTAATGCAATGGGTGTTTTTTATCCGTTTATAGAAAATAAAGAGGTACGTTTAGTTGGCGTTGAAGCTGGTGGAAAAAACAATAAAGAAATAGGCAGTGCATCAATAACGGATGGTTCTATTGGAGTATTACACGGAGCAAAAACAAAAATACTTCAATCATCAACAGGCGAAATTAAAGAAACAACTTCTATCTCTGCTGGCTTAGATTATCCGGGAGTTGGACCTGAACATGCATATTTAGCAGATATAAAAAGGGCAGAATATGTAAAAATTTATGATAAAGAAGCCTTAGAAGCATTTTATAAAGTATCAAGACTAGAGGGTATTATACCTGCACTTGAAACTGCTCACTCTCTTGCTTATCTGGAAAAAATAAAAGATTTAGGAAAAACATTAAACGTTGTAGTAAACATGTCAGGTCGTGGAGATAAAGATTTATATTCGGTAATGAACAATGATAGTTGATGTATTTAAAAACTTTCAAAAAAATAATAAGACTGGGTTTATACCTTATCTAGTCGCTGGATATCCTAACAATAAAGTATTTGAAGAAGCTCTGTATCTGCTTGATGATTTAGGTTCAGATATGATTGAAATTGGTATACCATTCTCCGATCCTATTGCTGAAGGAAAAACTATTGAATATGCCCACCATAAATCACTTGAGAATGGCTTTAATTATGATGATCTTTTTAAGATTACCAGAAAATTTAAAGACAAATCTAATACTCCCATTATTGCAATGGGTTATACAAACTCATTTATAAATCCTTCTCCAGAGGATTTCTCTAAAAATCTTGAATTAGCAAATTTTGATGGAATATTGGTTGTTGATCTGCCTTATCAGGAAAAAGAGATCCTTGAATGCTATAAAAGAAATAATCTAGAGTTTATTCAACTTATTGCTCCAACATCAAAAAATAAAACAATCAGTGAGTCTATTAAAAATGATCCCTCATTAATTTATTACATTACTCAACGAGGTGTTACAGGACTCAATAATATAGATTTTAGTGAGGTAATACTAAAATTAAAGAATATAAGAACAATTACTGACACCCCAATGATTACGGGATTTGGTATAAGAAAGCCAGATCAAGTTAGAAGATTTAAAGAATATACTGATGGCATTGTTGTCGGAAGCTTTTTAATTGAAAAGTTCCTATCTTCAGATCCTCTTAGAGAAATCTGCAATTCAATAAAACCCATAATTAATGAATTAAAAAATGACTAAAGAAGAGTTTGATAAATATGTCTCAGATGGATATGCACAAATTCCAGTATATGAAGAATTTGTTGCAGATTTGATAAGTCCTTTATATGTATTTTCAAATTATTTTAATTTAAAAAATACATTTTTATTTGAATCTGCTAAATCCCATGAAGTTAAAGGACGCTATTCTATAATGTCTCTGCAAAGTTTGAAGAGATATAACTTTTTTAATAATGAAGTTGAAATTATTACAAAAGAAAAAACCGAAAGGAGAAGGGTTCCTGATCCATTCAAATATCTAGACAATCTAATCAATGAATTCAATGCTCCAACTATAAAAGGACTGCCCAATTTTTTAGGTGGTTTAATTGGCTACTTTTCTTATGAATCATTTAATTTTATTGAGCCAAAATTAAATCTCCATTCTCCGGATATACCCTTTATATCAATTTGCCAATGTAATGAAATAATTGTTTTTGATAACTTCAAAGGCACTTTTTACATAATAGTAACAACAGAACAAAAAACTAATGATGGTTATCAAAGTGCTAAGCGTAGAATTAAAGAAATTAAAAGTGCAATTTATAGCCTTCAACCATCAATATCACAAAATATTAATAGAGTTGATAAAGAATTAGTAAGCACAACTAATCCTGATGAAAAAACTTTTAAATCTTATGTAAATAAAATCAAATCACTTATTAATGATGGCGAAATTATGCAAGCTGTTTTATCAAGGGAAGTGTCATTTAAAGGAAATTTTAACCCGTTCACTTTATATAGAGCTTTGAGATTAATTAATCCTTCACCTTATATGTTTTATATGAACTTTGGCGATTTAAATTTAATTGGATCGTCTCCTGAAATACTTGTTCAAAATTTTCAAGATAAGGTAACTATTAGACCTATAGCTGGAACACGCAAAAGAGGAATTGATGAATCAGAAGATTTGCAAAATAAAATTGATTTAATTGGTGATGATAAAGAGAAAGCTGAGCATATGATGTTAGTTGATCTAGCAAGAAATGATGTTTCAAAAGTTTCTAATCCTTCCACTGTATCTGTAGATGAGATGATGATTGTTGAAAAATATTCGCACGTGATGCATATGACATCAAACGTAATTGGACAAATTAAAGAAAATGCCACTCCTATCGATTGTTTAAAAGCAGCTCTTCCTGCAGGGACTCTGAGTGGTGCACCAAAAATAAGGGCTATGGAAATACTCTCTGAACTAGAAAATAGAGCTAGAGGAATTTATGGCGGTTGTGTAGGTTACATCGGATATAACAAATCTCTTGATACTGCAATAATCATAAGAACAGCGCTACATAAGAAAGATGAAGTTAAAGTAGGGGTAGGGGCTGGAATTGTGTTTGACTCGGAACCACAAAATGAATGGAATGAAACAGTTGCTAAATTAAATGTTTTCTTGGAGGCATTAAAATACGAATGAAAGTCTGTTTAATTGATAACTACGATTCTTTTACTTATAACGTTGAACATTTATTAAAAACACAAGATGTATTGGTTGAGGTCATCAGAAATGATCAAACTTCAGTTGATGAATTGGATCTCAGTAATTATGATGCATTTGTTTTAGGTCCAGGTCCATCAAATCCATCCAATGCGGGAATATGTAACGATTTAATTAAATATTTTTATAAAGTAAAACCAATATTAGGTATTTGTTTAGGCCATCAATGTATAGGTTACTCATTCAATTCAAAAATTATTGGAGCAAAAAGTATCATGCATGGAAAAACATCAATGATCTCTCATAATAAGCAAACCATATTTAAGGGATTAAAAGTGCCATATCATGTGATGCGTTATCATAGCCTTATTATAGATAGCTCTACTTTGCATAAAGATTTTGAAATTATTGCTTCAGTTCAAGAAAATAGTGAAGAGATAATAATGGCAATAAAACACAATAAGTATAATTTGTTTGGCGTTCAGTTCCATCCGGAATCAATTTTTTCTGAACAGGGAAATAAAATAATCGCTAACTTTTTAGAGATAGTGAATGAGCAGTAAATTTAAGGCTCTTTTAGACGCACAGGCAGATAACTTCGATGAGTTAAAATTCTATTTTCACCACCTATTAAGTGGAGATTGCAGTGATGATGAAGTAATTGAATCATTAAATGAAATGAGTGAATACGGAATCAATCAGAAAATCTTAGAACCCCTAACATCTACACTTAGAGATAAATCAAGTTCATTAGAAATTGGAACAAATGATTATATTGATACTTGTGGAACAGGAGGTTCTGGGTTAAATATTTTTAATTGCTCAACTTTAAGTGCTTTGGTTGTAGCAACAGCTGGTGGGAAGGTTTTAAAGCATGGAAATAAATCTGTAACGAGTAAATCAGGTAGTGCAGATTTTCTTCAAAGAGCTGGCATTAATTTAAATCATTCCACTGAACTTGCTAAAGAAGCTTTTGAAATTTTCAATTTTGCCTTTTTGTTCGCTCCAAGCTTTCATAGTTCATTAAAACATGTGGCTAATGCTAGAAAGCAAATTAATAAAAGAACTGCTTTTAATGTAGCGGGTCCTCTGGCACACCCTGGTAATCCAAAATTTCAGATAATTGGCACATCAGACAAAAAATTAAATGAAGACATTATCAATATTTTAAAAAAAAGGAAGCTTGAAAGAGCGATGGTAGTTACAGCTGAAGATGGAGTAGATGAAATATCTATATGTAGTAAAACATACGTTCATGAGTTGAAAAATGGTGAAATAAATCAATTTGTCTTAGACCCTGAAGAATTTAATATGGAATTAGCTAATCTTAATGACATTCAAGTAAATACAATTGAGGAAGCCTATGTATTTGGACTTGATGTCTTAAATGGTAAAAGAGGAAGTGGGTTTAATATGGTTGCATTAAATGCAGGTGCCGCTTTGTATACTCTAGGAATCAATAATAATCTTTCAGATGGTATAGGTAATGCAATTAATGTTTTACATTCAGGAAAAGCATTATTACTTCTAAATAAATACGCAAAGTTTACTAATCAATAAAATGTCGGTATTAAAGCAAATTTTCGAAAAAAAAATTAGATCTATTGAAAAGAAAAAAAAACTTAAATCAATTGATCAATTAGAAAATGAAATAGCAAATAATCTTATTCCAGCCCATAACTTTTTTGAGGTTTTAAATAACAATAATGATCAAGTTAAGATTATTGCAGAATGTAAGAAAAGTTCTCCATCAGCAGGCTTGATAGTTGATAGTTATGATCCTTTAGCTATATGTAGTAAATACAAAACTAAAGGTTACAGGAATTTATCAATTCTAACAGAAGAGGAATTTTTTCAGGGATCTAACGCAGAACTAACTAAAGTTAAGAAAGAACTTAATATGCCAATTCTTCAAAAAGATTTTATTTATGATGAATGGCAAATATTTGAAGCAAAATCATGCGGTGCTGATTGCATCCTTTTAATTTCTGAATATTTAAGTTTTGAGCAACTTCAATCTCTTGTGAAAACTGCAGAGAGTGTTGAAATAGATGTATTGGTTGAGTTTCATAGATTAGAGGAGTTAGGAAAAATAATTAATTTGAATATAAAAAATGTCGGAATTAATAATAGAAACTTAATGTCTTTGGAAACAAATGTTTTACATTGTTTAGATGTATTTAAAAAAAACAAAAGTCTATTAAAGGACTATAATATTATTGCAGAATCAGGTTTTTCATCAAATGATGATATAAATAAATATCTTGATTACGGAATCAAGAGATTTTTAATAGGTGAACATTTATTGAAGGAGTCATTTTGAAAAAAGTTATATTTTTTGTTTATTTACTTGCTAATGTAGTTTTGAGTTCTGAACTTTATTTTATTGAGCCAAAAGATGGCCAAGTTGTTGAAAAAACTTTTGTAGTTAAGTTTGGATTAAAAGATTTTGGCGTTGCTCCGGCAGGATACGATATTAACAGCACGGGTCATCATCATCTTCTTATTGATGTAGAGCTACCTGATCTTAATAAACCTATTCCAGCTGATGCAAATCATCTTCATTTTGGAGGTGGGCAAACCGAAACTTTACTTACATTAAGCCCTGGTGAACATAAGATAAGGCTCTTGATGGGGAACTATCTGCATATTCCCCATGAAAAACCGTTAATATCGAAAGAAATAACTATTATCGTTAAGAATTAGTTATAAGTACTTCCACCTTGACCAGCGTCAACAATATTAATTACCGCATCATTTGCCATATTTGGATGAACCGTACAGTAGTAGTAAAGTGTATCTGGTGTTTCAGAGTCGATTATTAATTCTAGAATGGTATTTGGTCCCATATTAGTATCATAAGTTCTACCAGCTTCTCTTGTTACGTAGTTATCTCTTGTGTAAGTAGTTCCACCGCCATGTGTGCCATCTTTGGTAGTAGATATCCTAAACGGATGAGTACTATTTGTAGAATCCCCTAAGTCAAACCTATAAGTTTTCCCTCTCTCTAATGTTAAGCTTGGCGCCAACATGCCATCTATATAATATTTATCTGGCGAACTTGTAGAGGTAACTTTAAAGGTTGTTTCCTTTACAGGCTTTCCATCCAAACCAACAGCAGATACGAGGTTTGATGCATCATGAGCTAAATAATCAGAGGAGGTCATATCCATATTGTATTGATACAGTTGGTGATCATTAGAAGTAACATGATTATTATTTTTGCCGAACGTAGCTGAAATTCCAGAAGCAACACTAAAAGAGTTTGTATCTTTTGTTGTAGCAAATTCATAACCATCAGTCCAAGTGGTGCTGTTTTTAATACCTGGTGAGTCAAAGAAATATACATAAACGGTACGAGTATCAGCAGAAGCAGATTCTGTAGTATTACCGGACATTTGAATAATCTCTGTATTGCCACCGGTTGTTAAGTTTGCATTTATGCTTGTTACCGCTACATCTGGTGCCGGAGCCGGTGCCGGTGTTGGTGCAGGTGTAGGTGCAGGTGTAGGTGCAGGTGTAGGTGCAGGTGTTGGTGCAGGTGTTGGTGCAGGTGTTGGAGAGGGACCATAGCCGCCGCCGCCACTCATTCCGCCGCCTCCGCCGCCTCCTCCGCCTCCGCAAGCAGCAAGAAGTACAATAGATAACGCAGTAAATGTATTTTTTATTAGTTTAGACATCACCTAGATATAAACACAAATTTACATTAATCAATAAATTAATATTATATTGTTTCATTATTGTTGCTTATTAGAATCTAATTTAGTTTTATCAGTCTCATCTTTGTGCTTTTTCAGGTATTTCATAAATGGAGTTCCGCCCGTTCCTCTTACAACTGAACCACCTGAACCAAATAATGTTGATTTAGTATTTTGTTTATGTATGTAGTCAGCTGCGTACTGTAAATGTTGTGTTCTAAAAGCGCTTATTTCAATAAGTGATTCATTATAGAGATCTTCGATATGTTTATTGTCTTTAATAAAACTTTTTAGATTACTGTATTTCTCAACGTACTCAATAAGTTGTCTGTGTGCTGGAGGCATGTATCCACGCATCTCATCAAGATAATCACGCAATTCATCCTTTTCATGAGAGACATTAAACAAAGCATCCATGGTTGGAACTATGGAGCTTTGTGCTCCAGTTTCACCTCTATAAAATTGTGGTTTGTCTTCAAAACAACCTTCGTATATCACTCCATTCTTTAAATCAGGATTATTTTTCCAGCCAAAAATATATGGCCTTACTCTGTGATAGTAGATATAAGGATCACATTTTTCAGGCATTTTTCTAAAGATATGATTTATTTCAATGAAGGAATTTTTTAGCTGATTTAGATTTTCATAAATTTCTTTTTTAGAAACGTTATCTTCTTGAAATAATTTTGAAATTTGAACTGCTGATTTAATTGCACCTCTTGCAGCATGTTCAATACAAACATGAATAGTTACAAACCAATCTTCATCAATTCCACCTAGAAAATTATGTATAAGAGCAACATTATCCAAAGAAATTGGATCATCCTCATTAATTTTAAACCAATTATCTAGACAATAACTTGCATAGCTAAGTACAGCTGGACGACCAAGTTTATGAGAAATCTCTACCCAAGGTTTAGCTAATGATGCTGGAAGTTTAGAAAGGGGAGATGAGCCTCCGTATATGTAAGCATGGCCAATAAAAGAAAATTGAACATTAAGAAGTCTTAATTCTCTCTCATTTAATTCATTAAAGTTCATCAAAAGTGACTCTTCAGACAATCTATCAATAGCAGGACGAATCTGATTAGTTAGCATTAACTTAGGAAGATTTGATGAAATGTTATGAACTAATTTTATTTTTTCACAATTAGTAACTATTTCTTTAAGTGGTTCAACATTGGATAAAAAACTACTTACATCTGAGAGTTCAAAATCTATATTAGATTTCATCAATTAACTATATCAGATATTTATAAAAAAAATCCTTGCTTTCTATTTTAATGAACATATACTAAACGAGAATCATTCTCATTTACATTTTGAGAATCATTCACGACATGAAATATTATGAAAGATTTAAGTAAAATTCTATTTTTACTGCTTGCTACATCAATAGTAGCGCAATCCGATTCTGATGATGAAGTAGAAGAGATTGTTGTTAAAGGTAAAGTTCTTTATTCTGATCAAGTAAACGCTTTAAAAACACCTGTACCTGTTATTAATGTTCCTCAAACAGTAACAATTGTTACAGACGAAGACATCCGTAAACAGGGTTTTAGACAAATTGGAGATATCGTTAGATATACTCCTGGAGTGAATACTTCACAGGGAGAAGGGCACAGAGATGCCGTTGTTTTTCGTGGGGTAAGATCTACTGCTGACTTTTATTTAGACGGTATGAGAGATGATGTTCAATATTATCGTTCTCTATATAACCTTGAACAAGTAGAAATACTTAGAGGCCCTAATGCACTTTTATTCGGTAGAGGTGGAACAAGTGGAATTATCAACAGAGTAACAAAAAAGGCAACTGTTGGAGAAGTTTTCGGTTCAGTAGATGCAGGCTTTGATTCATTTGGTGCATTTGATGTTGCGGGTGACTACAACATGGCAACAGGCAATAATTCTGCACTGAGAATTAATTTTCACACCGATGATTTAGCTAATCACAGAGATTTTTACTATGGCGAAAGAGTTGGTTTTAACCCAACCCTTAAAGTCCTAGTAAGTGATAAAACTACACTAGATCTATCTTATGAATATGCAGATCATGAAAGATTTATTGATAGAGGAATACCTACTGCTGATGGTGAACCTGTTGAGAGATTTGAAAAAATTGTATTTGGTGATGAAGATCAAAATTTACAAACATTAACAGCAAATATTATGAGAGCAAATATCAGCCATATGCTTTCTGACACTAGCAAATTAAATATCTCAGTATTATCCAGTGATTATGAAAAGATGTATCAAAACCTTTATGCTGCTGCATATGACTCTACAACTAATGTTGTAACTATGGATGGTTACTACGATCCAACTGAAAGAGATAACTTCATGATGTCTGCCAATCTAGTAAGTGAATTAGATTTTGGTGGAATGAAGCATACTCTCTTAGTGGGTACAGAAGTAATTGATACACAAAATAAAAATACCAGATATGACAGTTACTGGATAACTAGCGGGTCAGATAAAGAGAGCTTTATTGTGACTAGACCTCTTGATTTCTCAATTACTAATTTAGGTGTTGCTACAGCATTTGATTTTGCAACAAAATTAAAAAGTAGAACTGAGTCAGATATAGCTGTTTCATCCTTTTATATTCAGGACCAAATTGCTGTAAGCGATAAACTACTTTTAATGTTGGGTGGACGAATGGACACATTTGATATCACTGTTGATGATTTAAAAGCAGGTTCATCGCAATCAAGAGAGGATGAAGAATTTTCTCCAAGAGCTGGTATCGTATTTAAGCCAAGAGACGAAGTATCTATTTACTACAGCATGAGTCAAAGTTTCTTACCAAGATCAGGTGAGCAATACAAAAAACTTACAGCAAGTGCAGCTGCTTTAGATCCAGATGTATTTGAAAATACTGAATTTGGTATGAAATGGGCTATTTCAAAAGATTTAAGTTTCACTGTAAGCATGTTTGATAGTGAGCAAACAATTGCTACAAGAACATCCGATGGTGAATCTGCTGAGATAGTCGGCTTACAGGTTGATGGAGTCGAACTTGAACTAAAGGGACAGGTAAATGACAATCTAAATATTGCGGTTGCCTATGCTCAAATGGACGGTGAAACAAGCACTGGTGGTGAACCTAGAGAAATTCCGAAAAATACTTTATCCGTATTTGCTCAATACAGAGTTAATGATAAGTTTGGTTGGGCACTTGGATTCACTGATCAAGGTAAATCATATATAAGTAACAATAACACCAGCAGATACTTACCAGAGTATACAAGAGTTGATTTTGGGGCTTACTATGATGTTTCATCAGATTTAACTCTTCAAGTGAATGTTGAAAATGTGAGAGATGAACTTTATTTTCCACACTCACATAGTTCTCATCAAGCATCTGTAGGAGAGCCACAAAATGCGAGACTATCACTTAGGTATACTTTTTAGAGTTTGATAGATAGTGGATGGCAAGCTGAGGTCAGTTGACATAATGAATCATATTCACCCTTGCATTAATATGATCAATACAATGTGCCCGTCATGCTTGCCTGCACTCTCAGAATTAGTCTCTCATGAAGTGAAAGTCGCTTTCTGATCCCTTATATTACATTCCTGAAAGAGCTTTCACTACTTCGCCCCTCACTAACCTGAGGGGTTTTTTTTCTTTAAAAAAATTGTAGACTTCATTTATGAAATTAACTTTTCCACCAGTAATAACTCTTGGTTGTTTAATTATTCAAATTTTATTATTCAATTTGTTGCCATTAACTGTTGATCTCAGTCTTCTATTTGGATTTCTTTTGCTAGTTGGATCAATTGGTTGTATCGCTTTAGCAGCAAGAGAGCTTTTCAAAAATGAAACAACAATAATTCCTGATGGCCAACCTGAAAAATTAGTTACTTCTGGTCCTTTTTCATTCTCAAGAAATCCTATTTATCTTGGAATGGCTGGAATATTAATTTCATCAGCTTGTTTTATGCAGTCATTATCAGCATTAGTAATACCAGTAATATTTGTATTAATCATACATAAAACTTGGATTCCTCATGAAGAAGTCAAATTAAAAGAGAAATTTGGCAAAGACTGGGAAAAATATGCTGCATCAACCAGCCGCTGGTTAGGATAAAATTTTATCGAGATAATTTTTCCATTCTGCGTAACTATTCTCTAAATCATCATTTTCACTGGTTATGGGTTTTACAACATCTCTTTTTTGTTCAAGAATTACATTTTTATCCATAACATCTTTAGAAATACCAGCTAATGCAGCGACGCCAAATGCAGTAGACTCTTTATTATCAGGAACATTTACATTTTTATTGAGAAGAGTAGCTAATTGTTGAACAAATTTCTTATTTTCCACCATTCCTCCATCAACATTTAAGATATTTATATTAATTCCAGATTTTTCAAAACAATTAAGTATTTCTTTTGATTGAAATGAAATTGATTTAAAAGCTGCATTAATTAAATCTTCCTTGCTACTGTCTCTAGTTATTCCATAAAAAGAGGCTCTTATTTCTGAATTCCAGTACGGTGCACCAAGTCCGGTAAAAGCTGGTATAAATATGACTCCATTACTATTACCATTTGTTCTTAGAAATTTCTCTGATTCAGGACTTTTGTCAAAAAAATCAAGGTTGTCTCTTAAGTATTGAACTACTGTACCTGCAGAGTAAATACTTCCTTCCATTGCATAATATACATCTCCACCAAAACTAAAACCTACTGTAGTAAGCAATTTCTCTTGTGATAGAACTGGTTTTTTGCCGATATTAGACATTAAGAAACACCCTGTTCCATAAGTACTTTTTGAGTCTCCTTCTTCAAAACATCCTTGACCAAATAATGCAGCTTGCTGATCTCCAAGTACACCATGAATTTCAGCATTATTAATTTTCTCAATACGGCCAAAAGAAGAATCTGACATGACAACTTCTGGAAGAAGTGATTTATCTATTCCAAAAATATCTAATAAATCTGCATCCCAAGAAAGAGTATTTATATTAAATAGCATTGTTCTTGACGCATTAGTGATATCTGTTTTAAAAATTTTCCCCTCAGAAAGTTTGTACATCAAATATGTATCGACAGTGCCAAAACATAGCTCACCATTAGCAGCTTTTTCTTTTGCTCCACTAACATTCTCAAGAATCCATTTAATTTTTGTTGCTGAAAAATATGGATCTAAGATAAGTCCAGTTTTGTCTTGTATATTCTTTTCAAGATTATCTGTTCTTATGCTTTCGCAATATTGTGATGTTCTCCTATCCTGCCATACAATCGCGTTATAAATTGGTTTACCAGATTGTTTTTCCCATACAATAGTAGTCTCTCTTTGATTTGTGATAGATATCAATTCAATATCGTTCTTATCAATATCATTTAAGGATTTTGTAACTGAATCAATTAATACTCGTGGATCTATCTCTACCCAACCATCTTCAGGGTAAATTAATGGATATTCATATTGACTAGATTCAATTGTGCCCCCATTAATATCATATGTAATTGATCTTGAACTAGTTGTTCCCTGGTCGATTGTAAGTATTTTATAATTCATATATGAGTAAAAATAACATTCTAACTTTAATCATTACACTAATCATTACTTCAAGTTGCGCTACTACAGAATTAAATAAAGAGAAATCAGAGAGAGAAGTGCAGAGAGATAAAAAATTAAATGAGCTTGAACAGATGTGCGATTATGTAACTATCGATATTTATCAAGGTGAAGAGCTATTCATCTGTCATAGATCTGCTTCAAGAATGCCAAAGAAAAATCCAGTTCCTGATCCAAATGTCGAAATTATCAATGAAAAGGAAATTATTGAAAAGCCTGGAGATTTCTGATGTATAAGATTTATTCCACCAAATCTTGTGGATACTGTATAAGAGCAAAATCTTTACTTGCAGCAAATAACCTTCCATTTGAAGAAGTATATATTGATGAATCAGCTGAGAATTTTGATGAAATGAGAAATGTTGCGCCAAACATGAAGACTGTTCCTGTAATTACCCTGAATGGATTGCTTGTGGGAGGTTTTTACGAGCTTAAAGAAAAAGTAGATGCCTAATTTAGTCGTTTACGATACTGAAACAACTACTAATATGAGTGGTCCTGAAAAAGACTTTAATCAGGTCATTCAAATTGCTTCAATACTTTACGATCAAGATTTAAATAAAAAAGATTCATTCAACTTTTCATGCTCTCCATTACCATGGTCATTATTTTCACCTGGAGCATTACTTACAAATAAAAAAATTGATGCATTCGATAATGAAATTACCCATTATCAATTAATAAAATCTACATGGGAAAAATGGAAATCATGGACAGACTTTTCAGATAGTATATTCATCTCATACAACGGCGATATGTTTGACGAGGAAGTTATGCGTCGACAATTTTTTTGGAATTTAATTGATCCGTATTTTACAAGTAGAGAGCCAAGATCACGCCTTGATGTACTGCCAAAACTTTTTCCCCTAGCAATATTTTATAAGAATGATTTCGACTTACCTTATATAGATAAAAAGGTCAGTTTTAAGCTTGAGAATATTGCAAAAAGCTATGGTATCGACACAACAGATGCGCATGATGCTTATGCAGATTGTATATTCTTATATGAATTGATTAAACAAATAAAAAAAAATGTGCCAAATTATTTTGAAGAAATAATTTTAACAACAAACAAAATAAAGAAAATTGAACATCTAACAAGTAATGAAATTCATTTTGACTGCACTAGATATGGTAATAATAATCCTGTTTATGTTTTCAGTTCTGCAAATATATCTAATCAATTGCTAGTAAGCTTCAATTTAAATTTCGATCCCATTGATTATTTTGACTTATCTTATTCAGAGCTTGAGCACTTAATTAATTCAAAAAAAACATTACCATTTAAAAAAATAAATGTTTCAAGATCTAACTCTTTAATATCATTAGAAACTTTGAATAAAGACAATGTGAAAATAGAAAATCTTGATTTATATAGAAAAAACAGAGACATAATTAAAGAAAATAAAAATTTCTTAGATAAGGTTCTAGATATTTTCAACAATAAAACATATGAAAGTAAACCTACGGATATTCCTGAACAAAGCCTTTATAGTGGGGGCTTTTTAACAAAAAAAGATATTGATATTTTTAACAAATTTCATGATGAATCTAATTTAGATGAAAAAATTAAGATTATTAACTCACTTGATGACGATAGGTATATACAATTTGCAAAACGTATATGTGCACAAGAATTTCCAGATACTGCACCCCAGGATTATTTAATTCATTGTAGAAATTTAGTTGTAACGCGATTTAACGAAAAAGGTCCTTGGCCAGATGCAGATAAATATTTGGATGATGCTAATAAATTATTGGAAGATATATCAAGCGATGAAGATAAAAAGTTTGTTAATGCATCAATTGATCAAATAAACAAAAATCGTATTAATTAACTTTTTTCTTATATACTTACTTTCATTAAATTTCACAGTTTGAAAATGGCCAGATTTATTGTTCTTATACTATTTTCATTAAATTTGTATTCACAAATAAAACTTGATGGAATAGTTGATGCAACAGAGTGGCAAAATTCTGAAAAATACACTTTAGATTACGAAATAGAACCTAGTTATAACGGTCCAGCGGAACACAAGACAGAAGCTTTTGTAAAGCATGACGATTCTTACTTATATGTTGCATTTAAGGCTTACGGAAATAAGGATTACATTAGGGCCCAAGTAAGATCAAGGGATAGCGTTAGATGGTCAAACGATATAACAATTGTAGGCATAGATACTTATGGAGATGGCAGATATTACATTGGGTTTGGAGTAAACCCTCTTGGAAGCATCCATGATTTCAAGAGAATAGGAAATGGTGAACCTGATAGTTCATATAATGTTGAATTTGAAGGTGAAGGTAGACTGACAGACTTTGGTTACGAAGTTGAAATGAAAATACCTTTTTCATCACTCATATTTCCAGAAGTAGAGAAGCAGGAATGGAAATTAATGTTTTTTAGAAAACTATATAATCGTGCTCAAGAATCTAGATATTTGTCACATCCTGTAATTGCAGGCGCTGGTTGTTCAATTTGCCAGTCTAATATTACTTATAATTTATTTAATATAGAGAAAAAACAAAAAAGACGCTTAATACCATCTTTCACAGCAAATTCTTTATCAAATCGAGATAGTGAAGGAAATTTAAAGTCTGAATCTATTAATTCAGAAGTTTCTCTTGGCGGTGATTTTGAGATCTTTGGAAGCAATTTTGAATTCACATTGAATCCAGACTTTTCACAAATTGAAGCAGATGAGACAAAAATAGATATTAATCAAACTACAGCTTTACAGTTTGAAGAAAGAAGAATTTTCTTTAATGAAGGCAAAGATTATTTAAGTTCACGACTTGACGCAGTATATACAAGAGCTATTAATGATCCAGAGTATGCTATTAAATTCTTCAATAGAGGAGAGAAGCATAGCTACTTTTTTCTTGATGCTAAAGATAGAAATACTCCGCTAATAGTACCAGGTGAACAAAGATCCTATAGTGCATTATTGGGAGAAAGTAATTCAAATATTTTTAGTTACAACTACAACCTTGGAAAAGGTCAGAATTTAGGCTTTCTTGCAACAAGCAGAACTTATGAAGAAGGTGGTTTTGGGCGTCTATATTCAGCTAAAGGAAAGTTTTTATTATCAGATAAATATTCTACCTATTTTGAAATAGCTCAAAGCTCAACTGAAGAGCCTATAAGTGATTTAATTACTACAACAAATGAATCAGATAAGTATAACTATCTATTAGATGGAGAAAGTTTTGATGGAACAGCTGCTCAGTTTAATTTAAATAGAAATACTGAGAAATGGGAAACTAAATATAGATTTGAAACAAAGTCACCTGAATTTAGAACGGATTTAGGTTTTACAACAGAAAATAATTGGCTAGCGCACGAATTAAGCCAAAGTTATCAATATCGATCAAATAATTTTATTCGTAAGGCTAACATGGGTGGCTCAATAAGCCTTTTAACAAACTACGATAACAACATCTTAGATCAGGAAGCAGAGCTTTTTTTTAATGCAGATTTTTCAAATCAAATTAATCTTGATCTGGGTATAGAGAGATCAAATAAGGCAACATTTGAAGGTTTTGCTTTTCATAACATAGATAGCTTTAGAACAGGAGTTAGGTACAATCCAAGTGGTAAATTCTTTATTAGATTTAATTATGACTATGGCGATGCTATTGCAAGAAATATATCAACACCAGAATTAGGTAAAAGAACAAATTATACAATCGGTGGATTCTATCAAGTTAATGACAGAATACGTATTAGATACAATTACAGATATAACAAGCTTGAAAATACATTAACAAATGAAAATTATTTTGCTGGATATTTAACAACAATAAGAGGTCTTTATCAGTTTGATAAAAATTCATTTATCAGAGTGGTCCAAGAATATAATGATTTCAATCATAATGGTTACACACAACTTTTATTTCAATGGCAGCCAAATTCCGCAACAATTTTCTACTTCGGTGGAACATTTAATCAAGAAGATATTGAAGGCACATGGGAGATTGAAAGCTCTCAGATATATATGAAATTTCAGTATTTATTTAATTTTGATTAAAATTACAACTTAATGATCGAAGCAAAAAATCTAACAAAAATCTTTAAAGTGCCTACTGAAGAAAAGTCTATCTTTGGAGCAAAAAAAATTGATAGTGCAGCAGTAGATGATCTAAGTTTTTCATTGAAAAAGGGAGAAGTATTAAGTTTATTAGGTCCGAATGGATGTGGCAAAACTACTACTCTAAGAATGCTAGCTGGTATGTTGGAGCCCTCAAAAGGAACAGCCTTTATAGATGAAATTGATGTTAGAGAAGATAAGCAAAAAATTAAATCAAAAATTGGTTTTATGACAAACAATACATCACTATATGATCGTTTAAATGTTGTTGAAACAATAAAATTTTTTGCTGAGTTAAATCAAATTCCAGAGAATATATACAAACCTAGAGCCGAAGACTTATTCAATCAGCTAGATATGAAAAAATATCTTTTAAAGCGAGTTTCTGATTTAAGTACAGGCATGAAACAAAAAACCTCAATTGTAAGGACACTAATTCATGATCCAGATTTAATTGTATTAGATGAACCAACAACTGGAGTAGATGTCACAGGTCAATCAATAATTTTAGATCTTATAAAAAATATAAAAGCCAAAGGAAAAACACTTATATTCTCAACACATCAATTGGGCGAGGTTAAAGACATTGCAGACAAAATTGTTGTGATCAAATCAGGAAAAAAAGTATTTGATGGTGATAACGATTCCTTTCAAAAAATTAATCCTAATAAAAACTTTAATGAAATATTTTCGGAGTTAGTCGATGAGTAAATGGCGAGTATTACTAAATAAAGAGATTCTGCATTTATTTCGTGATACAAAAACAATATTACAAACTGTTATTATTCCAACATTTATCACGCCTTTGCTTATCGGAGCGATATTTTGGTATATCTCATCAATTGCCCAAGAAGAGAGTATAAAAACTTATAAAGTCTCAGTTTTTGGTGATTCTAAACTAATTAATACCTTAGAAGAATCTGAACGTTTAAATATTTTTACAAAAAGTAGTGTTACAGACGTCATTAATGATGTTGAAACTGAAGTAACTGATGTAGGGCTTTCTATAAGCAGTAATTTTGATGGCAATTTGAATAATAAATTAAGTGGCGAAATCACAATATATTCTAAAAACTTAGATACTTTTTCCCAAGCAAAAAATGTAATCGAATCTTCTATTAGGACTTATGAGAATCAAATAAGAGAAGATAGACTAACAGAGCTAAATTTAGATGAAGATTTCATTGACCCTATAAAAGTTATTGAGGAAGACCTTACTACTGAAGAAGAGTTTGCTGGTACTTTTGTTGGCGCCTTCGTTGCATTTATGTTCATTGCATATATTTTGACTGGTTCAATGTATCCAGCAATTGATCTAGGTGCTGGTGAGAAAGAGCGCGGTACCATGGAAACACTTGTTTCAACTAATATATCAACTGTAGAAATTATTATTGGAAAAATGTTTTCGATTACTCTTTCAGCTGTAATTACTGCAATATTTTCAACGCTCGGATTTATCATTCCGCTCATACTAATTTATTTATTTTATGCCGACTCAATTCCTCAATATGCTTTTGATGTAATAGCGGCTATTGTGAATCCTGTTGCTATATTGGGAATTTTTGTTCTAATTATCCCTTTAAGTATTTTTATGGGTTCTTTACTGCTAGCAATTTCAATTTATGCAAAAAATACTAAAGAAGCATCTTTATTGATGGGAAATATTGTTCTTGTTTTCTTTGCACCTGCTTATGTGCCTTTAATTAATCCTGGTATGGATTTAGATTTAGTAGGGTCACTTATTCCATGTTTTAATTTAGCACTACATACAAATGCCTTAATTTCAGGGAGTGTTGATTGGTTTTTATACGCATGTTCTTTAGGTTCAACTGTTATTTATTGTTTGATTGCTGTTTATATAACCTACATTATGTTTGATGATGAAAAGGTTATATTTAGATCTTAATGATAGTAATTAACACACCAGTCTCACCTTATCTACAAAATGCTCCAATTGTGTACTGTGATAAAACTAAAAAATCTATTTTTGTAGATCCTGGAGATGAGGCTGAAAAATTAATTAGTGTTAGTGAAGAACTTAATCTCAAACCAGAATTTATTTTAATAACGCATGGTCACATTGATCATGCAGGTGCGGCAGTTGAGTTAGCTCAGAAGTATAATCTTAAAATTATTGGCCCACATAAGGATGACAAATTCTTACTTGATACATTAGAGGTTCAAGGTCAAATGTACGGTGTAAAAGCTAAAAATTTCATTCCTGACCAATGGCTATCACATAATGATTCCATAGAATTTGCAAACTTTAAATTACAAATATTGCATTGTCCTGGACACTCTCCTGGACATATAGTTGCTATTAATCATGAATCTAAACAAATTATTGGTGGCGATATTCTATTTAATGGTTCAATTGGAAGATCAGATCTGCCTATGGGCAATCATCAAGATTTAATCAAATCAATAAAAGAACATTTTTTAACTTTAGATGATGACTATGATGTTTATTGTGGACATGGACCTAATACAACAATAGGTCATGAGCGTTTAACTAATCCCTTTCTTACAAATGCTTAATATTGAATCAGTAAATTTAATGCAATTAACAATTGATTTAGCAAAAAAGAATTTAGCTAAAAATAAAATTCCAGTTGCAGCAATCATTGTAGACGGGCAAACAAACGAAATTTTAGCTAAAGCAACCAATGATAATAGTCCTATTGGTCATGCAGAGTTAAAAGCAATAAAAAAAGCACTAAAAAAATTAAATACAAAAAGGCTAGATGGGTGTGAAATGTATGTTAACTTAGAACCATGTCCAATGTGTGCAGTCGCAATTTCAAAAGTCCACTTAAGTAAAATTTATTTTGGGGCAGAAGATGAGAAGGGTGGAGGTGTTATAAATGGTCCAAAGATATTTAGTTTACCTAATTATAGAAGTCCTGAAATAATTTCACATTGCTTAGCAGAACAATCGTCAGAACTATTAAAAAAATTCTTTTTAAATAAAAGAAAAACCAAAGAAGCTATATAATTGATTAATGTCTGACTTAGACCTAATACTCAAATCAGGAACAGTATTTTTAAGAAACAAAAGAATTGAAACTGATGTAGGTGTAAAAAATGGAAAAATTGTTTCATTTGGCAGTTTAGATAATGCTGAAAAAGTTATTGACTGTAAAAATCTTTTTGTCTTTCCTGGTCTTATTGATACTCAGTGTCATTTTAGAGAGCCTGGTGGTGAGCACAAAGAAACACTTGAAACAGGAACTAAATCCGCAGCTCTAGGTGGAATAGTTGGTATTTTTGAAATGCCAAATACTAATCCACTCACTGTTACACCTGAGGCGATGGAATTTAAACTCAAAAGAGCTTCTGAGACAGCATATGTTGATTATGCCTTTTATTTTGGAGGCACTGCTGAGAACTCATCGAATTTATCTGAGTGGGAAAATTTAAAAGGAGTTTGCGGTATAAAAATCTTCATGGGATCAAGTACAGGAAGTTTGTTATCAGCCACCGACGAAGAAATTGACAAAATTTTTGCAAACGGAAAAAGGGTTATAGCTGTACATGCAGAAGATGAAGCTATGATGAATGAAAATAAAATAACTATTTTAAAAGATAGCAATGATGTAAAAATGCATAACATCTGGCGTAGTGAGGAAAGCTGCTTTAATGCCACAAAAAGAGTTGTATCAATAGCAAAAAAATATAATAGACCTGTCCATGTTCTTCATATTACAACCGCTCAAGAAATGGATTATCTCAGACAAAACAAAGATGTTGCTAGTGTTGAAGTATTGCCAAATCATTTATCTATGCATGCCCCTGATTGTTATGAAGAAAAAGGAACATTAGCTCAACAAAATCCACCAATTAGAGAAAAACATCACCAAGATGCTCTCTGGAAAGCTGTAAATGATGGAACTGTTGATATATTGGGATCAGATCATG
This sequence comes from uncultured SAR86 cluster bacterium, assembly GCA_902563885.1. Taxonomy (GTDB): domain Bacteria; phylum Pseudomonadota; class Gammaproteobacteria; order Magnimaribacterales; family TMED112; genus TMED112. The sequence continues at coordinate 241,439 of CACEYZ010000001.1, read as the reverse complement.
CACCACATACACTTGATGAAAAAAGTGGTACTTACCCAGATACGCCAAGTGGTACACCAGGTGTTCAGACTATGTTGCCCGTCATGCTCAATCATGTCTCAGAGGGTAAATTGTCATATGAAAAACTTATCGATTTATTGGCTTATGGACCAATTAGAGTACATAAAATAAAGAATAAATGCGAAATAAAAGAAGGTAATGATGCCGATTTCACTATTGTTGATCCTAATATGACTCATATCATTAAAAATGAAGAACAAGCTTCAAAATCAGGTTGGACTCCATACGACAATAAAAAGGTCAAGGGTTTTCCAATTATGACTATTATTAGAGGAAATAAAGTTATGCATGATGGGGAGCTTTTACTACATCAAATTGGAAAACAAATAGAGTTTGAAATCGATTAAGGTACAGGATCATGTCCTGAATCTCCCCAGGGATGACACTTAGAAATTCTTTTTATCGCTAGCCAAAGCCCTTTGAGAGGACCATGCTTATTTATTGCTTCAATAGCATAGTTAGAGCATGTCGGAGTAAACCTACAACTTGGTCCAATTAATGGTGATAAAAGTATTTGATAAAGTTTTATGGGAATAATTAAGAAATAATTAATAATTTTTAGCATTTCAACTATGGTATTTGAATTTCCTCTGCTAGAGACTTAACAAATGCATCTAATTTTTTAACTTCAGTTTTTTCACTGCCTAATCTTCGAACAGAGACAGTTTTGTCATCAACCTCCTTTTTACCGAGAGCAAGAATCATTGAAGATTTAGATTTGCTGTGTTCACGCACTTTATAACTTATTTGTTCATTTCTTTTATCAGATATTACTCTGACACCAAGATCTAATAATTTTTTTTCTATATCATCTGCATAGACTTTGGCTTCATCAGTTATTGTTGCTAGAACAACTTGAGTAGGTGAGAGCCATAAAGGAAGATTACCACCATAGTTTTCAAGCAATATGCCAATAAAACGTTCAAAAGACCCTAAAGCAGCTCTATGTAATAAGACAGGTGTATGTTTTGCACCATCCTTGCCAACATATGTTGAGTCAAATCTACCGGGAAGATTAAAATCAGCTTGCCAAGTTCCACATTGCCATTTTCTGCCGATCGCATCTGTTAAGACAAAATCAAGTTTTGGGCCATAGAAAGCTCCATCACCTTCATCAATTTCATAATCGATATCTAATTTTTCTATTGCATCTTGAAGAGCCTTTTCTGCTTTATCCCAGCTGGCATCACTGCCAACTCTTTTCTCAGGTCTAGTAGATAATTTAATTTTAAATTCATTAAAACCTAAGTCACTGTACATTTTTGATAGTAAAGCAATGAAGTTTGCTGTTTCACTTTCAATTTGATCTTCTGTACAGAATATATGTGCATCATCTTGAGCAAATCCTCTTACACGCATCAAACCATGCATAGTCCCTGATGGTTCATATCTATGACATTTACCGAATTCACAAAGCCTAAAAGGAAGATCACGATAAGAGCGAATATCTTGATTATATATCTGAACATGATTAGGGCAGTTCATAGGTTTTAAAGCATTAGTGCGTTTTTCATTGGCATGCTCTTCATCAATTTCAGTTATGAACATATTCTCTCTATATTGATCCCAGTGACCAGATTTCTCCCATAATTTTCTGTCAACTACCTCAGGAGTATTCACTTCACTATATCCAGCGTTTTTTTGCATTTTTCTAACGTAATATTGCAATTGTGTATAAATGCTCCATCCTTTTGGATGCCAAAAAACCATCCCTGGAGCTTCTTCTTGAAAGTGAAATAAATCCATTTCTTTACCGAGCTTTCTATGGTCAACCTCTTCAGCTTTATGCATTTTTTCAATGTAGGAATCAAGTTCCTTTTTTGTTCTCCAGGCAGTTCCATATATTCTTGTGAGCATTTCATTTTCAGAATCACCTTTCCAATAAGCTCCCGAAATTTTTGTAAGCTTAAATTCTCCAATATATTCCAATGATGGAAGATGTGGACCACGACATAAATCAATAAAACCAGTCTCTTTTTGTTCGTAAATTTGAAAGTCTTTCTTCTGTTCAGCTTCCTCAATAATTGATTCTTTAAAACCTTCGTCTAAATCTCTGAATTTAGATATAGCATCTTTTTTATCATGTAAAGTTTTATTAATTTCGCTCTTATTTGAGATTATTTTTCTCATTTCCTCTTCTATTCCTATAAGCTCTTCAGAGGATATTGGTTTTTCAAAAAGGAAATCATAATAAAAACCATCTTCAATAGTAGGTCCAATTGCCAATTTTGATGTTGGATAAATATTTTTTACAGCTTGTGCTAGAACCTGTGCAGCAAGTGTGTGCCTCATGATCTCAAGGCCTTCATCACTTTTTATAGTAATAATTGATACATTATCGCCATCAGCTAAAGTATCAGATAAATCTCTTTGTTCACCATTAACTGACATTGCAATAGCATCTTTGGCTAATCCTGGGCCAATTAAAGCAGCTAAATCATTTCCATTACTATCCTTTGGAAGATCTTTTCCACTTCCATCTGGTAAATTAACTACAATATTTCCCACTCTGTCTTTCCATTAACATCATTTATTTTTACATTCATTTTGCTAAGTTTATCCCTTATTTTGTCTGCTTTTTCATAATCGTTGTTATTCCTAGCATTATTTCTCTCTTCAATTAATTTTTCAATTTCATTAGATAATTTTTTATCGATAGACAAATCTTGGTCAGAACCCTCAAATATATATTTAAAGGTAGAAATATTTTCTTCTAAATAACTATCATTAGAACTAACTAATCTTTGCATTTCTCTTATAGCCAACGGAGTATTTAAATCATCAAGCAAAGCTTTGCCGACTTTTGAATCCTTATAAAACTTTAATTCTTTTAAATTATATTTTTTAAATTCACGATTAAGTTTTTGATAAATATTTTTTGACTGCTCTAGTAGCTCCAAGCTCCATGGAATAGGCTGCCTGTAGTGTGAAGATAATAATGCTAATCTTATTTCATTACCTTTAAAATTCTTTTTTAAATCATCTATATAAACAACATTGCCTAGTGATTTTGACATTTTTTCATTATCTAAATTTAAAAAACCGTTGTGAAACCAATATTTAGCAAATGATTCTGCTGATTCATTACTATGATATGCACATGTTTGAGCTATTTCATTATCATGATGAGGGAACTTCAAATCGTTGCCTCCTCCATGAATATCAAATGGAACACCTAATACTATTTCTGACATAACCGAACACTCAAGATGCCATCCAGGGCGGCCTAATCCCCAAGGGGAATCCCATCCTGGCTCATCATTGGTTGAGGGCTTCCAGAGTGTAAAGTCATTTGGATCTTCTTTATAAGTCTCTACATCAACACGAGAGCCTGAATCTTGTTCTTGAATGATTCTATCCGATAAAACTCCATAATTTTTAAAGCTCTTTACTCGAAATAATACATTTCCATTTGCAACATATGCAGCATCTTTATCTATTAAGACGTTAATAAAATCGATCATTTCTTTAATGAAGTCAGTAGCAAAGGGCTGATTATCAGGATCATCTATTCCTAAAAATTTTGTGTCTCTTTTATACTGCTCAAAATATCTTTTAGATAATTCTTTAATAGAAATTTTTTCTTCTGCTGAAGCTTCAATGATTTTGTCATCTATATCAGTAATATTTGATACGAATGTTACTTTTTTATATATTCCTCTTAAAACCTTAGCTAACAAATCAGCACAGACAAAAGCTCGAGCATTTCCAATATGAATATTGTTATAGACTGTGGGCCCACATGAGTAATACCTGACGTTATTTTCATCAATTGGTACAAATGATTCTTTCTTTTTCGTTAGAGTGTTATAAATCTTTAACATTTAATCCCCAAAAAAACCTGCTTTATTTCCAGAGTGTTCTGATACATAAACAGATTCTATAACAACATCTATATCATGTTTTCGAAAATGTTTAAAAATGAATTTGAAAGTCATTTCAGCGAATTTTTCACAGCTTATTTCATCAAGTTCTACAACATTTGCAACCCCCAAATTATCTAATTCTAAAAATTTTTCTTTAAATGGATCATCTTTTGCAATTAACAGTGTGTGATCAAAATTATCTCTAAGCCATTTTTTTAGAAATTTAAAATCACCAAAATTAAAAACCCAGTTATTTTCGTCTAATCCTTGCGAAATTAAATTGATTTCAAAGCCTAAACTGTACCCGTGAATCATTGAACAATTTGACTGCGCATTCCATTGCCTAAAAGCACATGAATAACCACTATCATGCCCAAATGTCTTTGTAATTTTATAATTTGGCATCAATTAATTCTTTTAAATCAGCAAAGGGTAGGCCATTTATTGCTTCTAAACTACCTACTACACTTTTAAATAGTTTAAATCCGTTTGCTTCAAATTTATATGAACCGCATGATTCTAGGGGTTTATCTAATGCAACATACTTTTCGATTTCATTGTCAGTTAAATTTCTCATTTCCATTTCACATTCAATTTGATGCTCGATTATTATCTCATTTCCTTTACATATACAATATGCGCCAAAAAGATTATGAGTATTATCTGAAAGTTCTTTTAAATTAGATATAGCTTTATCCTCGTTTAGAGGTTTGTTCATTATCTTGTCATTAAATATACATATCTGATCGCATCCTAAAATAAATTTTTCAGAGAATTTATTTGCAAGACTTAGTGCTTTTGATTTAGCTAATAATACTGCTAATGACCTTGGATTTAAATTTAGATTATCTTGTTTAAGTTGCTCTTCATTAATTTCAGGATCACAAAAAATTACATCTACAGCATAATTTGAGATTATATCTCTCCTTATTTTAGATGATGAGGCTAATACTATTTCTAATTTAGACAACTTTATTTTGGAAGTCTTATAAAGTTTAGAAATTCATTTCTAGTAGTTGGATTTTCTTTAAAAATCCCTCTCATTGAGCTTGTTACAGTAGATGATTCAGTTTTGTGTATTCCTCTTGTGCTCATACATTGATGAGATGCATCTATAACAACTGCAACACCTTTAGGTTTTAAAACGTTTTCTATTGTATTAGCAATTTGCTGAGTCATTGTTTCTTGTGTTTGAAGCCTTTTACCAAAGACATCAACTATTCTTGCAAGTTTGCTTATTCCTACAACTCTGTTATTTGGAATATAAGCTACGTGTGCTTTTCCTAATATAGGTACAATATGGTGCTCACAATGAGATTCAACTGCTATATCTTTGACAAGAACCATTTCGTCATATCCTTCAACTTCTTTAAAAGTTTTTTGGAGGATTTCTTCTGGATCTTGCTCATAACCAGCAAAAAACTCCTCATAAGCTTTAACAACTCTTTTTGGAGTTTCAACCAATCCTTCTCTTTTTGGATCGTCACCAGCCCACTCTATAAGAGTAGTCACTGCTTTCATTGCTTCTTCACGTGATGGTTTTTTCATAAGTTGCTTATTATAACTATACAAATAGCCGAATCGCTAATTATTTAATAGGCATTATGTAATTTTCAAGTACTGACATGTTCTCATTTTTTATACTAATTTCTAGCTTTGTTGGATAAATATCAATAATTCCATAATTATTTTCTGGATATGTTTTACCTTTGAGCAATGTATCAGTTTCACTTTCAGGGAAAATGCCAACATTTAAGGAAGATGATGTAAATTCATATATTTCATCCTTTTGATAAACTCCACTTCTATGTCTATCGCCACTAATAATCAATACATTTGAATCTAACCTATTCAATAAATTTAGTAATTTCTCTCTTTCATTTGGAAAATTCGACCATTTTTCAAAACGATGCTCTGTAGCAAGAACTTGTATTGATGTAGCTACAATTAGAAGATCATGTTCAACTTCTACTTGTTTCTGAAGCCAACTCCATTGTTGTTTACCTAGAATAGTTGCTTCAGCTGACTTGTTTTGAAGGTACGCATCATTCTTTTTATCTAAATTACTTCTAAAATAACGCGTATCAAGACCAATGATGAGGACCTTTATATTATTTATATCTCGTAATTCACTAAAATATATACCTTCTCTATATCTTCTTGGATCATTTTGTGAAATATTCCAAAAATCATTAAATAATTTTTGTGATTCTGCTTTGTATTTATAATCACCACCACCATCATTCATACCATAATCGTGATCATCCCAAATAGTGAAAATCTCAACTTCATTAAACCATTTAGGTTTATTTTGTTTAAATGTCTCATACGCATTAATTAATCTTTTTAGTTCCCCGCTAGGTATATCACCATAAACATTATCACCAAGGAAAAAAAAACTATCTAAATTTTCCTTTTCTAATGATTCCCAAGCTGGTGTTTCTATATCTTGGTCATGACAGGAACCCAGACCTAATCTATAGAAATTTTCTGATGAGACTGAAAAACTTAAAAGTAATAAAAAGAATAATAAGATCTTTAAAATTTTCATTATATTTATAGTCAAAAGTTCTTTATTCTACAATAATTAACGAGCATGTTTAAAACGAAAGCATAGATTTAATTTTTAAGATTTTTAAAGATTTATAGATTAAACTCTTCAATCAATTGGGCTCTTTTTTGCATCAACTCTTCTTTAGTAATAACACCATCTTCATAAAGTTTAGTTAGTTCATTCAATGCTGTTGTTAAATCTTGTTCTGGAGTTGTACTTGAAAAACCATCACATTCCTTATTAGAAGCAACTCTATACAAATGTGTATGTCTAGCCCTTGATGCTCTTAATTCCTCTCTTTCCGATTCCGTAAGGTCAATAAATAATAATGGAACTAAAAGTAATGAACCTGCTGCTGAAAGGGCATAATTTCGTTTTCTTTTATTATCCTCTTTATTGGCAAGTTCATCTGTAAATTGCTGTATTGAAAATAGTTCACTTCTTAGTTGATCGCAACTAAGAGTATAATCATTGGATTTTACAACCTGAATTGGTTGAGCTGGAGCACCTGCACAGGAGCTTAAAAATAAAGCCCCTGTAACTAAGATAAGTTTTCCAAAAATCTTTTCAGACATATTTTTTAATTAACAAGACCTGATCTAGTTTGAACATCTGATTCAGACATAGAGAAACGCTTTACAGTACCGTTTTCGTTAAACAGAACTACAAGCTCCTTTCTTGTTCCTGAATAACTTGTAGCAAAAAGGTTTACAAAAGGAACATAATTAATTGCATCTGACTTTAAATCATCAAGTCTGTATGTATAAATTTCTAAACCTCCATCTGTAAATTTAGTTTCATATGGAGAACCAAACATAGCCTTTATTTCTGCTTGAGTTGTTACGTTTTCAACTATTTTTGTTGTTATAGATGCTTCAGATTCAGTTTTAAGAGTTTGATTACCTGAACTTACACAACCGGATAAGATAAACAAAATAAAAAGTAGATAAATAAATAATTTCATAATTTAACCTCCAGTTTAAAGTATATGATGTAAAAACTCTGTTTAGCAATTGATTATCAAAATAATATTCATGCTTGAGAGTCAGATTTAATAGATATTTTTAAGAAAATACTTTTATAGTAGAATTGTAAAACTATAAGCGAGTGTAGCACAGTTGGTAGTGCGCAACCTTGCCAAGGTTGAGGTCACGGGTTCGAACCCCGTCACTCGCTCCACTTTTTTCTGATTTTTAATTTTTTTTAAGTTAAATTATTTAAAGAGGTGCATATATGAAAAAAATTATTTATTTATTTTTCACTATTTCAATTTTTGTGTTTTCCCACGGAGCGGAAAAAAAAGATCTTCCAGGCGCTTGGAAGTTAGTTGAATCTTCTTGGAATGGCCAATTTTTTGATATCAGAAATCCTTCGCCTATCAAGGTCTATACAGAAGGGTATGTAGATGGAAATTATCATGGCACATATTTTGTAAGCTTTTACAATCAAAAAGGTGAGGCAGGTTTTAATCAAGGTTTTTATAAGCTCGATAATGGCACATTAGTTGAATATATAAATAATTCTACAGATTCAAATTCGTTAAATAACAAAATTAGCTTTATGCCAAATTTCATGGGAGATAAGATGTCCTTTATTCAGACTATTGAATATCCCAATGGAGATGTTTTATTTGAAAGATGGGAAAGATTGTCTTGCGAAGTAGAAAAGTGCTACAAACTCAGAAGTAGAAAAGATTAGTGTCGCCACTTAATTCTATCATCCCTATTTGTTTGTTTTTTACCTGCTCTAACATTAAAGAGCAGGTAAGAGGCTATTAGTATTATTACTAAAAGTATTAAAAGAAATATTTCCATTATCTGCTTCTTAGTTTTGCAAGCAATCTTAGTATCTCTAAATATAGCCAGATAAGAGTAACCATTAATGAAAATGCTCCGTACCATTCAAGATATTTTGGTGCACCATTTTCTGCTCCTTGTTCAATGTAATCAAAATCAAGAACTAAGTTCAAAGCAGCTATACACACCACTAATAATGAAAAACCAATTCCGAATAATCCATTTGAGTGAATAAAGCCTATAGAAGTACCAAAAAACATCATTATGAAATTAACTAGGTACAAGGCAAAAATAGCAAATGTACCTGCAAAAACCATTAATAAAAAATTTCTATCCGGCTTAATAATTCCTGTTTTGTAAGCGAATAAAAGACCAAACATAGTTGCAAAAGTTAGAGTAACAGCTTGTATTGTGATGCCACCAAATTGAGATTCATACATAGCAGATATACCACCAAGGGCAAAACCTTTTGCTAGAGCATATAAAGGCGCAGTTATAGGCGCCCAGGTACGTTTGAAGATAGTGATTAGTGCAAATATAAGGCCTATTATGCTTCCACCAAGCATAAAACCAGTTATTGCTTGTGGTCCAAATGAGAAATACTGTGACCATGTATACGATGCAGTTAGAAGAACTAGTAGTAAGCTTATTCCAACTTTATTTACAGTTCCTTGTAATGTCATTTTTGGTATAGACACGTCTATTACCTTTTCATTAAAAGTTTTATCTGAAAACATAGGATTCCCAGATCGACCAAATGTAGATAACGCTTGTTTTGAATTCATGATTTAATTATAAGAATTAATTAAATATATTAAACTGTTAATATGGTATCGATTGATGATTTGAATGATGCTTACAAAAGAATTAATCCCTATATTGTAAAAACCCCCATACATATATCTGAAGCTCTAAATAAAAAATTTGATTCAAATATTTTTCTAAAAGACGAAACAAAGCAACTTACTGGGTCATTTAAAATTAGAGGAGCTCTATCTGCTTTAAGTAAACTAAAACAAAATAATATTAATGGTGTAGTTGCATTTTCTTCGGGCAATCATGCACAAGGTGTTTCTAAGGCTGCTCAAATATTTGATATGGAAGCTACGATAATAATGCCTGAGGATGCGCCAAAGAATAAAATTGAAAAAACTAAAAAAAATGGTGCCACAGTTATTTTTTATAAGAGACATATAGAAAGTAGAGAAGAGATAGCAGTAAAATTAGCAAAAGAATTGAATTTCCCTTTAGTCAAACCCTTCGATAATGAAGACATTATTGCTGGTCAGGGAAGTTTTGGCCTTGAGGTAGCTGAATTTTTTCTATCCTCAGATATAAAATTAGATATCTTGTTATCCTGTACATCGGGTGGAGGGTTAGTGGCTGGAACTGGTATTGCTATTAAACATTTTTTCCCCGATGCTTCAATTTATCCTGTCGAGCCGTTTAATTGTAATGATACTGAAATTTCTCTTAAAAATAAGACAAGAACAAGACTAAAAAAAAGAGATAATACAATATGCGATGCCCTTGAAGTTGAAATACCTGGTGAAATTACTTTTCCTATTAACAAAAAGAATTGTAAAAAAGGATTATCTGTTACTGATAGTGAAGTTATAGAAGCGATGAAATTTCTTCATCAAGATCTTGGTATAATAGCTGAGCCGAGTGGATGCGTTAGTCTAGCCGCTGTATTATCAAAAAAAATTGATGTATCAGGAAAAAATACTTTAATAACAATTTCTGGAGGCAATGTGGATCAGAATTATTTTAAAAAGTTAATATCAGCTTAAAAATAAATATAAAAGTCTAAAAAATATCAATATGCATAGGACAATAGCTATAACCATTCCAAGTGAATAGGTAAGTTGCATAGCTTTATCTTCAGGTCTCTTATCCATTAAATAATGATAGCTGAAATGTACTATCCTCATGTTTATTTTTTGTAAAGTTAGATACTGCAATACCTTTTTCATTTAAATACTTTCGCAGCATTGGTCCATTACCATGAATGATAATTACTTTTTTTGCTTTGGTTTGCTCTATTGTTTTTATTAAATCGTTCCAGTCAGCATGGTCAGAAATTGTAAATCCTTTATCAAAATCTCTCTTGCTATTCAGAGTCCATCCGCTACAAAAGCCAGTAGAGTAGGGTATAAAATTTTTAAGTTGCTTTGAACGTCTCGCTCCAGGAGGAGTAATTATTATTCCATCGATAATGTTTTTTTTTGTATTTAATGTTTTTGTTTCAAGATTTTGAATACCATATTTCATGTAAATTTTATTGATTGATCTTATTGATTGATGAGCATAAAAATTAATTTTGTACTTATCTTTAATCAATTTAATTATTCTTTGAGCTTTGCCTAATGAGTATGAAAATAAAACTGAGTTGATTTTTTTTTGTTGATTATCTTTGTGCCAATCAATTATTTTATCTATTTCAGCATCTACACATGGCCATTTAAAATTTGGTGAAGCAAAAGTAGCTTCGGTAACAAAAGTATCACATTCATGGACCTCAAAAGCTTTACATGTTTGATCGTTGGCTCTTTTATAGTCACCAGTGATAATTGTTACTTCGCTCCCATTATCAATTTTAATTTGTGATGAACCTAGCACATGACCTGCAGGTATAAATGTAATATTTACTGAATTAATCTGTATCCTTTTATCGTATTCAACTTCTTTAATGAGCAAGTCATTGCTGATTCTCAACTTCATAATTTCAGCAGTCTCAGGTGTGCAAATATAATTTTTCATACCAGGTCTTGCATGATCAGCGTGCGCATGAGTTATAACAGCGTTCTTGCACGGTAAAAGCGGGTCAATAAAAAAATCACCTTCAGGACAGTACAGACCTTCATTTTTTAAGACTATCATTTTGTTGCTTTGTTAATAAAGTTATTGGCACACTCGAAAATATGTTTTTTTCTATCAGGATCAAGTTTTTCAAGTGCTCTTATCATTAACGATAATCTTGGATTAGTAATAAAAAAATCTTTCTTTTCTTCTATAAATTTCCAATATAGACCATCAACAATATCGCACCAATCTCCTTTCTTGAAATTGGACATTCTTAGGATGTAGCTTGAGCCACAAATATATGGTTTTGTTGCAAAAATACCCCCATCTGCGAATGTACCCATGCCATAAACATTGGGCACCATAACCCAATCAGATGAATCTATGAACATTTCCATAAACCATTTATAAATCTCATTTGGATCGATATTGCATAAATTCATAATATTAGAAAGTATCATTAATCTATTTATATGATGTGTATAGCCATATTTTTGTGCCCCTTTGATAGCTTCGTCTAGGGGTTCAATACCTGTTGAACCATCATACCAAGCAGCTGTAAGTTTATTTTTATGATTCCAATAGTTTGATTTAACCATTTGATCACCATAATTTTGGTAAATGCCTCTTATAAATTCTCTCCATCCAATAATTTGTCTTATAAATCCTTCAAGACTATTGAGAGGAATGTCATTTTTTTCTGCATAATCGATAGATTTATCGATTACTTCTTTAGGCGTAATCAGGCCTAAATTTAATGAGCTACTTAATACAGAATGATTAATAAAGTGTTCATTTTTATCAATAGCATCCTCATAATGCCCAAATTCATTAAATCTCTCTTTAAAAAATATTTCCAGCCACTCTACAATTTGTTCATATGAATGCGGCATCCAGGAATGTAATTCGCCTGGATGATTAGAAAAATTAATATTTATTAAATTACTTATTTCAGAAAATTCTTTGTAAGGTTTATTAATCGGAAGTTTTGGTATTTCATATCCAGAAGGGAGCTTTTTTCTATTATCTTCATCAAAGCTCCATTTACCTCCAATCGGTTTATTATCCTCTAAAAGTAGATTCATTTTTTTTCTCATTTGTTTGTAATAATTAGCTTGTAAATGAAATTTCTTATCACCTAAAAAATGTTTAAATGAACCTCTTGAATCAATAAACATAGGACTTGGAAGAAAAATTATTTCTATATTATTTGTTTTACAGAACTCTAAAAAATCTTTTTCAAATGGTATGTCTTCGATTTCGTAAATTTCAATTTTTTTAATTTTATTACTTTTCACTACATCAAATAGTTTCTCGAAGTAAGATGTTGAAAAATTATTATTTGCGTCGTAATAAATTACTTTGTAACTATTATTTTTAAGTTGATCTCTATAAGATCGCATTGCTGAAAAAAACAGAGCTATTTTTGATTTATGATGTTTTATATATGAGCACAAGCCATTATCTTCAGCCATAAATATAGGCACATCTTTTGATAAATTAATTTGGGAAATAGGAAAAAGTTGATTCCCTAATATTACTCTAAGAATTTTCAATTATTTTTATATACTTTGCCTTCTTTCATTACAAAGACAACATTTTCCATAGATGTAATGTCTTTTATTGGATCGCCAGAGACAGCAATAATGTCGGCAATTTTACCTACTTCAATAGAACCTAATTCATCTTCTACTCTAAGTAATTTTGCAGCTTCAATGGTCGCAGATATAATTGTCTTCATTTCAGGCATTCCATATTGCTTCATATATACAAATTCTTTCCAATTTGTTCCATGTGCTTGCACACCTACATCTGTTCCGAAAGCAATTTTTACACCTCTTCTGTACGCTTTACCAAAAGTTCCACCTATTTGTGGTCCTACTGCTGCCGCCTTTGGTCTAATTATGTCAGGAAAGAAACCATCGACTTTTGATTTATCTGCTACAAATTCACCAGCAGAAATTGTAGGCACAAGATATGTGCCATTTTCGATCATAAGATCCATTGCTTCATCATCCATATAAGTTCCATGTTCAATTGAATCAACTCCTGCTCTAATAGCTCTTTTCATACCCTCGGCTCCATGCGCATGTACTGCAACCCAAAATCCATAATCCTTGGCCGCCTGTACCACTGCGTTAGCCTCCTCTTGAGTAAATTGTGGATTATCGCCAGATTTTGCTAAGCTCAAAACTCCACCCGTAACTGTAATTTTTATTCCATCGGCTCCATCTTTATATCTTTGTCTAACCCCAGCAAAAACTTCATATGGTCCATTTACGACACCACTTTCAGGGTCAGGGTAGACGTAATCACCAAAAGCTCTTCCATTAGTATGATCAGCATGACCTCCAGTTGTGGCTAAACTTTTTCCAGATGTATATATTCTTGGACCAATTGCATCACCTTTAGCAATAGCATCTCTTAGAGATATCGCTATAAAACCACTATCACCAACCTGACGAACTGTTGTAAAACCACCATCTAATGTTAGTTTTGCATGTTTTACAGCAGCTATAGCGCTATATTCTTTTTCCACCTTGATTGGTGCATCAGCTTTAGAAAGGTACTCTTGACCAAAATGAACATGCATATCCATTAAACCAGGCATTACTGTTTTATCTTTTAGGTCATAATATTCATAACCCCTAGAATTTTTATATCCAGAAGTTATCTCTTTTATTACTCCATTTTGATCAATAACAATTGATGACTTACTAATGACTTTACCGTTTACAACATCGATATATTTACCAGCATGAATTAATGTTTCTGAGCAAAGAAGGCTAGAGACTAATATAAGTAGCGGTGTAAAAAATTTCATACATATCCTTAATATTTAAATTTTAATACTTTTAATAGATATATGTGAACTATAGGGATCAATTGTTTCTTTAAAAGTTCTTTATAATGGGACTTATATAACTATAATAAAGCTCTATGCGACTGTGGTGTTAATGGCTAGCACAAAAGCCTTCCAAGCTTTTGGTACGGGTTCGAATCCCGTCAGTCGCTCCAATTTGATATAATAATTTTATGTACAACTTTCAAAAACAAGACTCAATGCAAACACTAGAGGAAGGCCTTAAAGAATTTTATTCGATTAATAAGGAATTTGAAGCTCTTGCAGAAAAAAAAGATAATCCCAACTCGAAGGTCTTCAAAGAACATGACTACACTCATGTTTTATTTGGCTTAGGGACATCAATTGAAGAAGAAAGTCTTCTAGATAGCTATACACTTTGGGGAACGCATTGGAGCTGGTCAAGCATATGGGGCTTTTATAGAGATCCCGAATATAAGATTGTTATAGACGATATCATTAGTAAATATGGTGGATGGTGGTCAATAATGAAGATCTACTTATCACTAGCACCTGTAAAATTTAAAGTAATTAAAAGATGTCGTCAGATGACAAAAAAGTGGAATTATCATGATATTCCAAACGAAGTATTAAATACTCCACTCAAACATTTAAGAGAAGAGTACAATATAGAATTACTTTCACTAGATGAGATACCAATAAATAGGTACCTTAAATCACAGCATTAATCTTTTTCTAAATGTATTGTTTGTGTTGGATATGCAAAGTCTGAACCATTTCTTTTAACTATTTCAATAATCTCTAATAGCAACTCCTCTCTTGCAATACAGAAGTCATGCCATTGCGTTGATTTAGTAAAACAGTTCACCAACATATCAATACTTGAATCATTAAAATTCGTAACTCTAATAGTTGAAGGTTGATCTTTGGCATCGACTAAATTTTTATTTTTTTCAATGTATTCTTCAATATCCTTTCTTATAGCAAGAATTTTTTCAGGCGTTGTTTGATAAATTAAACCGACATGAAACCTTATTCGTCTAAAGGGCATCTCTGAAAAATTTATTATTTCAGAATCACTTAAGACTGAATTAGCAACATAAATTGGAGCTTTATCAAACCTTCTGATTAGGGTTGTACGAAAATCGATTCTCTCAACTGAGCCCTCAGCAACACCTTCAACATTAATCCAGTCACCTTGCTTAAATCGTTTTTCACCAATTATAAGCAGCCCACCAATTAAATTTTTAAAGAAGTTTTGCGCTCCAAGTGCTAGTGCCACCGAGAAAAGTCCTAAACCTGCTATTATTGAAGCTGCGTCAATACCCCAAAGTTCAAGCACACTTACTATTCCTAATAGATATATGACAAATTTAAGACCCCTAAAGACCCAATTTCTTAATGTATTAGAAAGAAAATTATATTTTTCTCCAACATAATCTTTTATCGGATCAACAATTGGCGCAATTGATAGGAAGATAACAACATAAAAAAATGTTTGGATTGTTATAGTTGAATAATTGGATATTGATTCTGGTAAGTTCAAAGAATCATTCAGCAAATATAAACCAATTCCAATTGGAATTAATGTAAGAGGGCGTTTAAGTTTTTCAGCTATTCTGTCATCATGCTCGGATTTTGTTTTGGAGGTTAATTTTACAAAAGCATTAAAAATAATAACCCTGAATATAATAAGCAACACGAACATTGCTCCCAAAGGTAAAAAGAAAGTTGAATTGATTTCCATTTTTAATCTGCAGATGAACCAGCCGAACTGTAATCATCTAATCTTGGATCACTTATACCTATTATCTTATCTCCTTCAATGATTATAGTAGATGTAATGCCATTACTGTAATAGTCTTCAAGCTCTCTTTTTTCTAATTCAAAACCAAGTTTTTTCAATTCACGTAGTGTTTTTTCATCAAAATTTTCATAGTAAAGCTTCTCAGGAAACCATTGATGATGATATCTATTAGTCGAAACAGAGAGTTCAGGGCTTAGTTTATATTCAAAATAGTTTATGATGATTTGCAGTACAGCAGTTATTATTCTTCCACCGCCTTGAGCTCCCGTAATTAATCTTACTTCATCATCTTCAAAAACTATTGTTGGTGACATAGAACTTAAAGGTCTTTTTTTAGGCTCAATTTTATTAGCCTCACTACCAAGTAAACTAAAGTAGTTTTCTACGCCAGGCGCAGATGAAAAATCATCCATCTCATTATTCATAAGGATACCTGTATCTTTAATAACTATGCCAGAACCAAATCCTGTATTTAAGGTTGTTGTATTACTTACAGCATTTCCGTATTTATCAATAATCGAGAAGTGCGTCGTATTTTCTTTAAAGATTATATTCGCATTATTTATTTCACTATTTTTGCTTGTTCTCTTAGTATTTACATTTTTACTAAGTTCAGCAGCGATATCATCTGATAGAAAATTTTCAATTGGAACTGAATAAAAATCCTCATCACCAATATGTTTTGCACGCAAAGAAAATGCTATCTGCATTATTTCACTAATAATTAAGATATTTTTTACATCATTAGGCTCATCAGACAGATCAAAATTCTCAAGCATATTCAACATTAGACCCAACAATAATCCTCCAGAGGAGGGAGGTGGCATGGAAGCAATTTTTAAGTTTTTATAATTAAAAATTATTGGATCTCTTAACTTAGAATAATATCCACTTAAATCTTCTTCTGTTATCAGGCCTCCATTGTTGCTCATATCTAACGCAATTTTTTTTGCTGTTTCACCTTTATAAAATCCATCGCTTCCTTGAATTGCAATTAATTTTAAAGTGTTAGCTAAATCAGTTTGTATTAGTAAGTCATCTTTTTTTAGAGGTTCTCCATTTTTAAAAAAAATCTTCTTTGTATTAGTAGATTTTCCTAATTTAACTTTTTCACTTTTTAATGCTTCTGCTAATTCATTAGTAACCTTAAAACCCCGTGATGCCAGAGTTATAGATGGTTGAATAAGTTCTTTCCAAGTAAGTTTTCCAAATTGTTTATGAATTTCATACATGCCGTGCACTGTACCCGGTGTGCCAGAGCTTAAATACGATTCAAGTGCTAATTCTCTACTTCTTTTTCCTTCAATCATGAACATATCTTCGGTAGCATTAAGAGGCGCCATTTCCCTATAATCAAGTGAATATATATTGTCATCTTCCTTGTCATAGAAAATCATAAATCCTCCACCACCTATATTTCCTGCTTGAGGTAAAACTACAGCTAATGCAAAAGAAACTGCCACTGCTGCATCAATTGCATTTCCACCTTTAGTTAATACTTGATTTCCTACTTCTGAAGCTAAATAGTGTCTTGTTACAACCATAGTTTCATCCGCAACTACGGTTTTACCAGTTAAATTTTCAGTTTTAAGATTTAAAGAGAAAAGAAGAATTAAAAAATTTTTTAACCAAATATCCCTGTTTTTTCTGAGTCTTGATTCCATTTTAAATCCTTAAGTTTATTAAAATTAAATACATTTCCTGGATCTAGTACTTGCTTGTTTTTAATATCTAGACCTGAAAAAATTGAATAATCATCGAGGTTCTTTGCTTTACCTAATGCATAAACACCTTCTAAGTTATTTTCTACTATTGCGTTTAGTCTTTTCCTTCCTCTCTGTTTAAGATCATGCCAATTTGTATCCCTTTTAGTTTCCTCAGTTTGATCCCAATGAAATGGCCTAGTTACTATATTTGATGGATCTACATAATAATGAAAAATAGGAGTATTTGGAGTGTGAAAAATATTGTATCCATTAGTAAAAAGTCTCCAAGCCATAGAATCTTCCTCGCCGTCAAAATATAAATACGGATCATAGGGAATATCCTCTACTATTGAACCACCTGAAAATAAACATCCTCCAGCAATTAAAAAACCTTTTTTAATTTCATTATCTCCTATAGACAAACCCTTTTTCATAGAAAAATAACCCTCTTTAAAAACATTTTCATCATCAATTACCATTACATGTGTATTTCTATCATCTTCCTGATGTCGTTTAATTTTCATAGTTTCAATATCTTTAATTTCAAAATTTCTTGGATAAGAACTTATCACTGGTTTGTAAAATTTTTTAGATAATTTCTTGTGATAAGAAATAAAATATTCATCCCAATCCTGCTCAAAAATGGTATGAGAGTCTACTTGTAAGAAATAGTCCTCTCCCATATAAAGACTTTGTGCTAAAGATCTGGCCCATGCACATCCTCTTGCAAATTCTCCTGGAAGAAAGTGGTATCGTAATTGTGGAAAAAAATCAAAATTCTCTAACTCTAATTTTTGATCATTTTGATCAACAACTGCAAAAATTATGGAATCCTTATTTTTTGCATTTTTATAAGCCGATTGAAGGGTATTAATTAACAGAGGGTCTTTGTAAGATGATATCGATAAAAATATTGTCATATCAATGTTTAGTTGTATCTTTACTGTTTAGTATTTGCCTTAAATCATATCCTAATTCTTTTGATAAATAAGGAATTATTTCCTCGGCGTTTAATTCAAAGATAAAATTGGGTAAATGCTCTATAACAAACCAGGAATTATTAGCAATCTCTTTATCTAACTGACCAGAGTCCCATCCACAATATCCTATAGCAAGCTTGTATTTGCCTTTAAATTTACCTGATGCGATATTTTTTACTACATTCATACTTGAAGTAAGGTTTAAACCGTTTTTTACGCACAATGACTCTTTATCCTCACTATTATGAATTATAAAAAGTTTGTCGATATCAACGGGACCACCATTCAAAAGATTTTTTTTCGATTTATTTTTTAAAGATTCAATATTTAATGAGCTAAAGATTTTGTCTTCACCAATATCTATTATTTTATTGATTATGATTCCCAATGCACCGTTTTGATCATGCTCAAATATGTATATTAATGAGTCATGAAAGAAGTCATCTGTATTTTTATCAAGAAAATATAAAAATTTATTTACAAAGAAATTTTGATTAGACATAAATCTTAGTTTAAAGTTTGATTGATTTTAACAAATTATGAGCCAAACATTTCCAACAACAAAAGAAAATTTAAAAGCTGCTTTTGAAGAATTAAGAAAAAATCTTCCATTGCTTGAGTTAGGTGAAAGAGAAATAAATGGATGCAAAATGAATCATTTTGTAAATGCACCAAAAAGCTCAAGAGAAATGTATGATTTGGTGCAGATGCTTCATGGTGACTTCCCATTCGTTCACGAAGATGGAAAAGAATTAAATTTAAGTGAAGTTCTTTCAAAAGCTAAATCCCTTGCAAACACACTGCATAAGAATGGTATTGAAGCCAATGATTTTGTTGGTATAAGCATGCAGAACTGTACTGAATGGATTATCGCTTATTTAGGCATAACTGGTTTAGGAGCAACATGTGTACCTTTTAATTCATGGTGGAAAGAAAACGAGCTAAGTTATGGAATTGAGCACAGTGAATGTAAAGTAATTTTTGTAGATAAAAAAAGATGTGAATACGTTAAAGATCTTGAAGTGCAAATTGTTGTAAATGGTTCAGAGAATATTGAGGGAACACATAATTTTAATGATTATCTAACCGAATCTTCAGAAAAATGGCCTGATACTGAATCCAAAGACGAAGATTTAGCAGTACTACTCTATACTTCAGGGAGCACTGGGTTACCAAAAGGAGTGATGTTAACTCACTTAGCTCTTATTAATGGTCTACTAGGTTTTTATACTTTTGGTGCCTTGAGAGCTCAAATACATAACGAACAGCTACTTAATGTAGATGATGGTTCCATTATCATTAATGTTCCACTTTTCCATGTAACAGGTTTAATAAGTATGTTTCTTCTTTCATTATTGGGTAAAAGAAAATTAATTCTCATGTACAAATGGGATACAGACGAAGCGATAAAATTAATTAAAGATCATAAGGTAACAAATATTTCAGGTGTGCCAACACAATCTTGGGACCTAATGAATCATCCTGATGTAAGTAAAGATGATTTGAGTTCACTTGTAGACATTGGTGCCGGTGGGGCTGCAAGGCCTGAAGATCAGGTAAAAGAATTAGATAATAAATTTAAAATACCCCTTACATTTGCTTGGGGCATGACTGAAACTACAGCATTGGGCACAATAAATAGAGGGCAAGATTATCTTGATAGACCTAATAGTTCTGGTTTATCTATTCCAGATTTAACAGAAATATCAGTAATAGATGATGACTGGAAGTTTCTAGCAACTGGAGAAATTGGAGAGATAGTTTTTAAATCGCCATCAAATACAAAAGGATATCTCAAGAACAAAGAAGAGACCGATAAAACAATTCAAAATGGTTGGCTAAAAACTGGTGATCTAGGCTACCTAGATGAAGATGGGTATCTATATATAGTTGATAGGAAAAAAGCGTTAATAATAAGAGGTGGAGAAAATATATCATGCCTAGAAGTTGAAAATGCTCTTGATAAACATCCAGAAATTATAGAATCTTGTGTATGCGGAATAGAAGATCAAAAGTTTGGTGAAATTGTGGGTGCCTATATTTATTGCTCTTCCAAAATCACTCAAGATGAAGTAAAAGAATTTCTCAAGGGAAAAATTGCAGACTATAAAATTCCTGATAAAATCAAATTTAGTGATTTTGCATTACCTAGAATTGCTTCTCAAAAATTAGATAGGGTTGGTGTGAAGAACCTTCTTTCATCCTAATTATTTTTAAGTTAAATTAGCAAAGTGTCCCAAAAAATTTACATAGTTGAAGACGAACCCGATATAAGAGAGACATTAAAATATAATTTTTCTAATGAGGGCTTCAAGGTTTCTACAGCTCCCGATGGTGAGGAAGCTTTATATAATATAAAGAAAGTTTTGCCTGATGTTTTGATACTAGATTTAATGTTACCAGGTATATCAGGACTTGATGTTTGTAAGTCTATTAGAGCAGATGATGATATTAAAGATATGTCAATTATTATGCTAACTGCGAAAGGTGAAGAAATCGATAGAGTTATTGGATTTGAGCTTGGCGCAGATGACTATGTTACAAAACCATTTAGTGTCAGAGAACTTATTCTTCGAGTTAAAGTTTTACTTAAAAAACAGCGCGAGTCTTTAGTTGAAAATAAATTAGTAACATTTGGTCCAATTAGAATAGATTTAGATGCTCATGAACTTAAAATAAATGATAAAGAGATCGTTTTAACGGCACTAGAATTTAAATTATTACAACATCTTGTTAAAAGAAAGGGCAGAGTTCAGACAAGAGAACAATTATTAGGCGACGTATGGGGATACAGTGCAGAAGTTACAACAAGAACTGTAGATACCCATATCAAAAGATTGAGAGAGAAATTAGGCAATACATCAGACTATATCCAAACAATTAGAGGTGTGGGCTATAGATTCAGTAATGTTGATTAATGCTTAACATTTTTCCAAAAATAAGAGTTTCAAGAATTTTTCTTCTCTCCTTATCTTTTTTGATATTTATCATTTTTATTGTCTCAACAATTTTTTCTTCATTTATTTATAACAACTCTAGAGCTCAATTAGTTGAATCACTTTACATGCAAGCTAAATCAATTGATCAGCTTCTACCAAGTTTCAAGCAGGATTTTGAATATAGTTATGACCTTATTGCAGATAATTTATCTGTTTCAGATACAAAGCAAAATGAACTTAGAGTGACAATTATTGATGGAAATTGGGATGTAATTGGCGACTCTGAAGTTTCAAGTGATGAACTAGTTAATGTAGAAAAACATTCACCAGAAAATAGAATTGAAATTAAAAATGCTCTAACTAATAAATTTGGTACTGCAACAAGAACTAGTGAAACAACAGGACAAGATCTAATTTACCTTGCTATATTAAGAAACAGCGATGATCTGACTGAGGGTGTTATAAGAGTCGCAATGCCTTTTAATATTTACACATCTTTTTTTAATTTTTTTATTTATCCATTTATTTTATTGTTTGTATTAGCAATCGTATCCTCAAGCATCATGACTTACAGTGTTGAAAGTAATATTAGACGGGATTTAACTAAACTCCTTAAGAATACAGAAAGGGCTATTAAAGGCAAACCAATTAAATCTTCTTTAACATCTGATACACAAATTGAAGGACTTTCTAAAGCAGTAGGTGATATTTCCATCCGATTAAGTTCAGAAATTGATCAGGCTATGGATCAAAGAACTCAATTTGGTTCAGTTTTAGATAGCATTAATCAGGGAGTAATTATATTCAGTAAAAACTTTAGAGTTAGATTTACAAATGACATAGCTTTAGAAATGTTCGGTAAGCATCAATTTTTTTTAGGTGAAAAGATAAAGTCAAAAAAATTATCTGTAATAAATAAAATTTTGAAAGAAGCAAAAAAGAATATTTCATCTGAAGATAATCTTGATATTAAGGTAAAAGGTGAAGATAGAAATTATTTATTAACAGCTACCAAAATGGAAACAACAAATGAATTGATTCTTGTTATAAATGATATTTCATCAATGAGAAAGTTAGAAGACCTTAGAAAACAGTTTGTTACAGACGTGTCCCATGAAATTAAAACTCCTATATCTGTGATTAGAGCAGGCTCTGAAACACTTTATTCAGGAGCAATTAATGATGAGAAGGTATCTAATAAGTTTTTAAAATCAATTTTAGATAACTCTGAACGATTAAGTGAAATGGTTGACGATCTGATGGAGCTGGAAAAGATCGAATTTGGTGGTCTAGTTCTAAAAAAGGAAAAATTTAATGTTAATAATGAAATTCAACTTATTTTTGATGCCCAGCAAGCACTATTAGTAGATAAGAAGCTATCATTCAATAACTATATTGGTAAAGATATTTTTCTTAGTGCTGACAAGGAGTCCTTCAGAACAGTCTTCTCAAATCTTATTAATAACAGTATTAAATATTCAAAACCTAAAGGTTTTATAAATTTAACAGCTGTTAATAATAGTGAAGAGTTATCAATTAGAATTGAGGATAATGGCCATGGTATTGAGAAACAACATTTAGATAAAATTTTTAATAGATTTTATAGGACTTCGAAAGCCAGAGCACATACCAAAGGAACAGGTCTAGGTTTATCTCTTGTGAAACAATTAATTTCAAGGATGAATGGTGAGGTAAGAGTTGAATCGAAAATATCTAAGGGAACATCTTTCTTTGTAACCATTCCACATTAATTGTAAAATTTATCAAATGAATAAA
Source organism: uncultured SAR86 cluster bacterium (assembly GCA_902563885.1). Lineage (GTDB taxonomy): Bacteria > Pseudomonadota > Gammaproteobacteria > Magnimaribacterales > TMED112 > TMED112. The sequence continues at coordinate 218,326 of CACEYZ010000001.1, read as the reverse complement.
TGGGATCTTCTAAGGGTATTTTTAATGTCCTTACTTCTATTGCTTTTATTATCTTTTTACTATGTTCAAGGTTTTTTTAGCTTTAATTATGGAGAAATTAACGAAGAATTGCCTAAACCAATAATTTCAGATGATTCTCTTGAGGAGCTCAAATCAAGAGATATTGACGTTAGTACTGCAAACAAATCAAATTTAGGTTTTGAACTTGTCGGAATTAGGGGAAATAATCCAGAAAGTACAATAATTATTCTTGAAAGAGATGATTATCGATTAGTTGAACAGGGTCAAAATATAAACTCAAGCGTTATTTTTTCTCATATTGATGGTTCGAGAGCTTATTTTTTTGATGGACAAACCTATACTTTTTTAGACATAATTGGCACAGAGACCTCTTTTAATAAAAATAGGATTAATTAAGTCATGAAAAAAATATTTTATATATTGTCTATTTCTTTCTTTGTGATTAGCCAAGAGCAAAATATTTTTTATAAAGATGCTGATGTAAAAACATTTGCCCAAGATATTGCATTGCTAACTGATAAAACAGTTATTTTAGACCCAAGAGTTAAAGGCACTATCTCAGTTTATTCTGAATCCTCTCTCAATAAAGAATCTATATGGGAGGTATTTGTTTCGACTATGGAAGTTCAAGGCTATAGTGTGTTAAAAGATGGTGACATTTTTAAAATAATTCCAGCTCAAGAAGGTATCAAAAATTTCAATGAAAACAATGAACTTCCTGGTTCAATTGATACTCAAATAGTGACTGTAAATTATTCAAGTGCTAATGATATAGTCAATGCAGTTAAACCGCTCGTAGGTGTTCGTTCTTATATTGTAGCTTTAAATAATGATAGAGAAATTTTAGTGTCTGATGATCTTGAGAATGTAATTAGAGTTGTAGAAATAATTAAAAACTTAGACAGTGAATTAGACACAATGATTTCTGATCTTAAACTTGAAAATTTATCCTCTATTGAAGCACTAAGAATAATTAATTCTCTTAAATCTGACCCAAATAATAAACTTGATAAATTAGGTGTTGCTACATTTCAGGGTTCAAATAAATTAATCTTTAGTGGTCCAAGTAATATAATCAATAAAGTAATAGAAATGTTACAGAAGATAGATATTGATAACAGGCTTGAAGAGAATACAAAAGTCATTTATCTAAACTACTCAAAAGCAGAGGATATTCTTAAGATTTTGAATGATGTATCAGGTTCATTCAATCAGGAACAAAATCTTGATTACAAAACAGTAATAACTTCACATAATGAGACAAACTCAATAATTATTAGATCAAGTCCACAATCCATCAGAACACTGACCTCTATTGTTTCTCAGCTTGATATAAGAAGACCACAAGTTCTTGTAGAGGCAATTATAGTTGAAATATCTGAATCTATAGCAAGGTCTCTTGGTGTTGATACAATCTACTCTGGTGATAGTGAGGGCGATAAACCAATAGCTTTAACAAGATTTCCAAATAGTAAAAGTCCTGATTTGTTGTCTTTATTGGGGGCGGCTGATTCAGATTCAGATTCTGTTACTAATTTTAATGCTACTTCTTCATTATTAAATACCTCAGGTTTAGTTGCAGGACTAGGGAATACACTTAATGGTGAGGATAATTTTGCTGTTTTACTCTCACTATTAAGAGAAGATCAAGATTCAAATATTCTTTCTACTCCCTCAGTTGTAGCTCTTGATAATGAGGAAGCGTCACTATTAGTAGGACAAGAAATACCAATTACTACAGGTGAATCATTAGGTTCAAATAACCTTACACCATTTAGAACTACTTCTAGAGAAGAAATTGGAGTTAAACTTGAAATAAAGCCTCAGATAAATGAATCTGACTCAGTAGCGTTATTCATCAGACAAGAAGTCTCAAGTATAGCTGGATCACAACTACCTAACTCAACCGATTTGATAACCAATAAAAGAGAAATAGAAAGTACAATTCTTGCTGATGACAGGGAAATTATAGTCTTAGGTGGTCTAATTAATGAAGATGTTCAAGAATCAGTTAATAAAGTCCCTTTACTTGGCGATATTCCTATTGTTGGAGGACTGTTTAGATCTTCTGCAAAGTCTGTACAAAAAAGAAATCTTATGGTGTTCTTAAGACCAACAATCCTTAGAGATTCAGTTACAACTAAAGATCTATCGCAAGAGAAATTCAACTTGATTAGGGCTAAGCAAATATTTCAAGAATCCTTATTAGAAAATTAAAATGGAACTAGTTCTTCCTTATGCATTCTGCAAATTACATGGAATTGCTCTAGTAAATAATAATAAAGTATCTACTCTTCATTATTATGGTGAGCTTAATCCAAAAATAATTTCAAATATTCAACACTTATTCAACGAAAAGATAGAAACCAAAAATCATCAAATTAATGATTTTGAATCTTTTTTAACTGAAATTTATTCAGATAAATCATCTGATTATGACTTAGATAATTTAGATCAATTAAATTTAGAAAATCTTGCTAACTCAATTCAACCTTCTGATGACCTTTTGGATGATAAAAACAAAGGTCCAATAATTAAACTTATTAATGCAACGATAACAAGAGCTATCAAGGCAAGAGCTTCTGATATACATTTAGAGCCATTTGAAAATAACTTAACTATAAGATTTCGTGTTGATGGTGTCTTAAAAGAGGTTCTTAAGTATCAAAAGAACATTACCCAAATGATAATTTCAAGGATAAAGATTATGTCCAATCTAGACATTTCAGAACGTCGTTTACCTCAAGATGGAAGAATCTCAATAAATATTGGGAAAAAAGAAGTTGACTTAAGAGTTTCAACATTACCTTCTTCATTTGGTGAGAGGGTAGTTTTAAGAATACTAGAGAAGGATAAATCTAATGTAGAACTTGGAAGTTTGGGATTTTCTAATGATATTCAAACAAAATTTAAAAATGCATTATCAAAAAATGAAGGGATCATTTTAGTTACTGGACCAACAGGCTCCGGAAAAACCACGACTCTTTATTCGGGCCTTAAAAATATCTCTGATAGATCACAAAATATTTTAACTATTGAAGACCCAGTTGAATATGCCCTCAATGGAATTGGTCAAACACAAGTCAATAGCAAAACTGGTTTGACTTTTGCTAAGGGTCTTAGAGCTATTTTAAGACAAGATCCTGATGTAGTAATGGTTGGAGAAATAAGAGATAAAGAAACAGCGGATATTGCTATTCAAGCAAGCTTAACAGGGCATCTAGTACTTTCAACAGTACACACAAATAGTGCCGTAAATGCAATTACTAGATTAAGAGATATGGGAATTGAACCATACTTACTATCTTCAAGTCTATTATTTGTCTTATCACAGAGATTGGTCAGAAGATTATGTGTAAAGTGTAAAAAACCTGATAACGACCAAAAATCAATAAAATTAATGAAAAGCCATAATATTAAAGGTGAAATCTTTAAGCCGGTTGGTTGTAAGCATTGCGATGGTACAGGATATAGTGGACGTCTAAGTATTGGTGAGTGTATTGTTGTAGATGAAAAAATAAATGAACTTATCTACAAACAAGCATCAGAGGCAGAAATCACTGACTACGTTTTTAAAAGTAATAAAAAAATCTTCATAAATGGTCTTGAAGCTGTAATAGCAGGCGAGACATCAATAACAGAAATACTAAGGGTATCACAAGAATAATGGCAACCTACAGATACCAAGCATTTGATAAAAATGAGAATAAAGTTAAAGGATTTATAACAGCTGATAGTAAATCAGATGCAATTAACCAGCTTCAACTTAAAGAATTAAACCCCTCAAAAATAAATGAAGCTACAAAAGAAAAATCAAACCTCAAAATATCTAAAAAAGATTTATCTATTTTTACTAAACAAGTTTCAGCATTATTAAGCTCTGGAACACCGATTGAAAAAACTTTGGAAATAGTAAGCAATCAAACTAAAAAAGATAAATTTTCACAAATACTTCACGCTATCAATGAAGAATTAAAGCAAGGAAAATCCTTGAGCGATTGTATGAAAAGCTATCCAAGAGTATTTGATTCAGTATATTGCTCAACGGTATTTGCTGGTGAAACATCCGCATCACTCCCCACAGTTTTTAAAGACTTATCAGATTACTTAGATAAAGAAATTAAGATTAGATCTCAAGTAATTGGAGCACTTACATATCCAGCAATTATTTTCTCAGTCTCTGTAGTTGTTATTTATGCATTACTAAGCTTTGTTCTTCCTCAGGTAGTAGATCAATTTATTTCATCTAATGTATCATTACCTGCTTTAACAAATGCTTTACTATATTTATCTGATATCTTTCCAGCATTACTTATTTTAGTTTTATTATTTTTTTTAGGACCTATTTATCTTGTAAATTCAAATTGGCTAAGTCTTAAGAGAAAAGTCTATATATCAAAAATTTTTTTGAATATTCCTTTCTTTGGCAAAATAATTTTATTTGATCAAACTGCTAGATTTTGTTCATCAATGCATCTCATGACAAAGGCTGGTTTAAATACTATAGAAAGTTTAAATATAGCTAAAGAAGCATTTAATAATCTGTATTTACGTTTAGAACTTGATGTAATTGAAAATAGAGTCATTTCCGGCAGTTCATTAAGTCAATCTTTTTCTGAGTCTAAAGTCTTTCCTAGGGTCTTTGTTCAATTACTAATTTCAGGTGATATGGGCGGGAAAGTTAGTGAAATGTTTGAAAAAATTAAGAACTATTTAGACCAAGAAGTTGAGAGCGTAAGAAACATAATGTTAACTTTTTTACAGCCTTCAATTATTTTAGTAATGGGTGTATTTGTTTTATTAATTGTTCTGTCCATAATGTTACCATTACTACAAATGAATAATTTAATTTTTAATTTATGAAAAAAATTCTCAAATCTGGTTTTACTTTATTGGAACTATTGATAGTCATTGTAATATTAGGTCTTCTAGTTTCATTAGTGTCAATTAATGTTTTGCCAACCTTAAGCAAGGCTTATTCTGAAACCGCCAAGGTAGATATATCAAGGATAGAGCAGGCACTAGTTATGTATAAGATAAATGAGGGTAATTATCCATCTGAAGATGAAGGTATTTCAAAATTAGTGGAAGGTGGATATCTTAATAAAATTCCAAAAGATCCATGGGGTAATGAGTATTTTTATAAACCTCCAGAAAATGCATCTAACTATGAAGTTTACTCTCTAGGGGCCGATGCTAAAGAGGGTGGTGATGGTGAAAATGCAGATATTAGTAGCAGCACTAAATAAAGGTTTCTCATTTATTGAAGTCATTGTTACTTTACTGATTATTTCTTTAGTCGGAAGTAGCTTTTATATATTTTTTCAAAACTCTAATATTCCAATTTCTTTAAATGTCGAAATAAAAAAATTTCAAGACTTTGCTAACTATACTGGTAGCCAAATAAACGTGTATGAAGACAGGTACGTTATCGTTTATCAGAATAATTATGAAGTAGTAAAAGAGGTTAATTACCCAACAATAAAAGCTGTAATAGACATAAATAATAAATATATAAAAATGGAAGATGATGAGCCTTTCATATCGATTTATCCAGGTTGGGAATCAAATATAAAGAAAATTATTCTTTCAAATGATGAAATTATTGAACTTTAAAACACTAACAAAAGGTTTTTCACTTATCGAGGTGGTTGTGTCGCTTTTAATTCTATCTATTACATTTACAGCCTTTTCATTGCTATTAGATCAAAATCTCAAAGCACAGCTTCAAAAGGAAAAATATGTCTATAAAACTACAAAAGAAATAAATCTACTTACCCTATACTCCAATAAATCTTCAACCGATGATGTTTTCCTTAAAAAATTTTTAGGGGTAAAAAAGGAAAGGGAGAAAATACTATCTTCATTTGGAATAAGAAGAGAAATAGAGATTATTTTTATTGATGGTGAGAAAGAAATAAAAATAAAAATTATCAGATAAAATGAGAAGCGGTTTCACAATCATCGAAGTTCTAGTCGCTCTTTTAGCTGCGTCCATAATTGCATTAATGTCGTTCGAGTACTTATCAAATGTTGTAAATTTAGAGACAAAAGTAAAAATTAAGATTTCAAAGGATAGAGATGAATTAAATACTGGAAATATAATAAGGTTAGACCTATTACAATCTATTCCTTTCTTATTTAAAGATGAAGCAGGAAGAAAAGTTTCAACACCATTTTTTGGAAATCAAAATAATACTTTGATGTCATTTGTTTCATTATCTACCTCAGATAATGCAAAAGATAAATCTAAACTCAGGAGAGTAAATTACTATATTGAAAATGATAATTTAGTTAGACAAACTTCGCTTCCAAATAATAAAGCCGTTGTTTTATCAAAAAGAGTGCTTCTTAAAGATATTAAAAATTATCAAATTTTGTTTGGCGAAGATTTAAGTTTACTAGATGAAAAATGGCCAAATAATCAAATATCTAATTCAAATGATAAACAAAATAAAAGTTATCCCAAATTAATTGTATTTTCTTATTCGATTGAACAAGAGGAGAGGGTACTAATTTTGAGCACCTATAAATGAAAAAAGGATTTATCTTAATAAGCACATTATCGCTTGTAACGATACTTAGTTTTTTGACTATTTTGATTAGTAAACAAATTTTTAATGACTCTGTATCAACAAATATTTACCAAGAATCTATTAAAAAAAGAATAGAGCTAATTAATTATGAAAAATTTATAACTGAAAATTTACTTAATAATTCAAATTTATTAAGAAATTTAATTAATGCTGAAAAGGAATTTAATTTCATAGCTAAAAGTTCTTTCTCTAATTTAACTATTGAACTAGAGGACATGAATTCATGTTTTAATTTAAATGCCTTAGTTAAGAGTAAAAATGGTATAACAGAAAAAAATGATGAAAATGTATTAAATTTTCTTGTTTTTTTAAGCAAATCATTCGTAAACAAAAATTCTCATATTGAGCTTTTACATAGAATAGTTGATTCGATTGATACAAATAATTTCCCAGAAACTTATGGGGCAGAGGATTTGTATTATATTTCTAATGAGAGATTAAATTTAGCATCAGATCAAAATTTTTATCACAAAAGTCAGATAAAAGACCTAAATTTAAATTTCCTAACTGATGCTGACTTTCAAAAAATTTATGGAAATATATGTGCTTTACCTTCTAATGAAATTAAGTTGAATATCAATAATATTAATTTTAATAATCAAAAGGTTTTTCACTCTATATTTTCCGATTTAACTGCAAAAGATATAGAAAAAATTATTTTAAATAAGCCAGAAACGGGATATCTAAATTATAAAGATTTAGTTGACCGAACCTCAATAAACCAAATTAAACTTAAAAATAAGTATATTGTCTTTAAGCCTATATTTATAAAAATTAAATATACTCTTCAAATCGAAGAATACATGTTTAAATTAATTAGTTTTATAGATTTATCTAATAGAGAAAATAACATAATCTACAGAACCATAAGTGATGAAAATATTTATTTTTAATGATTTAGAAACAGGTAGTTATTTTGATGATAAAAATGTTTCTACGTGTAAATACACAACCTTAGAGAACGAAAAAGATGTCTTATTTGTATTTCCAGATCAAATGCTGACGCACGTAAAAGAAACTGAGAGATACAAAAAAAGAGCAAATTTAGAAGCTAAGCTAATTAATGATTCATTAACGTCTTCACTTAACATTGATACTAATCTAAATGTCCTTAAATGTTCTCTTGAAAAGGGTAATTATTTTCTGGTGAATGATAAAAATCTTAAAATAATAAAAAACCTTTTTCAAAACTTTGAAAACGATGTACTAATTACTTCAGATGTATTGTTTTTTAGTGAAATTTTTAAGGGAAATATCAATTACTTAGATGACTATTACCTCAATACTAATTCACAGTATTTAAAATTTTCAAAAAATGCTTTAAAAGTCCTCAAATACAAGGGTTCTGAATTTAAAAAAATTGTTGATGAGGACCTAATTAAAAAAGTTAATTCTCAGTTTGATAGTTATAAACTAAATACCTTTAATATTGGAAATTTAATTAACTTTGAAAAAAATAAAAAATATGTCTTTGGGTTAATTTCAGCTATTGTTTTAATTAACTTAATAGGAATAGGCAATCTTATTAATCAGACTTATAAATTAAACTCATTTAATGACATTATTCTTGAGTTCTACAAAGATATTTATCCCCTAGAAAAGCCATTAAATGTAGAACAAGCAATTAATGAAAAAATTGAGAACCTTAATTTACAAGAATCAAAAGTTTTAAAATTAATCTACAAAATCTCATCTTCAAAGCTTAAAAATGGACGATTAGTAGATCTCTATTATTCAAGAGAGTTGAATAAGTTTGAATTTGAAATTTTATTTAACAATTCATCAGAGGAGATTATCTTCCTAAATGAACAAGCCTTTGAAGGAAACATTTTTAAAAAAGTCAGCTCAAGAATCGATAGAGGGTTGGTAGTTACAAAATTTATATATGAAATTTAAATTTTCAAAGAATAATAAAAATTTATTATCAGTAATTGGGTTCTCAATTCTTTTTTTTATTTTTATATTTTTAGAAAATGTCCTTATAGATAACCTATTTGAGATAAGGGCTGAATACGACCAGAAAAATAGTGTTTTCAATGATCAAAAACAAAAAATTTCTCAATTAAAAATGTATGAAAACAATAAAAATACTAAGAATTTGGTTGAAAATCTTGAACTTTTCCTCAAAGACAAAAAGATTTCTTACACCATAGATGGCGCTTTATTTTTATTTAATAATCTAGCACCAGGTAAATTAATTGAAATTCTTAATTACATACAATTAAATAATATCGAACCCAATGAAATAAAAATTTCTGGAAATGAATCAACTTTGAATTTAACAATTGAAGTTACTACTTAAAATTCTTTTTTCAACATTTGCACTGTTAGTAATTTTCCTAGTAGTCATATTTTTTACACCAATAAATTTGATTGTTAAAGCACCTTTGCAGTCTTATGGAATCTCTTACGAAAATGCAAAAGGAAATATATTTTCTGGAGATTTTAGGAATGTTAAATTAGCAAATCTTTTAATTAGTAATATTAATTATAGAAACTCTTATTCCCATGTAGGTTTAAAAACTAATATCACGGATGGCTTTTACTTTACGTCTACTATTTTAACGAGTTTTGATTTAAGAAAAATTACGGTTAGTAACACAAAGTATAGCCGCGATTTTAAACTTTCATTTATTCCTGTTATTAATATAGTGACTGAACTAGAAGAGTTGATTCTCAAAGACTTTAAATGCATGGGAATTAATGGTGATGCTTATATAAAAAGCAGAATTTTTAAGGAGCGTTTAATTGGTGAACTTAGCTGCACAGATGACTCATACAAAATAATACTATTCGACAGAAAATATAATCAGTTAGGTTTAATAACAACTGACTTTAATTACATTTATCTCAACATTAAAGACAGTGCTCTTAATGAAAATTTATCAATCTTAAATATCAATGGTGGAATAAACCTAAAGATTCCTGTTAAGGATTTGCTTGAATAATCCGTCGGATATACTCCAAAATGAATTTTCAATTACATTACAATTTAAACTTGCTAATGAAAGTTCATAAATTTCTGCTGCTAACGGAATGATATCTATCCTATCTTCAGGGATGCTAAATTTTTCAATTAAATCTTTCTTTGAAACACTGTTATATTCTCTTACAAATTCAGTAAATTCTTTTGAACTTAAAGGGCCTGAATGATTATTTGCCTCAAATATTGCTCTTAAGTTTCCACCTAGGCCATATAACTTTTGGACTGGTGCATACTGTTTTAACCAGTTTCCAAAGTTGTTCATTTCTTTTTCTTTATAGCTTTTATCTTTATTTAGCAATCTAACAGCTCCTAGCTGGAATGATCTTGCATATGTTTGAGAATTAACACTTACAAAAGCTTCTACACTACCTCCACCTATATCCAATATCGCATAGGATTCTACATTTGCTTTAAATTCTTTAAGAAGACCAGCCTCAGTATCCCCAGATATAATCTTTAGATCTATGTTTTGTTTTTTTAGCAAAGAAAGTATCTTATCATTATTAGTGCAATCTCTAATTGCAGACGTTGCCATATAGAATTGTTTTTCAATATTTTTTTCTAAGAAAACTCTTTTAAATCTTTCGAGAACAATAGCTAGTTGCTTTAAGGTTAATTCTGAAAGAAAGCCTTGAGTAAACGCATCTTTTCCGAGTCTTAAAGGTTCTCTGTAGTATTCAACTAAACTATTGTCTTTAGTATTAAATATTTTATATTTAATAGCGTTAGATCCAATATCGACAATTCCTAATAACATCTTAATCAGAAAATGGAGCTAATATTTTAAATTGCTCATAAGTGAGGTTTTCAAATAAAACTCCTTCGATATGCAAGGAATAGTTTCCTAAATCTTCTCCCCATTTTGGTGGTTTAAGAGAGAGTTTTTCGTCATAAGTAAGATTATTAAGAATGTACCTAAGCGCACTCAATCTAGCAATCATTTTATTGTTAGCATTAATTACAACCCATGGCGCATAATTCGTAGACGTTAAGTCAAACATTTGATTTTTATAGAGTGTAAAAACATCCCATTTATTAACCATCAATTTATCTGACTCAGATAATTTCCAATACTTCAACTTACTATTTTTTCTTGCGTTAATACGTCTTTTCTGTTGGTCTTTATCAATTGAAAAATAAAATTTAACTAGTTCAGTTCCTTTTTTAACAAGAGATTTTTCCCATTTATTTACCTTAGTCATAAATTCCTCATATTGTTTCTTTGAACAATAGCCAAGCGTTGGTTCGGTTAATGCACGTGTATACCAGGATCTATCAAATAAAACAATTTGACCTTTATTTGGTAAATATGTTTCATATCTTTCAAACCAGTTTTTTCTCTCTTTTTTTGTTGGAATTCCAAGATGCACATAGTTAAAATTTGATGGGATTAAATGTTCAGAAAAAAAGTTAATTGTTGACGATTTTCCAGCAGTATCTCTACCTTCAAAACAAATAGCAATCTTCCTTTTTTTCTTTATTACATCTTCCTGTAATTTCAATAATTCAACTTGAAGGTTATATTTTTCTTTTCTATATAAATCAGGTGAAAGTGATTTATATTGCTCAAAATTGTATTCGAAAACGCTCATGTAAAAGTATTAAAAAGAATGTATAGTATAACGAAATTATCTCTCTATTGAATGGCGCTAGTTGAATTAACAATTTTTGGAATTCCTCTTATTCTTTTTTCTGCTGCAATGCTTGGCTTTTTTACAGCATATGGTGTTGGAGCTAATGATGTAGCTAATGCAATGGGTACATCAGTTGGTAGCAAAGTATTAACTATTTCTCAGGCTGTACTTATAGCTGCAATTTTTGAATTTTTAGGTGCTTTTTTTGCTGGTGGAGGGGTTACCCAAACAATAAGAAAAGGTGTAATCGACCCTGAACTATTTATAGGTCAACAGGAAATTCTTATCTATGGCATGATTTCATCATTATTTGCAGCTGGTGTTTGGCTTTTAGTAGCAAGCATAAGAGGCTGGCCTGTATCTACAACACATACTATCGTTGGTGCAATTGTAGGTTTTGGCATATATACGTTAGGTTCAGATAAGATTAATTGGTCTGTAGTAGGCAACATTTCCTTATCTTGGTTAACTTCACCGATATCATCTGGTCTTCTGGCTGCTTTGATTTATTGGATATGCAAAGAATTTATTATTACAAAACAAAGTAAATTTCAGTTTTTAATAATTAATTTTTATATTTTCCTGGCAGGTTTTGCCATCTCACTTATCACAATAACAAAAGGTTTAAAAAATATTCTTAAAGATAGCGAAATAGTTTTCACATTTTCCGATAGTGTCTCATATTCAGGAATTTCAGCTGTTGTTTTTACTTTTTTATTCTATTCCTTTTCAAGATCAAGGTTATCAAAAAATCAATCAAGCGAATCTCAATTTGCTTATTTAATGATATTTACATCTTGTGCAGTAGCGTTTGCTCACGGATCGAATGATGTGGCGAATGCAATAGGTCCATTAGCAGCAGTGTACCAAGCTTCGTATGAATTATTAGGTCAGCCATATAATTCCGAAACACCGCTATGGATTTTGTTATTAGGAGCAGTGGGAATAGTTATAGGTCTAGCAACTTTGGGATATAGGGTTATGAAAACAATAGGAGAGAGGATTGTAACCTTAACACCAAGCAAAGGATTTTCAGCACAATTGTCAGCAGCTTTAACAGTTGTTTTGGCCAGTCAATTAAATATGCCTGTTTCAACAACTCATACTCTTGTGGGAGCAGTTATTGGGATAGGCTTAGTAGAAGGAATCAAGTCTGTAAATCTGGCTTCAGTTAGAACAATTTTTGTCTCATGGGTTGTCACACTTCCTATCGGTGCAGCTCTTTCAATAATTTTTCTAGAATTATTTATGAATTTATTTACTTATTAAATACATACTTGTCACAAATTCGACATCATTCATATTTAAATTATTAATTTTTGAAGATTAAAATGAAAAAGTTTATAACTTTAATAATTTTGAGTTCGTTATATTTAGTATCCCAAGAAGATGCTAACGAAGATATTGAAGAAATTGTTGCGGTTGGAACAAAAGCAAGCCTTAAATCTGCACTTGATAAGCAGAAAGATTCAAATCAAGTGGTTTCAATTGTTGACTCTGATGCAATAGGTGAATTTCCTGATGAAACAGCTGCAGAAGCAGTGAGAAGACTTTCTGGTGTCTCAGTTGAGAACGACCAAGGTGAAGGTAGATACATAACTTTAAGAGGTATGTCAGGAGATCTAAATGGAGTAACACTTAATGGAGCAACGGTACCAGCTCCAGAGGGCGGCAGAAAAGTTCTACTCGATGGTCTTCCAACTGAACTGCTGGACTCTATTGAAGTTTATAAAACACTAATCCCTTCACAAGACCTGGAAGGCATAGGTGGAAGAATTGAATTTAAAACAAAAAAAGCTACTGAATTAGATAAGAGATTAGTAAAGATAAAATACGATCAATCATATAATGATTTTTCTGGTGAAGCAGATAGCCCAAAGTACTCTTTGACATATGGCGAGAAGTTTAGCGATGCATTTGGTGCTATTTTAGGGTACACATTTCAAAGTAAACACATAATCTCTAATAACAATGAAACAGGTTATGAGCCATGGGGGATTGCTGATAATGGAAACAAATACCTAGCTAGAGACTGGGAAATGAGGTTTTATGACTTGACTAGAGAAAGGCAAGGTTTTACAGCAGATTTTGACTTGGCTTTAAATGATGACACATCACTTTTTTATAATTTCTTATTTAATAAATATGAGGATGATGAGATTAGATTTAAAGATGAATATCGCGCAAGAAATTTAGTAGAGTCCTCTGTTACACCTACTTCTGCATCTTATCAAAGGATTACCGCAGATAAAGAAACAAGAAAAAGAATAGAAGTAAGAACAATTGAAACCAAAATATTTGGGGGTGAGAGCAGACTAGGCATGTATAACACCAAATTTCAATTTAGTGAATCATTTGCAGAAGAGGATGATACCAATAATGTTGATGCTAAATTTCGAGCTCAGTGTCGTATTAGAAGTGGTGATGATATTTGTGGCACCTACAGCTGGGCAAATCCAAAATTTATAAGCTTATCTTTAGCACCTCGAGGACAGATGCTTACTGATCCATCAGAGTATGACTGGGACGAGCTCGAAATAGATTATGGTTTAATTCAAGATCGTGAGGATGCTTTTAAAATTGATTTTGAAAGTGATCCATTCGATTTTAATGGGAATGTAATGTCAATTGAATTTGGCGCTAAATCAAGTGAAAGAATTAAATCAAATAGAGAAGGAAATTTAGATGGTTCAGGTGATGTAGCACAAGGTATGTTAACTTACTCACCCTCAGCACCCAATAACTTGTGGTATTTTCCAGAGGCACTATCTTTTTTTGCTAATCCTTCATTAGTCTTTCCTTTGCAAAATCAATTTAGGCCTCTGGATTTAGATCTTGCAGATTTCTGGAGTACTAAAGAAGAAATATTTGCACTATATTTCATGACTACTATAGAAACAGATAATGCTGTAGTTGTGGCTGGCTTTAGAAACGAAGATACATCATTTGAAACTTATGGTTTCAACGATGGTGATGAGCAAGATAGATTAGAATTTGAAAATGACTATAGCTTTTTAGCACCAAGTATTAATGTAAAATATTTCTTGAATGATAAAGTGCAATTAAGAGCTGCAGCTTATCGTTCGCTCTCTAGACCAGGATTCGAACAAACTGCACCGGTTCCCGATATTGGAGATGGAAATGGTGATGGTGAGTGGTCTGGTTCAATGGGTAACCCAGATCTTAAACCATATGAAGCAAATAATTATGATTTAGGATTTGAATACTATGGAGATGAATCTTTCTTTTCAGCAGGTCTTTATTACAAAGATATATCGAACACTATTTATCCAAGAGTGCTCGGCAATCAAGTAGTTGGAGGAATTTTCTTTTCAGATTTAGAGACCTTTGCTAATGCAGGAGATTCATCAATCCTTGGATATGAACTAAATTACTTTACAGAGCTTGATGAATATTTACCTCTAGAAGGGTTTTTTGTGTCAGCTAATGTTACATATAACGACGGAGAAAGTGATTTTGCTCCAGGTGGAGATAATACTGAAACATTTACAATTCCTTTTAGAAAGCTTTCAGAAGAAGCAGCTAATTTTTCTCTTGGATATGATAAAGGAAAATTTGATATTAGATTTTCTGTAAATTATCGATCCAGTTATCTTGATTATCTTGGTGACGAAGGTGAAGAATTATTCAATGATGATTTTGGTTATGGTTATATGAGATTTACTGATGATTATTATTCTTATGATCTTGTTGCAAAATATAAATACACAGAAAATTTATCATTAAGATTTGAAGGGAAAAATTTAGATAATAGACCAGAGTTCTATTATTGGAATTCTCCTGATAGACTATCTCAGTATGATGAATATGGTTACTGGATGTCATTCGGCTTTAGATACAATTTCTAATATTTTTAATAAAACCCTTAAAGCGATAATTTTGATTATCGCTTTTATTCTTCTTTCTGCTTGCGGTGGTGAGAAAGAAAATTTTGTAGTTGAGTATGACTATGAAACACCTCCAATAGCTTCAGAAGGAGATGCTGCAGACGATCCTGCAATATTTCTAACTGAAGGAGATCCACTTATCCTAGGTACTGATAAAACTGCTGGAATGTATATATATAGTTTTACCGGTGAAGAACTTGCTTATTATGATAACGGAAAGCCAAATAATGTAGATGTAAGAGATTCATGGTTTGCTTACACAGACAGGTCAGATAATTCTGTCCAGTATGCAAAATTATTTGAAAATATTTCTTTAGCTGTATATCCAGAAATAAATATTTATGGCATTTGCATAGGTATAGTTGATTCCGAGTTAAGAGCAATAGTGACTGAAGAAGAGGGTGTCAATATTCAGTATTGGAATTTAGAGAAACAAGAATTAATTAAAACCATAGACATTACAGCAGATGAAGAAAATGTTCCTGCTTCTGGCAATGAAGCAGAAGGGTGTGTATTTGATGAGGAAAATGGACATATATTTATCTCAAGAGAAGGAGCTAGAGGTATTTTAAAAGTTTTTGATACAGAAAACCTTGAGCTAATTAAACAAATAGATTCTAGAGATGGCAATATTGGTGGCGATCCTGAAGGAATTGCTGTCTATAAAACAGGTGCTAAGGATGGATTTATAATCCTATCATCACAAGGGGATAATAAATTTAATATGTACGACAGACAATATCCCTTTGATTATCAAGGTTCTTTTCAAATTAAAGATGTGGAGCATACCGATGGTTTAGATGTAACAGCGGTATCTTTTGAAAGGTTTCCTAAAGGTTTCTTAATTGTTCATGATGGAGAAAATCTTCCAGATAATCAAAATTTTAAAATTGTTGATATGGAAAGAATTTTAAAAAAAAAAGTAGCTCCTGGCTGGATGTATTAAAAAGTTTTAGCAGGGAAAATCCGTACTTAGCTCCTCTTTTATTAACCTTTTTAGGTTTTTTTGAATCTTTTGTAATTACCGGTGTAGTTTTTCCAAGTCTTTTTTTGTATTTATTAGCTGTTTTTCTTTATCTTGAGGGAATATCAAATATCTTTTTAATCACAATTTTTGCATATGCTGGATCATTTATAGGAGACCAATCAAGCTATTTAATGGGAAGAGTGTTTGGCACAAAAATCTTCGAATGGAATTTTTTTAGGAAGAGAAAGGAAAGAGTTGAAAAAACTAAAAATTGGTTTGAAAAATATGAATTTGGGGCGATACTTCTTGGAAGAATGACACCTAGCATCAGACCTTTTGCACCGTTTTTTGTCGGTTCATTTAAGCTTGATTATAAGAAATTTCTATTTTTTGATTTACTGGCTTGTGCTATATGGGGTTTGGGTTTAGTTCTTTTGGTAGTACTATGGGAATATATAGCTAATTTATTCTAATGTTATATTTTGTTGGCTTAATCTCCATTATCTTATTATCAATCTTATTGCTTAACTATTTTTTTAAAGAAGGCTCCAAAAACATGTTTAAAAGCTTATTAGTGCGATTTATGGCAATTGTTTTAACCATTATTAGTGTCATTATATTAATTAGGCTTATAAGGACGTTTTTATGAGTCAAAATTCAATTTTTTTAAAGATTAAATCAGGAGAAATTCCTGGAAAAATTGTTTTCGAGGACGATCAATGTTTTGCTATCGAAGATATTAATCCACAAGCGCCCGTTCATGTACTCATTATTCCAAATAAGGAAATAGCAAAAGTGTCTGATTCAGAAGAAAGTGATAAAGAGCTTCTTGGTCATCTTCTGCTAATATCAAAAAAAATAGCAGAGAAATACAATCTCAATGATAATTACAGGCTAGTAATAAATAATGGTGCAGATGCTGGGCAAAGTGTTTTCCACATACATGTTCACCTCTTAGGTGGACGAGGTCTCACGTGGCCTCCAGGCTAATAGAAGTAGGCACCAATCATCAGAATGATTATCACAATCCCAATTAATCCAAAAAAAATTACAATATTTCTTAATACAGTTTTATCATCCATGAGTAAATTATAAATTCATTATGATTAGAATCGAACCTTACAAAGACGAAGAAGTTAACGATATTTTAAAAAAACTTCTTGCTAATACGGAATTTTTATCCTTTGTTGAAAAAAATTTGAATAATAAAGAGTCTAAATTTCTATCTCTTCCTGGTTCAAAATTTTTAGCAATGCAACTTTTCAAAGGCAAAATAAAAAACATACATACCGTTGATGATTTTCAAAGTCAAATGAAAAAAGTTCTATCCTCTGTAATAGATAAAACAATTGAAAAATTCACTTATAGTGGTGTTGATAGGCTTGATAAAACAAAACCATATCTATTTATTGGAAACCACAGAGATATTACCCTTGACTCTGCTTTATGCAACAACGCAATAACTGAAAACGGGCATGAGACTACTTTTAATGCAATAGGAGATAATCTAGCTGATGTTAGTTGGATGGGCGATCTATTGAGATTAAATAAATGTTTCATAATTCCAAGAAGTGGTGAATCGAAAAAAGAAATATATTCAAATTTAATGAGGTCTTCATCCTTTATAAGGGAGACCTTAGAAAGTGGCAACCATGTTTGGATTGCGCAAAAACAAGGTCGCAGTAAAGATGGAAAAGATTATACCGATTCTGCAGTCCTTAAAATGTTACATATGTCATTGCGCAAAGAAATTTCATTTGAAGAAATTACAGATAAATACAATATAGTTACGTGTTCAATTTCATATGAAATCGATCCATTGGCTAAAGAAAAAATTACGTCCCATTCTGAAGAAGAGAAAAAATATGGTGAAGATGTAAGTCATATCTTTAAGGGTATTATGAATGACAAGGGACAAGTGCATCTTTCGATTGGTGAGCAAATTAAAGGTAGGTTTAATGTTGAAGAGCTTACTAAAAAAATTGATTCTGAAATTATTAAGAACTATAAGCTTTGGGAAACAAATGAGTATGCATTTAAATTCCTTAAAGACAATTTGCATGATAGTAGTCTTAAAAGAGCAAAAAACTATTATGATGAACTTTTAGCTACTGTGACTAAAGATGAACTTAACGATATAATGACCCAGTACGCTAATCCAGTTTTAGCAAAAGAAGGATTAAATCTATGAGTGATGATCAGTTTTACGATAACGATGAAGAGAAGGAAAACTCTTCGACAGACTCTGTTGTTGCATTAATTATTATTTTAGTGGGTGTCGCAGCTGCTACAATTTATGTAAGTTCATTATGAATTTAAATCTTGAAACCTTATTTAATGTTAAAAACAAAACTGCTGTAGTTACGGGTGGCTCAAGAGGAATAGGAGCCATGATTACTGAGGGTTTTCTTGCAAATGGTTGCAAGGTTTATATAACAGCAAGAAAAAAAGAAGCTCTTGAAGATAAGGCTAAAGAATTAACTAAAAAATACAATATTGATTGTATTCCCTACTGTGTTGATCTTTCGACAGTTGATGGTGTTGATGAATTTGCTAATTTCATTACTGAAAAAGAACCCAATGGAATAAATTATCTAATAAATAATGCTGGTGCAGCATGGGGGGCAAAGCTAGAAGAATATCCTGAAGATGGATGGGATAAGGTTAATAACATCAACGTAAAAACTCCTTTTTTTCTAACACAAAAATTAGTTAAAAATTTAGAAAAGAAAGCCTCTAAAGAGGATCCTACAAGAATTGTTAACATTGCCTCAATAGACGGAATAAGAGTAGGAAATATAGGTGAAACTTATGCTTACTCAGCTGCAAAATCCGGAATTATTCATCTAACAAAACATCTTGCTAAAATTCTTGTGGAAAGAAATATTGTTGTTAATGCTATTGCTCCAGGTCCATTTGATAGTCATATGTTGGGGAAAGCAGTAAATTTCGATTACTCATTTATTGCGGATATGAATCCTCGCAAAAGAATTGGTTCGCCCGAAGATATTGCTGGATTATGTATTTATCTTTGCTCAAGAGCGGGAGCTTACACAGTAGGTGAAACCATTACTTGTGATGGTGGTATGGTTAATACTACTTAACTACTTGAAAGATAATTTTCTGCATCAAGAGCCGCCATACAACCAAATCCAGCACTAGTTATCGCTTGTCTATAGGTATAATCTGCAACATCACCAGCTGCAAATACTCCTGGAACTGAAGTTGATGTTGATCCAATATTAAATCCAGTATTTGTTTTGATATAACCACCTTCCATATCTAAATGGCTTTCAAATATATCTGTATTTGGTTTATGACCAATTGCAACAAAAACACCCTGAACTTTTAGTTCCTTTAAATTTCCATTGTTGTCTTTAACTTTAATGGCATTAACTACTTCATCTCCAATAACTTCATCAAGATTTGAATTTAGTACTAGTTCTATTTTGCCTTCCTCAACCTTTTTAAAAAGGCGATCTTGTAGGATTTTTTCAGCTCTAAACTCATCTCTACGATGAATAACACTAACTTTTGAACAAATATTAGACAAATAAAGAGCCTCTTCAACTGCTGTGTTACCTCCACCTATAACAGCAACTTCTTGGTCTTTATAGAAAAAACCATCGCATGTTGCACAAGCACTTACACCTCTCCCTAAAAAAGCTTTCTCTGACGCTAAGCCTAGATATTTTGCCGAAGCCCCTGTTGCAATAATTAATGAATCAGAAACATATTCATCTTTTTCACCAGTAAGAGACAAAGGGTTTTTTTTGAAATCTACCGCTTTAATGTAATCATTGATTATTCTTACATTATATTTTTCTGCATGCTCTTTCATTCTATCCATTAGCTCTGGCCCTTGAAGATTATTGTGATCGCCTGGCCAATTTTCCACCTCAGTGGTAGTAGTGAGTTGTCCACCAACCTCTAAGCCAGTAATTAAAACAGGATTTAGGTTGGCTCTTGCAGCATATACAGAAGCAGTGTATCCAGCAGGTCCGGAACCGAGAATTATTAATTGTTCTGCCATTTTTGTTTAAAAAAAGAGTACATTAGGTTTTTTTAGTTACAATATCTTAGCATGTCAATAGATAGAATTTATAGGGAGTTTTTTGGATTTTCTTTAATCATTTTCTCTTTATTTCTTTTTGGTAGTCTAATAACCTTTTCCTACCTTGATACAACAGAAGACTTATTAATCGTAGATAAAGAATTTAAAAATAACTTTGGTTTTCTTGGTGCACTATTTTCTACGAATTTATTTTTCAATTTTGGTTTAGTTTCATTTTATTTAGTATTTATTTTATTTTATTTTGGTTTGCTTTTTTTCTTTAATTATTCTGAAAAGGATGCGTATTTGAGTGTTTTAGACAACATAAATAAATTTCTTTTAGGTTTATTTTCAGTTCTACTTGCATGTATTTCGACGTCAGCTTTTATTACTACTGATTATTACAACTTTAATTATTTAGATATAAATAATGGAGGGAAAGCTGGTCTAAATCTTATTGAATCTATGTCACTTTTTCTTCCAAAAATGTGGCTAGGCACAATTTCATTTATATTCTTTTTATTAGTTCAATATTTTGTTTTCTCAGATATTGTTAATGCACTCAGATCTTTTTTATCGCCAAGTAGTAAAGATAAAGAAGAAACTATAGTTCCAGAAGTTAAAGAGGAGCATATTGAATCCTCTCCTGAACCTACGCCATCAAAATCAATTAGTGCTACGCCTAAAGAAGTAAAGAAAAAGGTTGTTGAAAAACTTGTTCAAAGAGAAGATTTTATTGATTTGCTAGATCAAAAAGAAGATATGTCGACAGAAGTTACTGAGGAATATCTAAATGATTTGTCAGAAAATCTTACAATCAAACTGCGAGAGTTTGGAATAGAGGGTAATGTTGAAAATAATTTGCCTGGGCCAGTAATTACTAGGTTTGAAATTAGTCTTGCACCAGGAACAAAAGCTAGCCAAGTTTCAAATATTGCAAACGATCTAGCAAGATCTCTTGCAGTTAAAAGTGTAAGAGTTGTAGAGGTTATAGAAGGCAAATCTACTATCGGAATTGAGATACCAAATCCAAAAAGACAGATTGTATCCTTATATTCAATTATGAAAGAGTTCAAACAGAATGAACTAACTTCTCTAGAATTTTGTGTTGGTAGAGATATTTCTGGGCAAGCGTCAAAAATTAATTTACAGCAACTTCCTCATTTGCTTATTGCTGGGACAACAGGCTCCGGAAAATCAGTCGGAGTAAATACAATCTTATTAAATTTATTAAGAAACAATGATCCAGAAAAATTAAAACTTCTATTAATTGATCCGAAGATGTTAGAGCTGTCAGTTTATGATGATATTCCACATTTAATAACTCCGGTTATTACTGACATGCAGAAAGCATCTAACGGATTAAATTGGTGTGTTAAAGAAATGGATAAGAGATATAAACTTATGTCTATTTTAGGTGTCAGAAGTTTAGAGGGATACAATGAAAAAGTTTCTAACTTAAGCTCTATTCCGGATGATGTAAGACAACAGCTCGAAGAAGAAAATCAAACTGAAATTAAAGAACTTCCATATATAGTGGTAGTCATAGATGAGCTTGCTGATTTAATGATGGTAACAGGTAAGAAAGTTGAACAATTAATTGCAAGGCTTGCACAGAAAGCAAGAGCATCAGGTATTCACTTGGCTATAGCTACCCAAAGACCATCAGTGGATGTAATTACAGGATTAATCAAAGCAAATATTCCATCTAGGATGTCATTTCTAGTTTCTTCAAAAGTTGATTCCAGAACAATTCTCGACCAAGGTGGAGCAGAACAATTGCTGGGAAAAGGAGATATGCTTTTCATCGAACCAGGCACCTCAATTCCAAAGAGAATCCATGGAGCATTTGTTTCCGATGGTGAAGTTCAAAGAGTTGCAAAAAAAATGAGGGAACTTGGACAACCAACATATATTGAAGAGGTTATAAAATCACCTGAGTTAATAGAGAACCTTGAGGATTCTGATGGAGATGATGAACTTTACAATCAAGCTGTTGAATTTGTTGTTGAAACGAGAAGGGCATCAATATCGTCAGTTCAAAGAAAATTTAGAATTGGCTACAATAGAGCTGCTCGTCTAATAGAGACTATGGAAGAAAATGGAATCGTATCTCCAATGAATTCAAATGGCTCTAGGGAAGTTTTATGATTGATTTAAAGCTACTTAAAAACAATCTTAAAGATATTGAAAAGAAAATTAACTCTAGAGGTGAGAGCTTTGATCTCAGCACTATTGTTTTAGATTATGAAAAAAAGAATTCATTACAAATTGAAATTGAAGATCTTAGAAATCAAAAGAAACAAATTTCAAAAGAAATTGGAGAGTTAAAAAAAAATAAATCTAATTCATTAGAGCAAGAAAAAAGATCGGATGAATTATCTACAAATCTTTCCAAATTAGAAAAATCTTTTGAAGAAGTAGATAAGAAACTAAATGAAAAACTTTCATTGATTCCAAACATACCCCATGAGAAATGTCCAAATGGAAATAGTGAAGAAGATAATGTTGAAGTCTATAGAAAAGAATTTGAGAACCCAAAGACTAGTTTAGATCACGTTGAAATAGGTGAAAAAATTGATTCTATAAATTTTGATGATGCAACAAAAGTTGTGGGGCCAAGATTTGTAGTTCTTAAAAATGAACTGGCGCAAATGCATCGAGCATTGATTCAATTAATGTTAGATGAAGCTATGAAAAATAATTACCAAGAATGCTATGTTCCTCATATCGTAAATTCAAATTCACTATTTGGAACTGGACAACTGCCTAAGTTTGCTGAAGATTCTTTTAAAATCGAAAATGATGAAAAATATTTGATTCCTACTGCAGAAGTTCCTTTGACAAATCTTTTTAGAGATAAACAATTAGCAGTAGATGAATTGCCTGTAATGGTTACTGCACATACTCCATGCTACAGATCAGAAGCAGGAAGTTATGGAAAAGACACTAGAGGTATGATCAGACAACATCAATTTGAAAAAGTTGAATTGGTTCAAGTTGTTCACCCAAGTAGTTCTAGTAATGCATTAAATAGCTTAATCTCTCATGCATCCTCTATTCTTGATATGCTTGAAATTTCATATAGGCATGTTGAATTATGTACTGGTGATTTAGGTTTTTCGGCTTCGAAAACCATCGACATTGAAGTTTGGCTGCCTAGCCAAGAAACATTTAGGGAGATATCCTCTTGTTCAAATTTTACAGACTTCCAAGCTAGAAGAATGAATATAAAAATTAAAGACGAAAAAGAAAAAATTTTAGCACATACAATTAACGGTTCTGGTTTAGCTGTAGGTAGATGTTTAGTGGCTATTATGGAAAATTATTTTGATGAAAATAAGGGTTTAATTGTTCCAGAAGCTCTAAAAAAATATGTAAATTTCGAATTTATTCCACTTAAGTAAAACGTTTTCAATTTTCTTTGTAAATTGTCACATTTATGTAATAAGATAATGTTTATATAAACGCTTTTATGCGAGGATTCTAAATGAAAAAAATACTCTTATCGTTTATGGCGATATTCATATCGCTTTCTGTGTATTCTCAAGAAACTACATCTGATGTTAAAGGATTTGTTTCTGATTCAAGTGGAAACTCTGTAGGGGGGGCGTCTGTATCAGTGGTATATGTACCAACGAATGCAGAATCAAAAGCTTCTTCAAACAGTGATGGATACTTTGTAGTATCAAACTTAAAGTCTGGAGGACCATATAGTATTGTGGTTGCTTCTGCGCAAGGCACTAAAAGATATAACGATGTCTTTTTAAGTGTTGGTGCAGCTCTAAGTCTTAATGTTGTTCTAGAAGCAACAGATGAGGTAGTGGCAACTGCAAGTTTGATTACTCGAAATGTAGCTCCTGGACCAAGTACGGTTTTTAACCTAGCTGATATTGAAGCAGCTCCAGCTTGGGATAGAGATATTAAAGATGTTATTACTCAAGACCCACGTATTTTTGTTGACGAAAGTCAGTCATACAGAGGTTTTAACTGTAATGGATCAAACCCAAGATACAACGCACTTTCAGTTGATGGGATTGGATTAAACGACGGATTCGGATTAAACAGCAATGGTTATCCAACTTCTAGAATGCCATTCTCATATGATGCAATTGAACAAGTTTCCGTTGAGTTCGCACCATACGACGTTATGTATGGTGGTTTTGCAGCTTGTGTAGTTAATGCTGTAACTAGGTCTGGTTCTGATACAACTAGTGGTAAATTCTTCTATGAGTTTGTTGATGATAGTCTGCAAGCTGATTCTCTTGAAGGAGATTCCTTAACTATTAATCCATATGAAGAAACTAAATATGGCTTTACTCTTGGTGGTGCAGTTCCAGAAGTTGAAAATCTTTATTACTTTGTTGCTTTTGAACAGTATGATGACTTTGATCCATATGAAAGAGGTTACGCTGGCTCAGGACAAGCAAATGAGTCTTCGTGGTTGTCAGAGGCTGACTTTAATAGAATTAGACAAATTGCGAGGGATGTTTATGGATTTGATCCTGGTGGTCTTTCAAAAGGATCTCCAAGTGAAGATGTAAAGCTACTTGCTAAATTTGACTATTTCATAAGTGATCAGCACAGAGCTGAAGTTGTTTTAAATTACAACGATGGATATGAAATTACTCCAGCTGATTCATGGACTCCTGTATTTGAATCACATTTCTATGAAAGAGGTCACGAATTACAAAATTTCCAAACTAAAGTTTTCTCACAATGGACTGATGACTTTAGCACCGAAATAAGAATAGGGTATAGAGACTTAGCAAATAGACAGCTAGCTACAAGTGAAGACCCTGATTTTGGAGAATTTAGAATCTATAATGTTGGTGGTGTTGGAAGTGTCTATCTAAGTGGTACTGATGACTCAAGACAAGCAAACCAAATGTCATGGGAAAATACGACCCTATCACTCAAAGGAGAATACCTAGTAAACAATCACTTATTCAAATTTGGAATGGAGCAAGAAGATCAAGATATATTAAATATATTTGTTCCACATTCAAGAGGTGGTGAATACAGAGCTTACGGTGGTATTGACGCTTTTGAAGCAGGTGATGTAAGAGCTTATTATGGCAACTCACAGAGTCTAGATCCTAATGATTCAGCTGCTGATTGGGGCTATGGTATTACAACATTATTTTTACAAGATGATGTAGAAATTAATGACAGAATGTCAGCATCTATTGGTGTTAGACATGAGTCATATCAACAAACTTCAAACTGTGAAAATGCTGCCTACTTTATTGCTGCATACGGGTATGGAAACTGTAATACTATCGATGGCCTAGAACTTACTATGCCAAGACTCTCTGTTAACTTTGATTTAACCGATAGAGTTTCTGCATATGTTGGTCATGGAGTGTTTACAGGTGGATATCCAAATGTATGGTTATCTAACACAGTAAGTAATGACGGTGTTAAAGGATTACAGTTTAATGCTAGAAACACAAATCTTCTTACTGATGCGATTTGCACTAACCCTGTAACAGGTAAAACTGGACCGGGATACGGTATTCCATGTGCTTTGCTTGATAGAGTTACAAGTGGTGGTGTTGGTTATTACAGTGACTACCTTGATCCAAACTTTAAGATTCCAAAGAATATAAAAACATCCTTTGGTTTAAGAGGTTCATTCGATCTTGATATTGTAGATGGATTGCTTTTAGACGATATTGGATTTTATGTAGATTATATTTCTGGAAAAAGTGTTAATGCTCCTTATGTGCACACTGGTGAATTAATAAATCTTGGTAGCGACTTTGCAGGAGTGCCAATTTATGACAAAAAACCTGGTGCTGGTTATAACAACCTTGCGTATAGCAACCAATCTACAGAGGGTGAATATACATCTTTAGCTGTTGGATTTTCTAAAGAGTGGGCAGAACAAGATCTCTTCCTAAGCTTTGGATATGCAGAAGTTGAAGCACTTGTAGGTAACCCAATGAACTCTTCAATAGGATACAGTAGCTGGACAAACTTTACCGATGTAGACAGAGACAATCCTTCATTAGGTGTTTCTCAATTTGAAATACCTGAGAGAATGTCTGCTTATATGAGATGGTCCCCAACTCTTTTCGCTGATCTTGAATCAAGATTTAGTTTAACTTGGAGCCATAACAAAGGTAGACCATATAGTTTTGTCTTTAATGGTTATCCTGATATGAGAGGTGATGCGTTAGACGGTGATGGTGATAATATGCCTCTTTATGTCCCTACAGGGCCTAATGATCCAAACGTAGTTTTTGCTGATGGCTTCGATACAGACGCTTTCTTTGCAACAATGGATTCTTATGGTTTTGAAAGAGGTGCATTTGTTGATAGAAATCAACATTACTCACCTTGGTATGCAAGACTCAACTTTAAATTTGAGCAAATGCTTCCAGGTTTAAGAACTAACGACCAATCATCTGTGTTCTTTACAATTAGAAACCTTGGTAACTTCTTAAATGATGAGTGGGGAATTTATAATTTCCAATCTGACCATGATATTGTTGATGGTCAAGCTCTAAATGATGGAGTTGATCAATACTATATCTATAGAAACTTTAGAGGTTTAAGAGATAAAGGTAGATCAGGAAGAGGTTCTAGTTACTTAGTTAAAATCGGTTTCTCGTACCGTTTTTAATTAATTGCTAAAATTGAAGGGTGGCTTAGGCCACCCTTTTTTTTTGTATAAATTAAAATGTATAATTTGGCATGGAACAAATTCCAACCATCAATTACCACGACTTAGAATCTAATAATCAAGAACTCTCTAAATTTTTAGAAGATTCACTTAACGATGTAGGTTTTTTTGTAATAAAAGATCATCCAATCAGTTCAGAATCCATTGATAAATTATTTAACTTTACACAGGAATTATTTGATTTACCTTTAGATGTGAAAATGAAATACCATTTAAAGGGAACAAATGGAGCCAGAGGCTACACCCCCTACGGGATTGAAACTGCCTTAAATAAAAACGTACCAGATCAAAAAGAATTTTGGCACCAAGGTTCATGCTCTAATCCAGATTTGGCAGATAATTTAACCATCAATGAACTTGAAAATTTCGATGATATAAATTCTCTGTATAAGGAATTTGAAAAACTTGGAATCAAAATTCTTGAATCTATTTCAAACTTTAATATTGATTTTAATGCTGATTTAAAAGAAATTGCAGTTGATGGAAATTCTGTTCTTAGGTTGCTTCATTATCCACCTGTAGATGCACAAAAAAATAGTGACAGAGCACACGCACATAATGATGTAAATTTAATTACATTGCTAGTTGGAGGTAATGAAGGAGGGCTAGAGGCATTAGACAAAAAAGGAAATTGGGTTGAATGTAATTGCAAGAAAAATGAAATTATATGTAATGTTGGAGATATGCTTGAGATAATCTCAAATAATAAACTTAGAAGCACAGCTCATCGTGTTAAAACAAAAAATAATGAAGATAAATCAAGATATAGCATTCCTTTTTTTCTCCATCCCCGACCTGAAGTGATTCTTGATCCAGAAACAAATTTAACAGCTAATGATTTCTTAAATAAAAGGTTAAGTGATATTAAACTAGGGTAAACATGGAATATTATTTACAGGTTTTAATTGGAGGTTTAGCACTAATTGCAGTAACCGTTCCCCTCTCAGATAATTACAAACAAATAAAAGTAAAAAATATCTTTTTTGCTATCTTAATGATGTTTGTTTTTGCTTTCATTTTATTAAATGACTTTGTAAATAATTTTTTTGAAGCCTTAAGCAATGGGGTAGCAAAATTATCTTCTGCAACTGCGGAGGGTACGAGTTTTCTTTTTGGTTCATTATTCGAAGCTCATCCATATATATTTGCGCTGAATGTTCTACCGTTGATTATTGTGATGTCATGTATTAGTGCTCTTTTATGGCACTGGAGAGTTTTACCCTTAATTATTAAAGGATTGTCTTATGTTTGTGAAAGATTATTCAATTTAGGTGGGCCAGTTTCATTTGGTGCAGCAGCAAATGTGTTTGTTGGTCAAGTTGAAGCCCCACTTTTTGTCAGGCCTTACCTTAAAACTATGAGTAATAAAGAACTACTTATACTCATGACTGCAGGTATGGCAACCGTTTCTGGTTCAGTAATGATTGCTTTAGCCGGTCAATTGGAAAATCAATTTGAGGGTTTAAATGTTGTTCAACATTTCCTCACAGCATCAATTCTATCTGTGCCTGCTGCAATAATGTATGCAGAAATTATGAGCCCTTCAGCTGATATAACTCATAATTTAAAAAGCTCAGAGGAAAAAAATATCTATCAAGGCTCTATGGATGCAATTACTCGAGGTACTAGAGATGGGCTAGGTATTGCAGTGAACGTTGCTGCTATAGTCCTTGCGGTTCTAGCTCTTGTTTCTATCGTTGACGGATTCTTGTCAATTTTTGGAGATATATCGCTACAAAAGATCCTTGGCTATATTTTTGCACCAATATGTTGGCTTATGGGGGTGCCATGGAATGAATCTGCAAATGCAGCAGAACTACTTGGAATTAAATTAGCTACCAATGAATTTGTAGCCTATATACAATTTGGCAGTCTTGATCCTGAATATTTCACAGAGCGAACAAAGGTTATTCTTTTATATGCTCTTTGTGGTTTTGCTAATTTCTCAAGTGTAGGTATTTTAATCTCTGGTATCGGAGCAATGGCACCAGAAAGAAGAATTGACCTTATAAAAGTTTCAGGCAAAGCATTAATAGGTGCAACTCTTGCTTCGTGTATGAGTGGGCTAGTTGCAGGAATTTTTGTTTAGATAATCTTAGTCAATTCTCTGTAATGTTTACGGCAGTAAACTTTATATTTATCAGCACCTATATCAATTTGATTTCCCTCCAAGACAATTTCTCCATGCTTGTCATATCTAGCAATCATTGTGGCTTTTCTGGAACAAGAGGGGTACTCACATATTGTCTTAAGTTCGATAATGTTATCAGCCAGTGAAAGTAGAGCCAAACTTCCAGGGAAAAGTTCTCCTCTAAAGTCTGTTCTAATGCCATAACACATAATAGGAATATTTTTTTCATCACATATTCTGCAAAGCTGTTTAACTTGTTCAGATGTTAAGAACTGTGCTTCATCGACTAAAATGCAGGATACTCGCTTTTTATTTTCTTTATATACATAATCTACAAAATCAAACTTCTCATTAAATACATGAGCAGGTTTTTTTAAACCAATTCTAGAATGAATAAACGAATCATGTATTTTTGCATCAACTTCGGGTGTGAATAGCAAAACGTTAAGATCTCTCTCTTCATAGTTATGGCTAGACTGAAGTAGGGAAGTGGATTTACCCGCATTCATAGTGGAGTAGAAGTAATGAACCTTAGCCAAAATTTACTCTTCGTCGCGTTTAAAAAGATTTTTTAAACTAAATCCTTTTGGCCTTGCTTCAAGAAAAATATAAAGAGCAAAAAAAACTAAACTCCCAACTAAGACATAGATTGCATCCATAGTTTGCTATTCTAATATTTAATTATTTCTTCTACTAGAACAAAACTTTAAATACTATAACTTATCTGGAGAGATGGCTGAGTGGTTTAAAGCGCTGGTCTCGAAAATCAGTTGGCGTGAAAACGCCTCCAGGGTTCGAATCCCTGTCTCTCCGCCATTAATTAACTCTGGATGTTAAGTCAGCATTATTATGCTTAGGATTATTTACTAAGACTGAAACTTCATGAAATTTAACATTGCTATTTACTTCAGAATCAAAAATATTTTTTCCCATAAAATAATCGCCAATATCATATTTGCCAAGAAGAACAGGCTGTCGGTGATGAATAAATTTTATTTTATCTGAAGATTCTCTAGTCAGAATACAACATCCTCTTTCATTATAAATGCCAGCAAAATATGGAGCACTTGAGTAATGAAAGTAGGGGACCTTTTTTTCGTTAACCTTTTTCCACTCATACCAACCAGAAAAAGGAATTATGCATCTTTTTGCTCCTTTAAAAGAGGGTTTATCGAATAATGTTTCTGATCTGCAATTAATTAAGTTCATATCATCTTTCCAAGAAGGAGAAAATGACCATTTCATTAGTTGTCCATCACAATCAATTGTCTTAACTGGAATAGATGTTGAAGGGGCGACATTATAATTATCTGCAAAACCAAGTTCAAAGGGGTCTCCTGTCAGTACAAATCTACCACACACTTTATGGTGTAATTCTTGGTTCAGTTCCTAAGCCTGCACCATAGACAACAGCATTAAGCCATACACGATTTGTACCTAAAGTGGCACCTCTAAAGTTCGGCTCTCCTGAAAATAAAATCAATTGTCCCTTACCAATTCTGTCTCTAGTAAGGTAAGCTGAGTTTGCGATTCTTTGTGCTGCCTCAGGCCATAATAATCCACTCATTCTCACATTTAGCTCTTTACCAGGCGGTATATCAGACCAGTTAATAGTTGAATAGGTATTTGTTTTTGCAGAGTCTGAAAAAACTCCAACTCGTATTGGCGCCTCAGAGCTATCATCCGACATTAAAACAGGATAACTCCTGTAGAGGAGTGGTAGTATGCTATTTGTTCCAAATGTAAGCCAGTGTTCTTGATCTGTTCTTCCTGACACAAAGGCACCTGATGGCATAAAGATTGATTGCCAATCATCTCTATATTCAAGTTGAGATGGGGGATATTTACCTTCACTTTGCTCCCAAGGATAAGCTGTGTCTAAGTCAACCTTATTACTATTTACGCTTTCTATATCAAGCTCTTCATAAAGTGCACCCAATTCTCTTTGCAATGAAATATTATATTTTTCACTTTCTTCAAATGTATTTTGAAGAAGCTTCACTGAACCAATACCTTGTTCAGAAGCTAGGGCAAAAGAACTAGCTGCATGAGCAATTAATGTTCCTCCTTGCTCCATCCAATCACTTAATACCTTTTTTTCATACTCACCCATATCTCTATAACCACTAGGCAAGATAATGGTGTTATATCTTCTTAAGTCTGCGTAGTTAACAAGTGAAGCATCTATTTGACTATGTCTAATGCCAAGATGATGATCTAGTGACCACCAACTAACACCAACATCATAAGAACTAAAACCTGATTGACTAAGAATTGCAATTTGTGGTCTTTCAAGTAAACGAAAATGTCTTCCACCCCAATCCGGTAACTCCTCTGCACCAAAACCAGATTCAATCGATAATACAGAAATATCGAGGTCTGTAGCAATACTGTTTACTGTTTCAGATAAATCCTCATATTCTGGATTATCCATAGCAAGAACAGCGATACTCCCCCTTGATAAAGTTTGTTTTGAAAGTAGTGCTTCTTTATCAATAATTCTAACTTCTACACCTTTTTCCATTAATCTTGCGGCAAAAGCTACTGAATTATCGTCAACACCGTCAACAGCCCAAATAATAGCTTCTGGATTTGTTTTAATAGAAATATTTTGTGGGCTCCATTCTTTTAAACCAACTTCAAGATTAGATGGAACTGTGATAGCTTCAAGCCCATACATCATGGTTAAGTTGAATGCAGTAGTGTCATACATAATAGATGAGCCATCCTTAAGATTTCTAAGTCTTTCTTCAACCAAGACTGATTCTTTAATATCAGCATCGAACTCCAAGATGGCTGCAATTAATGGTGCTTCAGGTTGCGAATTTGGAATAATCATGCTGCCGGCAGGAATTACATAATTTACTTCAACATTTCCAGTTTGTTGTACAACATTTCTTGCTCTTATTGCTCTTTCATTTGTGTATATTTCAATATCTTGAGCTTTAAGTTTTTCTGCTAGAGTGTTTAGTCTGCTATGATTTTTGGTTGGTAAAATTACAAAACTCTGATTAGCGTACTCGCTGTCTTCTGAAATGTTATATTTTCTACCATCCCAAAAATCCTCATACATTGCTTTAGTATGTTTTGATAGAGTTTCTAGATTTGCTAATGTGCTTACATACTGATGATGAACCGATTCTTTATATGATTGAATGGTGCCCTCAGGTCTACGAACTCCATCTTCTGCCATTCTTGATTGCTCATATAAAATTCCCAAGCTGCCTCTAAATTGCACGTAAAAGGAATATCCAGGATAGAGATCCTCATGCCACTCCCCAGTGTAGAATCTCCAATTTTTTTCATCGAAAGCTTCCGCTTGATCTTGTGCGAAAACATTTCCCCACTTAATTAGATCTCTATCAATATTAGAATTAATAGGTTCTCTTGGTGGACCTGTCATGAACGTATCTTGTGCGCCCATTTCATGGCCATCAACTAAAATTTGTGGACGCCATTTATTAATCAAAGGAACTCGACCTTGAGTCTCAGGTTGTGTTAAATAAAACCAGTCACGATTTAAATCGAAGAAATAATGATTTGTTCTTGAGTAAGGCCAATCTCCAGTATGAAGTAATGACTGATCGTCATAATTTGGCGCTGTTCCACGATATAGCTCCAATGATTTAGCAAATCTATCTCGGCCATCAGGATTCATCATTGGATCAACTACAACTATCATGTTTTCTAGCAAATTAATTACCTCAGCATCTTCACTAGCAATTAAGTGATAAATTATTCCAAGAGCTGCATCTGCTCCTGATGTTTCATTGCCGTGAATAGAATAAGCCATCCATGCTATTGCAGGTAAAGAGTCTATTAATTCTTTTGCTTCTGAATCCGTTGTATTTCTGGCATCAGCTAGCTTGGATATGTCCCGCTCAATTTCAGATAGTCTATCTATATTTGATGGAGATGATATGAAGACAGCATAAAGCGGTCTATCCTCATGAGTCCGTCCATATTCAACAACTTTAATACGATCACTTTGTTTTTGGTAAGCCCTTACTGCTTGAGAAATTTGAAAAGGGTTTGCGACTCTTTCTCCTAAACCAAAACCTAAGAAATCATCTGGATGTTGAATTTGATCTGAGTAATTTCCTTCAAGTATTTGATCTTTATAAAGATCTTTAGAGAAACTAGTAGGTTTGGTGAGTGGATCTGCAAAAAGATTTAACGAAAGTATAAGAAAAGTTAAAAAGTAATTTAATTTGTTCATAACATAAAGATTACATTAATTTCTGATAAAAATTGCAATACATCAAATAAATAAGGGGTATTGTTGATTTTTTTGCTAATTTCTCTCGATCTTTTTATAAATTTCTTGCATTTGCTTTATTTCCTTTGCAATATTGAATATTAGGGGGTCAAAAAAGCATGGAGGGCGAAGTGAAAAAATTTTTGATTATATCAACTTTAATACTTTCTTCTGTATTTGTTGAAGCACAAGATTCAGCGGATGCACAGAATGTTGAAGAAGTTACAGTTGTTGGAAGTAGAAGTGAGGCTAGATCACCTCAAGATACCTTCTCACCTGTAGACGTTATTTCTGGCAGTGAATTCCAAAATAATGGTGATACAGATTTTGCTAATTTAATGAGAAATCTTGTTCCATCATTTAGTGTGAATGATCAGCCAATAAGTGATGCGGCAAGCATTATGAGACCAGCCAACTTAAGAGGCATGTCTCCAGATCATACATTGTTACTAGTTAATGGAAAAAGAAGGCACAGAGGAAGTGTTTTAACATGGCTAGGAGCATACATTTCAGATGGTGCACAAGGACCTGATGTATCAGCAATACCAGCTTCTGCAATTAAATCTGTAGAGGTTCTTAGAGATGGAGCATCAGCTCAATACGGATCAGACGCTATTGCTGGAGTTATAAACTTTAACTTAAATGATAACTCTGAAGGTGGATTTCTTGAATATCGTTACGGTCAATACGGAGAGGGTGATGGAGAACAAAGTTATCTTATGGGTAATTACGGATTGCCTATGGGTGACGGTGGATTCTTTAATACAAGTTTTGAATATGGAAGCCAAGATGCGACAGTAAGAGCAGTACAAAGAGATGATGCTGCAGGATTAATTGCTGATGGTTACCAAGGAGTTCCAGATCCAGCAATGCCATGGGGACGACCAATTGTTGATGATGATTTAAAAGCTTTCTTTAACTTTAGAGCACCTATGGGTGGCGGTGAATTTTATGGTCACGGAAACTACAACACTAAACATGTAGATGGAACTTTTTACTATAGAAACCCAACAAATAGAGGTGCTGTTTACAGCAATGATGGTGGGGAAACAATGCTCATTGGAGATCTTACTCCAAACGATGGACAGACATGTCCAACTGTTGCGTTCACAGGCTCAACACCAGATCCAGTAGCATGGGCAGCAGTCCAAGCAGATCCTAATTGTTTTAACTTCCAAGAGCTAATTCCTGGAGGATTTACACCAAGATTTGGTGCAGATGTAGAAGATAGATCAGTTCTTCTAGGTTTTGATGGAGAATTTGAGAATGGTATGACTTTTGACTTCAGTTATTACTATGGATATAACGAGGCAGATGAGTTTTTAAATAATTCAGTTAACGCTAGTTATGGTCCAAATACTCCAAGAGATTTTGATGTTGGTGCTGAACAGCAAGAAGAAAATAATTTAAATGCTGACTTTACTTATCAATACTCAGATACAATCTTTGTAGCTTTTGGTTACGAACATAGAACAGAAGAATACTCACTTGTAGCAGGGCAGCCAGAATCATATTTAGATGGTGGACTTGCAACACAAGGTTTTAGTTTATCTTCTAATGGCTATCCTGGATTCCCAGCAGCTGCCGCAGGCTCTTGGCAAAGAGAAAATGATGCAGTTTATCTGGATTATGAAAATGACTTCTCAGATAATTTAAGATTAGGAGCAGCTTTAAGATTTGAGGATTACGATACTTTTGGAAATACAAGTAATTATAAGTTTGGCTTCAATTACAAGTTTTCAGATGAGCTAGGTGCAAGAGGTACATTTAGTACAGGATTTAAAGCTCCAACCCCTGGTCAGGCTAATGCAAGAAAAGTATCTACAGTCTTTGATTCTTCAGGTGACTTAGTTAATGAGGGTGTAATTCCTTCAACACTTCCACTTGCAGTTCTGTATGGAGGAAAAGTGCTTCAACCAGAAGAGGCAGAAAACATATCACTTGGCTTCTTTGGAAGTTGGGGAGAAGTTGATTTTACAGCAGACTTTTTCAGAATTGTTGTAGAGGATAGATTAGTTGTTTCTGCAAACTTTGCATTATCTGATGCAGACATTGCAGATCTTATTGCTCAAGGTGTTCCTGGAGCAGGGGATTTTCCTACATTTAGATATTTCACAAATGACTTTGATACTAAAACCAATGGTTTTGATTTAAATGCTTCATTTGAAACTGAAAACTATGGAGGAACAACTTATTGGAACGCAAGTTGGAGCCAAAATAAAGTAGAAATTACTGATGCTGGAGCAAACATTGATGCTTTAGCTGAACAGTCATTTAAAGGAGTTACCCCTGATGATAGAGGTAACTTCACAGCAAATCACTTCAACGGTAACTGGAGAGTTCTTGGTAGAGCAAGTTATTGGGGTGAGTGGTTTGATACATGGCAAAATGCTTACTTAGGTTCACCAGGTCAATTTGGTGCAACTTGGGTTTTTGACATGGAAGTTGCCTATGACATGGGTAACAGCTCTGTAATGATGGGTATAAACAATGTATTCGATAACGTTGGTGACAGTGTAACCAAAGTTAATGCATGTCCAGTAGGAGGTTCATGTGCAAACGAATTCGACATTACTGACGATATATATGGTGGTATTCTAGGACAAGTTTATAGTGAACTTGCTCCAATGGGTATCTCTGGACAATTTATATATCTCAGATACAGATATAACTTTTAATGACTCCATGAAAGTTTAAAGGGCACTTCGGTGCCCTTTTTTTTATTTAATTTCTTATATTTCTTCCAATTGTCACAATTCTTAGGTTAAATTAATAAATGAGAGTTATTCTCATCCAAATAATATCGAGGAGATAAAATGAGACTTTTATTAATATCTTTAATAAGTTTTTTCATTTCTGCAGATGATCATGATGAGCCTTCTTTTTCAGGCTTAGTTTCGTCTGAGAAATTTAA
Organism: uncultured SAR86 cluster bacterium; assembly: GCA_902563885.1. GTDB lineage: Bacteria > Pseudomonadota > Gammaproteobacteria > Magnimaribacterales > TMED112 > TMED112. Next base: position 182,166 of record CACEYZ010000001.1, on the reverse strand, counting down.
AATCGATGGTGGCATGGAATTAGTTGTTGAAAAGCGTTCTACTTGTGATGCTGGCAATACACCTAAACATTTCCATCCTGCTGCTGGGACTTTAGTGTATGTGCTTGATGGTTTATCACAATCAAAATCATCAGGAAAATGGAAGAAATATTCAAAGGGTGAATATTGGTTTGAACCATCTGATTGGGTTCATGGTGGTGATGATGACACACCTAATCTTGGAAATCAGTGTACTGACTTACTTGTAATAAGAGTGGTAGAAGAAGGTAAAGATCATACAGTCTTTGTTGACTAGGAGAAAAAATGAAAATTATATTTTTTATTCTGACTTTGTTTAGTTTTAGTCTTTTTGCAGATGATCATGATGATGTGTTGGCTGCAGTTGAAAAGTACTATGAAGCTAGAGAAGTAAGAGATTTTAAAACTATGGTTGCTCATGAGAGCAAGATGGGTGTATGTAGCACTAATTCAGATGGCAGTTTTCATAAGGCATGCTTGAAATATAGTGTAGCTGATTATGAAAAGAATTTTGCTGTAGGATTTAATAGCATTTTTTATCCAGAGGCAATTAAACTTACCAAGGATGCCTATGTTGTAAGATTTTATTACGAAGGTGTTGTTGGCGAGGACGACCAGCCTTACAGAACAAGAGTAACAACTACTTGGATAAAAGAAAATGGAAAATGGGTAATGAGAACGCAACATTACTCTTCAGCAAGCTTTGGTGGCGTTCACCAAACAGTAAGAAGCGATTTTGAGGAGGAATAATGGTTAGGTTACTTTTAACACTTTGTTTTATTTACTCAGCTCAAGTTATTTCTCAGGAATCTGAATACAAATATGTTCCTGAAAGAAATACTGCAGAGTACTACTTTGGTTCTTTTAATAAAGGAAAGGACATTTCGGATGTAGCAAAATGGTATGGCGAATTTGCTAAATGGGCAGCTACCCAAGGTGATGTATATGACTCTATGACTGTTGCACTTTTGCAACCTTACTACCATAGAGACCTTGCTAGCCATGATTTTATGTGGGTAAGTACTTGGCCAGACAGTGCTACTCAATTTAAAGGTCTTGAAGCTTGGACAAAAGATTCCAAAGCAAATGCCTTATTTGCTAAATTACCTGCAAAGAATTCTCAAGTTGTTTCTACTGTTCAGTGGGCAATATCGCAACCACGTTCAACTGACGCAGGCAATTTCATTCTTGCGCAATATAATTCCTGTAAACTAAATGAAGGAACAAATCTAAGAACTTACTATGATGCGTATGTAGACTTTGCAAAAATGGCACAAGAAAATGGTGATGTTCAAGGAAGAAAACTTATCATCCCTGGTCCTGGCTATGATGGTGACGCAGATTTTATACGACTTGTTTATACTTCTGCAGTTTCTGAAAGAGGCGAGGGCATCGAGTTCTGGAGATCTGAATTACGTGACACAGACGAAAGATTAGCATTAGTTGGAATGGCTGATTGTGGAAATGGATCAATTTATGTTGGACCTGTTCTAAGAAGCCCTAACTAAAAAAAATATATTTTTAAAGAGCCAGTTTACTGGCTCTTTTTTTTGGTGCCCCCTACAGGAATCGAACCTGTAACTACTCCTTAGGAGGGAGTTGTTATATCCATTTAACTAAGAAGGCTAATATCAAATCAATGAGAGACCCATTACAATAAGGCACCCTAATGATCCAAGCCAAGCAAGTGTCCTTACATAAGTGATACCTAACAAGTAGCAAAGACCGTGTATAACTCTAAGAATTAGCCAATAAAAAGCTGGCTCTGAAATATCTTTAGCCTCAATAATTGATAACAAACAGAATACTAAATAGATCGGTAATGTTTCCAAAATATTTGCACCTGCTCTTCTTGCTCTTTTTAATAAAACTGAATCATCTAAACTTTCATCTCTATTAGACATTTGCCAGTTAAGATTTTTTACATTTATTAAAAAGGGGATCACCCAAAATTGAATTACCGCAAGAACACTTGCAAGAACTATATATGTAGCCATGTTTCCTCCTATACTTAAAATAAATTATATTATTAAAATATGGCTCTTAAAATATCACTTCCCATTTTAACTTTTTTAATAGCATTTCTTGGTGGTTTATCAAACAGCTTTACAGATTGGTCATGGTACGAAAGTCTAGAGCAATCAAGCTTAAGACCCCCAAATTATATTTTTGGAATTGTTTGGCCAATTCTATACACTCTTATGGCTGCAGTGAGCTTTCTTCAAGCTAAAATAATCTATAAGATTTATATCGTTCAACTGATTTTAAATGGTATGTGGAGCTGGATTTTCTTTGCACACCAAGCCCTAACTCTTGCTCTATTCGATATTATTGTTTTGATAATTTTAAATGTAATTATTCTGAATAAGTTATGGACAAATAATTCATATTTAAGCTTCTTCTTATACCTTCCCTATGTTCTTTGGATCAGTTTTGCATCTTATCTAAATGCAAATATAGTTTTTTTAAATTAAAGCAAAGGCAGTTTTAAATCAATTTCTATAGTCTAATGGAGGTAGACGATCACCTAATAAAGCTTGGTAATTATGATCTCCAACTTTCATCATTAATTCCCTTTTTGCCTCATCAATAATCTTAGGATTTTTAAACAGTTCAACTGCTGTATTCCCTAATACTTTTGCTGCAAGATTAGTTCCTTTGGTGCCAATGGACATACCTCCTGCAGAAACTGCTTGCCAAGAATGAGCTGATGTTCCAGGTACCCATGTGGCTACTCTGGCTCCTGAAGTAGGCACCAACCAAGAAATATCACCTACATCTGTTGAACCCTTGCTCTGTTGGAAAACTAGTGGTTTTATTTCTTCTTGATCACCAATTTTTGCTTGTGGATTAATTAAGGTTTTGTAGATTTTCCTAGCAAATTCTTCTTCCTCTTTCGTATACGAAATACCCCCCAGTTTGAGCATTTCATTATTTACTACTTCAGAAAGTGTTCTATTTGGCATTAAAGGATAATTTCCATGCATTACCTCAAAGGTCATTTGTGTTTCAGTACCTTGTGATGCTCCTTCAGCAGCTTTTACAACTCTATTGAAAAGATCTCGTACACCATCAACATTTGGATGTCGTACGTAATAATATACTTCTGCTTCTTCAGGCACGACATTTGGCGCTAAACCTCCCTTAGTGATTACATAATGAATCCTTGCCTCTTCATCCATATGTTCTCTAAGCATATTCACCATCATGTTCATAGCTTCGACTCCATCTAACGCTGATCGTCCATTCTGAGGAGCTCCAGCTGCATGTGAAGAAATACCTTTAAACTTAAATTTCGCTGATTTGTTACCGTTGCTAGCGCTAAAATGAGCTCTATTTTGTGTATCAGGATGCCAATGTAAGACAGTATCTACGTCTTTAAATTCTCCCTCTCTAGCAATATAGACCTTTCCGCTTCCACCTTCCTCAGCTGGTGTACCATACAATCTAATTGTGCCCGAGGTATTGGTATTTTTCAGCCACCTTTTTACTGCTACTGCTGCATGAACTGAACCAGCACCAAAAAGATTATGACCACAAGCATGTCCAGCATTTCCTCCAACTGATTCGCGGTAGGGAACATTATTTTGAGATAGTCCTGGTAATGCATCATATTCTGCAAGGATTGCTATCACAGGGCCACCATTACTGTATTCAGCTATGAATGCAGTAGGAATTCCAGCGATATTTGACCTTATAGAAAAGCCTTCCTCTTTTAAAACTTTTTTAAGTGCATTTGAACTTTTCACCTCTTGGTAGCCCATTTCTGCATAATCCCATAGATCTAATGCTAGTTGGTCATATTTTTTACTCGATGCATCAATAAATTTATTTACATCTGATAGAAGATTGAAAGAAAAGAGAAGAATTAAAATACGCAACATAATGAATATTCCCTAGGAATATTTTAAATTATTTTTTTCCGTTTGAGAGACTTACTTTTACGTTTCTTAGCATTAGTGCTGCAACACTTAAAAGCAGAATTGCACCAGCTTCAAATATCAATTGCTCAGGCTCTGATTCTTTCCCTTGGAGAACAATTAATCGAGCGAGAGCAGTTATGCCAATGAATAATGGATAAATAACTGGTAAGACGTGACTTCTAAAATAAATTGCAACCATGCCAAACACCTCAGCATAAATGAACATTAGAAGTAAATCAGCTAACTCTATGACTCCACGCTCATAAATTGAAGTTAATTCAAAACCTACTGCACCAAGCGTCATGATTGCAATTGAAGCAAGTATAACGTCTTCTAAATATTCAAATAGTTTATTCATAGTTTTCATTATAAGGTTATAGAAAGAAGTTTCTAGTTTTTGCTATGTGGTGGAAGCTTTGCCTCAACAAACCACTCATGCTTTCTTTTAACAGGATTAAATTTTTTGATCTTGAGCTTCTCGTTTTCTTGAATGAATTTTTTTGTTTTAACTACAGTGTAGTGATAGGTATGACTATCTCTAGTTTCACCCTCAGGTATTAAGTATACTTTTTGCTGTTTGTTAGCTGCCATAAATTGGAAATTTTACATTACTTTTATAAATACACAAGGCTATTTAATGACTAGATATTTGAGTGCAATAAATATAGATTAGTTAAATGAAATTTAAAACTGAAAATTCCGAAAAAAATGATACTCCTTACTCAGATGCAGTTGAACTAAACGAATTTATTCAATTCTCTGGAATGTTAGGGCTTGATGAAAATGGTTTAGTTGAGGGTGGAATAGTGCCTGAAACAGAGCAAATTTTTAAAAATCTAAAAGCAAACCTCGATTACTATAATCTAGACTTTTCAAATATAGTTAAAAGCCTTGTCATGATTAAAAATATGGATGACTTTCCTGAATTTAATAAAACCTATCTAAAGAATTTTGATAAACCTTATCCAGTAAGAAGTGCGTTTGGGGTAGCTGATTTAGCTTTTGGTGCATGTATTGAAATAGAATTTCTTGCTAAAAAATGAAGGCTACCTACCTAAATAGCAAACATAAAGATTTAGGTGGTTTTATGGTTGATTTCTCTGGCTGGGAAATGCCTTTACATTACGGCTCTCAACTTAACGAACATAATGAGGTCAGAACAAATGTAGGTATTTTTGATGTTTCCCATATGGCTGTTTTTGATTTAGATGGTGAAAAACAAGAAGATTTTTTAAGATTTCTTCTTCCAAATGACATAAAAAAGATTAGCGGTCAGAACAAGGCGATGTATTCTCCAATGCTCAATTATGAAGGTGGGATTCTTGATGATCTGATAGTTTATTATCTAGGAAATAAAAGTTTTAGGATTGTTTCAAACTGCGCTACAAGAGAGAAGAACCTTAGTTGGTTAAGCAAGATTGCAGAACCTTTCGACGTAGGAATTGACTTTAAGTCTGATTATTCAATTTTAGCTCTTCAGGGTCCTAATTCTCATAAATTCATAAAAAGTCATATTGAAAAAGATATATCAAAATTTTCTGTTCACAATACAGATGATGCAATGATTGCTTCAACCGGCTATACAGGAGAATTAGGTTATGAAATTATTTGTGACCAAGAAAAAGGTATTAAGTTTTGGAATGAGTTTGTTTCAAATGATGTTCAACCAATCGGATTGGCAGCAAGAGATACTTTACGGCTTGAAGCAGGTCTAAATCTATACGGAACAGACATGGATCAGACTAATACACCCTATGATTCAAATATTGGATGGACAATAGATTTAAATGATAAAGATAGAGACTTCATTGGAAAAAAAGTTCTTGAAGAAAAAAAAGACTCAAAAAAAATTCTTAAAGGTTTTTACACAGAAGAAAGAGGGGTTTTAAGAGGCGGTGCAGAGGTAATATTTGACGGTGGCTCTGGAGTTGTAACAAGCGGAACATGGAGTCCAACATTCAAAAAAAACATAGGTTTTTGTAGAGTTGATAAAAATTGTGGTGAAATTGGTAGCGCTGTATTGAGAGATAAGAAAATTACTTTAAAATTTTGTAATACGAACTTTTTAGAGTCGCTTAAATAAGATGTCTGATAATGAAAAAAATCTAAAATTTCTTGATTCACATGAGTGGGCCAGAGATGAAGATGGGGTCGTTACTGTCGGCATTTCTAATCATGCTCAAGAATTATTAGGCGATATTGTTTACGTCGAATTGCCTCAAATTGGATCTAATGTGTCTCAAAAAGACGGTGTTGCAATAGTTGAATCAGTTAAAGCTGCGTCTGACGTTTACTCACCACTAACGGGTGAAATCGTAGAAATAAATGAAAAATTATCTGATAACCCAGAAATAATAAATTCATCTCCATATGAGGATGGTTGGTTTTTCAAAGTTAAGCCTCAGAATATAAATGAACTAGATGAAATGTTGGATTCAGATGCTTATAAAAAATTAAGCGAAGAATAAAAAGCAAACTTAAAAATGAGTCAAAACTCTAAAGAATTTTCTCAGAGACATATTGGTCTTAAAGATAGCGAAATTAATCATATTCTCCATGATCTTGGTTATGAAAGTATGGAAGATTTTTTAGAAAAACTAATTCCAGATTCAATTTATAGTAAGAAAAAGTTAAATCTGCCAGAACCACTAGATGAACCAAGCGCTTTAAGAGCATTAAAAGAGATATCGAAAAAAAATAAGGTTTTTAAAACTTTTATTGGTCAAGGTTTCTATAATTGCAACGTTCCAGCAGTAATTAAAAGAAATGTTTTTGAAAATCCTGGCTGGTATACATCTTACACACCATATCAACCAGAAATAGCTCAAGGAAGGTTAGAAGCATTGATGAATTATCAAACTATGGTTTCTGATTTAACTGGAATGGATATTTCTAATGCATCGTTACTTGACGAGCCAACTTCAGCTGCTGAGGCGATGATGTTAGCCAAAAGAGTGGCTAAGAGTAAATCCAATACTTTTTTTATAAACAGCAAAACATTTAAACAAACAATTGCAATTATTAAATCTCGAGCAAAACCACTTGGTGTTGAAATTGAAATTGGTGATCGTCCTGATAAGGGGAAGGAATATTTTGCTGCATATTTTCAATATCCAAATGCAGAAGGCTCAATTGAAGATTTAGAAAGTGTTACTAAAGATATTCAAGCACAAGGTGGTCTCATGATTATTGGAACTGATTTACTTGCTTTAACACTTTTGAAAACTCCAGGGGATTTCGGTGCAGACATGGCGGTGGGCTCAGCACAAAGATTTGGTGTGCCAATGGGATTTGGTGGTCCACATGCAGGTTTTATCGCGGTTAAAGATGTCTATAAAAGATCTCTACCTGGCAGATTAATCGGATTAACTCAAGATAGTAAAGGACGTCCTTGCTACAGACTCGCACTACAAACTAGAGAACAACACATTAGAAGAGAGAGGGCGACAAGTAATATTTGTACAGCTCAAGCATTATTAGCAATTATGTCTAGCTTTTATGCAATTTACCACGGTCCAAATGGTCTAAAATCTATTGCGAGTGATGTTAAAGAAAAAACACTAAAAATTGCTAATGAGCTCTCTAGAAAAGGATATGTTATTAAAAATAACAATTTTTTCGACACACTAGTTATAGAACTTGAAAATCCAGAACAAGTTCATCTAAGGGCAAAGGATAAAAAAATTAATCTAAGAGTAATCTCTGAAAAAGAATTAGGCCTGAGTTTTGATGAAATGACAACGGATCAGGATGTTAATAACATATCTGAGCTTTTTGAGGATCTAAAAAAGCCATTGAAAAAATATGAAATAAACTGGGATAAATCTTTCGATAGAAAAACAGAATATTTAAATCACGAAGTATTTAACAGCCATCACTCAGAAACACAAATTCTAAGGTATATCAGAAGTCTATCTGATAAAGATATAGCGCTGGATAGATGCATGATTCCTTTGGGCTCCTGCACAATGAAATTAAACGCTACTTCTGAAATGATTCCAGTTGGCTGGAATGGGTTTGCAAATGTTCATCCGCATGCACCAACTGATCAAACTCAGGGTTACCAAAAAATAATTTGTGATTTAGAGGATTGGCTATCGCAAATTACAGGTTATAAAGCAATCTCCTTACAACCTAATGCTGGATCTCAAGGTGAATATGCTGGACTGCTTGCTATAGACAGCTTTCATAAGGCTAATAACGACTATGATAGAAATATATGCTTAATTCCAGAATCAGCACATGGCACTAATCCAGCTTCAGCTCAAATGGTGGGATATGAGGTTGTGGTAATTGATTGTGACGAGAATGGAGATATTGATTTCGATGATCTTAAAAATAAGGTTAATACACACAAAAATAAAATAGCAGCAATGATGATTACATACCCGTCAACTCATGGTGTTTTTGAGGAGAGAGTGAAGGATGTTTGTGATTTAATTCATAATTTTGGTGGTTTTATTTACATAGATGGAGCAAATTTTAATGCCATGGTAGGAACATGTTATCCAGGTGAGTTTGGTGGAGATGTGTCGCATTTAAACCTGCATAAAACATTCTGCATTCCTCATGGTGGAGGTGGCCCTGGAGTTGGTCCGATTGGAGTTGTTGAAAAACTAAAGCCATATTTACCGAAAGATCCACTAAATTTCGCTGACTCCGAATACTCAATTTCTGGAACACATTATGGTAGCGCAAGCATTTTACCAATTAGCTGGATGTACATTGCTATGATGGGTGAAGATCATCTTAGAAAGGCAACACAAGTTGCGATATTAAACACCAATTATTTAGCTAAAAGACTTAAAGATCATTATAAGATCTTATACACAGGTAATGAGGGTTTAGTAGCCCATGAATGTATTTTAGATGTCAGGCCATTTAAAGAATCATGTGGCATTGAAGCTGAAGATATTGCAAAGAGATTAATTGATTATGGATTTCACGCTCCTACTATGTCATGGCCTGTTGCAGGAACTTTGATGATTGAGCCCACAGAAAGTGAATCTCTCGATGAATTAAATAGGTTTTGTGATGCAATGATCGGAATTAGAAATGAAATTAAAGCTATTGAAGAAGGAATTTCAGATAAAGAAGACAATCTATTAAAGAATGCTCCTCACTGTATAGATGACGCAATAGAGGATTGGAACTATTCTTATACTAAAAAAGAAGCTTATTATCCAAATAATCAAACCAAACTCCAAAAATACTGGCCACCGGTAGGAAGAGTTGATAATGTCTATGGTGATAGAAACTTAGTTTGCACTTGCCCAAGCATAAAAGACTTTAAGTAAATTTTACTTTCTCTAAAATTCTGATATTATTCCATCCCAATTTATGGTTCATAAGTACGAAATAGCAAAAAATTGGCTTCCAAGATATACAGGAATGCAACCAGATGATTTTGGTGATTACATTCTATTAACAAATTTCACGAATTATATTGATTCTTTCTCAAAAACATTTGATGTTGAAATCAAGGGCCAAAATAAACCAATGCAAAGTGCTACAAATAAAGATGGGCTTAGCATAATAAATTTTGGCATAGGTTCTCCCAATGCAGCGCTTATTATGGATTTATTAACTGCAAGGAATCCTAAAGGAGTATTATTTCTGGGGAAATGTGGGGGATTAAAAGATGCATCTGAAATTGGTAACTTTATTCTTCCAATTGCAGCTATAAGAGGTGAGGGTACAAGTAATGATTACTTTCCTCCAGATGTGCCTGCTTTGCCTTCTTTTAAATTACATAAATTTGTCTCTGAAAAAATTGTTGAAGCAAATTGCGATTATCGAACAGGAGTAATTTACACAACAAATAGAAGGCTTTGGGAACATGACAAAGTATTTCTTAAAAAGCTAAAGAAAAGTACTGCTATAGGTATAGATATGGAAGTGGCAACTATATTTGTTACAGGACATTACAATGAAATTGCTAGAGGTGCATTGTTGCTTGTATCAGATGTTCCTACTACTCCTGAAGGAGTAAAAACTGAGGAGTCAGATAAAAAGGTAACTTCCGATTGGTCAAAAAAACATTTAGAAATTGGAATAAAATCTATGACTGAAATTGAGAAGAGCGGCGAAAAAATAAAGCACTTTAGATACTAACCCGAAAACTTACCAAATCTTTTTAAACTCTCTACTTCATCAATAATAGACTTTGAAATATCTATGTATTTAATGCCAAGAATATCTTCAGCCTTAGTGCTGTTCTTTGTCATTGCTTTACCAAAAAATCTCCTAGACGGTTTCAATATTGGGATAAAGTTTGATAAAAATTTTGCCACTCCAACAGAAGCTGAAAATCTTGGAGCATTGTAACCATTTTCTCGAAGTATCTTGGATACGTCTTTTGTCCATAATTCAGTATTTGAAAGAATAATCCTCTCTCCATCAGACTTAGTGCTTTCAAGTGCTTTAACATGTGCTAGAGCAACATCCCTAACATCGACATAGCCGATGTGAATGGGGAGGTTTATTGGAATTTTTCCATTCACTAAACCTGAAATGATTAATTGAGTAGAACTTACCTCAGAAGTAAGAGAGGGGCCAATTACTCCCGCAGGATTAATGACAGTAAGTTTTGTTTTTTTATTCGATTTATTAATTAGATCCCATGCCTTTTTTTCTGCAAGAGCCTTACTTTTTGGATAAGCAGGAATAGGCTCATCAACTTTACTCCAATCTTCTTCGCTAAATTGTTTTTTTGTGTGTCCTGATGATATTGCTGCAACTGACGATGTCAGCACTATTTTTCTTACATTTTGTTTAAGAGCTAACGAAACAACCCTTTCAGTACCTTCAACTGCAGGCTTGATTAAATCATTTTCATCTTTTGGTTGAGCTAATGGATAGGGTGATGCAACATGCAATACATCCTCACACCCAGTCATTGCATCTTCCCAGTTCTGATCTGAAAGTAAATCAGCTTCAAAAAAATCTATTTTACTAACATCTAAAGAAAGATCTTTAAGTGCTTTTTTAATGGGATCTATTTTTTTTGTATCTCTAACAGTAGCATTTATTGAATATCCCTTTTCAAGTAGCTGTTGAGCACAATGCATTGCAATGTAGCCAGATATTCCTGAAATAAATACTTTTTTCATATAGTGAATTTTACATTCTATAAAATAAGTGTAAATGATATACAATTACAAAATTCAGGAGAGATGGCAGAGCGGTTGAATGCACTGGTCTTGAAAACCAGCAGACGTTAATAGCGTCTCCAGGGTTCGAATCCCTGTCTCTCCGCCAATTTAAAAAAAATGGATCCACTAAGAGTCTTTTATATATTTTTAATTATTATTGCTATTGCTACTTATATTTATGGTGAGGCAATGGGATATTTTAGAAGTCATCATTACTACGAATGTGAAGGAATTTCTGAAAAAAATTTATTTTATGTAAATACCAAAGAGCAGTATCTAATACATATAACAAATGATAAAAATAAAAAATTTAGAGTGCTTAACACATCGTCTAATGAGGATGTGTATGAAATTTCTTTCCGAGATAAAAATTCCTTAAAACAAAGAAAGCAACAAATAATTCATAACAAAGAAGAGAATATTTTCAAACGTGAATTAGGACCAAGGGTAGCAACTTTCGGTAAATGTAAAATTAGTAAGCAATACTTACAAAGAAGATTATAGATCTCTTATTTTTCCGTAAACTACGCAAGTGAATGAATTCTTGCTCCTTTCTACATTTCTATCAAATCTACATAACCTTGCAATAAAGAGACTTTGCTCATCATGAGGGACTCCTTTAATCAATAAAATATTATTTCTGAAACAGTCATTGTTGTAGACTTCCTGCCAGTCTTTTTTTGTAGCAGCAGTTTGTTCTATATCAATAGTACAAACCTTGTCCATATCAGCAAAAGCGTAGGTAGGCAGAAAAATAAAAAGTAATTTAATTAATTTCATTAAACCAATTTCTTCATTAGTTTGTAATTTAAAAATACCATAAAATAGGAACAGAAAATATATTTATCAAAAATGGGATGCTTAATAAATGATTGAAGGCCATTGTGACGAAAGATTCCAAAAAATTCATCAAATCCTTGAGAAACAAATAGAAAATGGCTTTGAAATTGGAGCGTCAGTTGCTTTAGAACTTGAGGGAGAAGAGGTTGTTAACCTCTATGGAGGTTACTCAAAACCAGATAAATCTAGCAAGTGGGGACAAGATACTATTACTAATGTATGGTCAGTAACAAAGGGCGTTGTTGGAGCTTGTGTCATAAAATTAATTGACGAAGGGAAATTAGATGTAAATGAAAAAGTAGAAAAATATTGGCCTGAATATGGATGTAATGGAAAACAAGAAACAACAGTTTTAGATTTCTTATGCCACAGAGCTGGTATGTATGGTTTTCAAAATGGTTATCCTAAAGAACCTTGGACTAATTGGTCTGCGTTTACCAACGAACTTGAGGCACAAAGTCCATTTAGGAAGCCTGGCAGTTTTCAAAGCTATCATGCTTTAACCTTTGGCTGGTTAATTGGTGAACTCTTTAGAAGAGTAGACGGAAGAACTGTTGGAAATTATTTTAGAGAGGAGTTTGCAGAACCTTTAAAACTTGATTTTCATATTGGCGTAAAGGATCAAGATATTTCTAGATGCGCAGAAATCACTTTTAAAAATTGGACAGAGGAAAACCCATTTATAAATTCACTTGCAAATGTGCCAGATGCAATTCTGAATCAAAATATGAAAAATTTTAAAGATGCTATCAAAAGTAGGGATTATGCCATCGCTTTTGATACAGGACGTAGCGATGATGATAATTATCCTAATAAAGATGATTGGCGTAAGGGAGAGGTGCCATCAGCAAATGGTCACGGAACAGCAGCAAGTTTAGCAAAATTATTTGGGATAATGAGTACAGGATGTGAGAGAGATGGTGTGCGTCTTTTTGATGAAAGCATCCTAAATAAAGCTATTGAAGTCCACTCTAGAGGCCCTGATACAGTGCTTTTTGGAAGTAATCTTAAATTTGGATATTGTTTTATGTTAGAACAAAAAAGTAATTTTTTAGGTGATTTTGTACCAACTTTTAAAAAAACAGCGTTTGGACATGCAGGTGCAGGTGGAGCTGTAGCTTTTGGCGATAAAGAAAAAAAAATTGGATTTGCATTTGTTGGTAATAGACAGCAAGACTATTCAATGCTCTACAGAACGGCAAACAAACTTATTGAAGAAATATATTCAATTTTGAAATAGGAATAGCACATTTAAAAATGAATAAGTTTATTAAAAAATTCTCTGAAATATCAATTAATGATATTGAATCTGTTGGTGGAAAAAATGCCTCCTTAGGCGAGATGATTAACAACCTTTCATCATTAGGCATTAATGTTCCAGATGGATTTGCAACTACTTCATATGCATTTCAAGAATTTCTTATTGCAAATGAACTTGATAAAAAAATTCCTGAATTACTCAAAAAATTAGATGTGAATTCTATTAGTAATTTGAAGAAAACTGGCTCTAACATTAGGAAATTAATTTTAAAAGCAAACATTCCGTCTGAACTGCTCAAAAGTATTGAAGAAGCATGGACCAATATTTCTAAAAATAAAAATTACTCATTTGCTGTTCGATCGTCCGCAACAGCTGAAGACCTACCAACTGCTTCTTTTGCAGGCCAACAAGAAACCTATTTAAATATTGTCGGCCTCAAAGCTTTAGTTGATGCAATGCAAAAGGTATACGCATCTCTTTATACAGATAGAGCAATCGCTTATAGGGTCCACAAAAAATTTGACCATTCTGAAGTATCAATATCAGTAGGGTTTCAGCGAATGGTGAGAAGTGATAAATCAACATCTGGTGTGATGTTTACTTTGGACACTGAATCTGGAAGCGAAGATATTATTTTTATAAATGCTTCCTATGGTCTGGGCGAAACCATTGTTCAAGGATCAGTAAATCCTGATGAATTTTATGTATTTAAAGATGGTCTTAAAAATAATAATTTCCCAATAATTAGAAAAAATATTGGTGAAAAAACTGAAAAAATGCTTTTTACGAACAAAAGTGAAGCTGGAAAATCTGTAAAAACTGTAAAGGTTGCAAAACATCTTTCAAATCAGTTTTGTATTTCAGATAAAGATGTTATTCAACTTGCTAAATATGGCTCTATTATTGAAAAGCATTACGGCAAGTGCATGGACATAGAATGGGGAAAGGATGGAGATGATAATAAAATATATATTCTTCAAGCACGTCCAGAGACAGTTCACAGTAGTTCTAGTAATAAAATCACAAAATTTTCATTAAAAGAAAATTCTGAAATATTAATTACAGGCAGAAGTATTGGACAAAAAATTGGAGCAGGTATCACCAAAATAATCGATAGTCCAAAGAATATGGACAGAGTAAAAGAAGGCGATGTTTTAGTGGCTGATATGACCGATCCTGATTGGGAGCCAGTTATGAAAAGAGCATCTGGCATTATAACGAATAGAGGAGGGAGAACTTGTCATGCAGCTATAATTGCACGTGAGCTTGGTATTCCTGCGATAGTTGGAACGAATAATGCTACAAATATTTTAAATTCAGGCTCGCCTGTTACTGTTTCTTGTGCTGAAGGAGAATTAGGGAAGGTTTATAAGGGAAAATTGGATTATGAGACAAAAGAGTATGAAATATCCAAGCTCCCAAAAATTCCTGTCAAAATTATGATGAATGTCGGCAATCCTGATAAAGCTTTTAGTTTCTCAAGAATACCGAACGAGGGAGTAGGATTGGCTAGGCTTGAATTTATTATTAATAAAATGATAGGTATCCATCCAAAGGCTTTAATTCAATACTCAAAAGTTGATAAATCAACAAAGAGATTGATTGATAAAAAAATGTATGGATATGAAGATCCTATAAATTTTTTTATATCAAAACTGTCTGAAGGGATAGCTACAATTGGAGCAGCCTTCAATAACAAACCTGTTATTGTGAGAATGTCTGATTTTAAATCTAATGAATATGCAAATTTAATAGGGGGCAAACAGTTTGAACCTAAAGAAGAAAATCCAATGCTTGGATTTCGTGGAGCAGGCAGATACGTATCTGAGGCCTTTAAAGATTGTTTTCAATTGGAATGTGAGGCATTTAAAAAAGTTAGAAATGAGATGGGTTTAAATAATGTGCAACTTATGATTCCATTTATAAGAACATTAAATGAGGCTAAAGATGTTATTAATTTGCTTGAAGCAAATGGTTTAAAAAGAGGTAAAGACGGATTAAAAATAATTATGATGTCTGAACTTCCGTCAAATGCTCTTTTAGCAGATTCGTTTTTAAAATATTTTGACGGAATGTCTATAGGCTCAAATGATATGACACAACTTACATTAGGCTTGGATAGAGATTCTTCTCTAGTAGCAGATGTTTTTGATGAAAGAGATGACGCTGTAAAAATCATGCTTTCACTTTCAATTGATGCTTGTTTAAAGAAGGGTAAATATATTGGAATTTGTGGACAAGGTCCCTCAGATCATCCAGATTTAGCAGACTGGTTGTTAAAGAAAAATATCCAATCGATGTCTTTAAATCCTGATACAGTTATCGATACTTGGTTTAAGCTTGCAGGGAAAAAAATTTAAATGGCACTTACATATTCTTCCATGTTGGAGTTAGGGACACAAATGCCTGAGTTCGAACTTGAAAATACAGTTAATAATAAAATTTTTTCTACCTCGTATTTCAATAGCACTACTCCCAAGCTGGTAATGTTTATATGCAATCATTGTCCTTACGTAATTCATTATCACAAAGAATTAACTAAGCTATCACAAGATTACAAGGATCATCTTGATTTTGTTGCAATTAGCTCAAATGACATAGTGAACTATCCAGAGGACTCGCCTGAGAAAATGAAAGAATTAGCCATAGAATTAGATTTCTTTTTTCCTTATCTTTACGATGAGACTCAAGATGTTGCAAAAAGCTTTAAAGCAGCATGTACGCCAGAGTTTTATTTGTTTAATAATGAAAAAACGCTTAAATACAGAGGTAGATTAGATAATTCTAGTCCAGGAAATGGCATTGAACCCTCTGGTATTGACCTCAGAGATGCCATAGAAAAGCTGCTTAATGGCAAAGAAGTAGATCAAGCTCAACATCCCTCAATGGGATGTAATATTAAGTGGAAATAATCAAGATAATGATTCTAACTTTTCTTTAAGAGCTAAAGAGAATCTACCTGCATCGGCGCCATTTATTACCCTATGATCATAAGATAAGCCAAAAGGTAGAATAACTTTTTCCTTTATTTCTCCATTTTGCAATTCAATATCATTTCGCGATCTAGAAATTGAGATAATGCCAACCTCAGGAGGATTTATTATTGGTGTAAATCCTATGCCTCCGATTTTTCCAAGACTAGAAACTGTAAAGGTAGCACCAGTTAAATCTTTTTCAAATAACTTTCTGTCACGAGCTTTTCCTGCAAGCTCTTCAATTTTTTTTGAAATATTCTCCACAGATAATTTATCAGCATCCTTTATAACAGGAACTACTAAACCCATTTCAGTGTCCACAGCGATGCCAATATTTATATATTCTTTCAATAAAAGGTTATCTCCATCGACAAGAGAAGAGTTGAATGAAGGAAACTCTTTTAAAATATGGCATAAAGCATGAACAAAATATGCTAAAACTGATGATTTTTTACTTTTTCTCAATTTATTTATTACAGATAGGTCTGCTTCTTCAAAGTGTGTTACGTGTGGAATTGTTACCCATGATTCATGTAAATTTTTCGCTCCTAAAGATTGAATCTTAGAAAGTTTTTGAATTTTAAAGGAACCTTCATCAACAAAATCATTTTCTTTATAGGTTTTTAAACTTAAACCAGATTTATTTGAGTGAATATGATTTTTAAGGTCTTCTTTTGTAATTCTTTTATTTTTGCCTGTACCCGCAATAATACTGAGATCTATTTCTAATTCTCGAGCATATTTTCTTACAGCTGGACCTGCATTAATGCCTGTAAAATCTATTACAGGTCTATTAATTATTTTTTCTTCTTTAACTATCTCTTTTTCTCTCTCCTCTTTTACTTCAGCTTCTTTTACTTCTGTTTCTGCTTTAATCTTTGCAAATTCCATCCCTTCGTGAACACTATCGCCCTCTTTAATAAGTATTTCGCTAATTTCTCCTTGAAAATCTGACGGGACTTCCATAGCTGCCTTCTCTGATTCAAGTACAATTAATGGGTCATTAACATTAACTTTGTCACCAACTTTAATATTTACTTCTATTATTTCTGTTGATTCTGCTTCACCTAAATTTGGAATTTTTAATGCAATTGTATTTATCTTAGCCATGGAGCCTTTGAGTTTAAATTTATTTTTTTATCTTTAATATATTTTTCAGCTTTGTCCTTATTACCAGAAACAATTAAAGCATTAATAACTATGTGATCTTTGCTAATCTCAAAATAATTTCTTAGCTCTTCTCTCGTGTCACTCCTTCCAAAACCATCAGTCCCTAAAGTAATATAATCACCATTTACCCATTGTCGAATTTGATTTGTATATGCTCTCACGTATTCCGATACAGCTACTGTTGGCAAACATTCTGAAAAGCATGACTCGACATATGAGACACTTTTTTTATTTTCATATTTATTTAATCTTTCAACTTCAATTCCATCTTTATACAATTCATTGAAACTTGTTACTGACCATATTTCTGAAGAAATGCCTAATTTTTTGAGTTCCCTTTCTGCTTCTACAGCAAAGTTCAAGGTTACTCCAGAAGCTAAAATTCTTAGGGATGGATCTTTATTTTCAAGATACCTATAAGCCCCTTTAATAATATTTTCAGTTGTAGCATTTTTTGGTCTTTTCGGATGAGAATAATTTTCATTCATTAAGGTTAGATAATAAAAACGGTCATTACCTTTTACATACATATCATCTATCCCTTCATCAACAATACTTGAAACCTCATACGAAAAGCAGGGATCATAAGATCTACAATTTGGTATTGTTGAGGCTAAGATGTGGCTATGGCCATCCTGATGCTGAAGTCCCTCACCATTAAGAGTTGTTCTACCTGATGTTGCTCCTAAAAGAAATCCTTTAGCTCTTGAGTCACCTGCTGCCCAAGCCAAATCATGTATTCTTTGAAATCCAAACATAGAATAAAAAATATAAAAAGGAATCATTGGAAGTTGGTTATTTGAATAAGAAGTTGCTAATGCTAACCATGCAGAAAATGCACCTGCTTCGTTTATTCCCTCTTCAAGCATAATTCCTGATTCACTCTCTCGATAAAACATTACTTTATCTGCATCTTCGGGTTCATATTTCTGGCCCTCTGAAGAATAAATACCAAATTGTCTGAAAAGGGCATCCATCCCAAAAGTACGTGCCTCATCTGGTACTATAGGGACAACTCTTTCACCTATAGACTTATCTCTAAGTAGCTTTGTTAACAATCTTACAAAAATCATTGTTGTTGATTGCTCCCTCTCTACAGCATCATCAAAAGAGACAAATGTATCTTTGCTAGCTTTCAATTTTTCCTTTGAAACTTTTCTTTCGGGAATAAATCCACCTAATGCTTTTCTTCTTTTGTGTAGGTAATTATTTAGTTCTTCATGCTTCGTAAGGTCTAAAAAATCTGGGTTATCTAAATTATTTTTTTTGACGGGAAGATTAAATTTATCAATAAAGTTTTCTAAATTCTCCTTAGTTAATTTCTTAACTTGATGTGTGGTATTATCCGCCTGCCTTGACCCAATTCCATAACCTTTAATGGTAAATGCCAAGATAACAGTAGGTTTTGTTTTATTTTCATAAGCGAGCCTATAAGCGTTATAAACTTTTATTGGATCATGTCCTCCACGATTAAGGTTCTCAACCTCATCGTCAGAGAATTTTTCAATCATTTTCAAAACTTCAGGATTTTTTCCGAAAAAATTATCTCTGGTATATTTTCCACCTTTAGCTTTAAAATTCTGATATTCCCCATCTACAGTCTCATCCATAATTTTTTGTAACAAACCGTTTTGATCGTTATTAATCAGATCATCCCAATGCCTTCCCCAAATCAAATTAACTACATTCCATCCAGCGCCTTTAAACTGTTTTGCTAGCTCAGTAACAATTTTTGAATTTCCCCTTACAGGACCGTCTAATCTTTGCAAATTACAATTAATTACAAAAACTAAATTATTAAGATTTTCTCTTCCAGCTAGGCTAATTGCACCCATTGATTCGGGCTCATCCATTTCTCCGTCTCCGCAATAAACCCAAACTTTCCTATCTTCAATTTCTTCAATGAGTCCTCTTTTTTCAAGATATCTCATGATGTGAGCTTGATAGATGCCAAAAATAGGTCCAAGCCCCATAGAAACAGTTGGAAATTGCCAATAATCTGGCATAAGCCAAGGATGTGGATAGGAAGAAAGACCCTTTCCTTTAATTTCTTTTCTAAAATTTTCTATTTTATCTTTTTTAATTCTTCCCTCTAAAAAAGACCTGGCGTAGATTCCTGGAGAACTATGTCCTTGAAAATATATAAGATCACCTAGCTGTTTATCTGAGCCTCTAAAAAAGTGATTAAAGCCAACTTCATAAAGTGTTGCAGCTGAGGAATAGGTAGATATGTGACCTCCTAAATCATCATCTTTATTTGCTTTAAGCACCATTAGGAGGCTGTTCCAACGAATGAAATGTCTAATTTTTTCTTCAAAATCCCAGTTACCCGGATAAGGTAATTCTTCGTCACTTTGCACAGTGTTCTTAAAAGATGGGTCATTAAGCTCATCAAGAACAATTCCCTTAAGCGACGCTTCAGTAAAAAGGGCTTTTAGTAGTTCTTTTGAGTATTCTTTTCCATCTGAAAGAATTGTATTTTCAAGGGCTTCAATCCATTCTTTTAATTCTGTATTGAACTCAGGATTATTCATTTACCTCTAAAGATATTTATTGAAAAATTTTAGCAATCTTTCCATAGACGCTTCTCTATTTTCTTCATTAGAGAAACCATGTTCTTCTTTCGTAATGATCATCTTTTCATATGAAATATTATTTCTATCCATCTCTTGCATAAATAACTCAGCATCCTTGTATGGTGTTCTTATATCTTTTTTTCCATGAAGCAGAAAGAAAGGAACCCTCATTTCTGAAACTCTATTTATTGGTGATTGAGAAGGATCTAACATCCCGTCTTTTCCTTTAAAAGCCCTATCAAGAAAAACTTTGCCACCTCTTGATCTTCTGATGTCGCCCCTTTTATATTGTGCCTCCATATCATAAAGACCTGCGTCACTTGCAGCACATTTAAATAAATCTGGACGATTAATAGGCGCCATTGTCGCAGCATACCCTCCATAACTTATTCCATAGATACAGAGATTATTTTTATCTATTAATCCCTCAGCATCAAAGAATTCTATTCCATCGTAAATATCTTCTAGCACCTCTTCAAAATTACCAAAAACTTCTGCTCCAAATTCATAACCATATCCTGATGAGCCTCTGATATTCATTTGTATTACATTAAAATTATTCTCTGCAAGAAATTGAACTGTAGGTTCAAATCCCCAATAATCTCTTGCCCAAGGTCCTCCGTGAGGGTAAATAATGGTTTTTTTATTAGATTTATTTTTCGCCTGCGTTAAAAATGCCTGTATCGGAACGCCATCTCGATTATTAAAGTCATATGCAATCATTTGATTAAGGTCCTGATAATCAATCTTTGACCAACTACGTGCCAAAGGAGTAAATTTGCTTTGATCTCTGTCATATAGAAAATAGGTTCCTGGATTAATATCTGAAGTCATATAGACAATTAACTTCTTTTTATCCTCAGATGAAGATGTAACAAAAAACTGCTCATATGGATAACTTTTTTGAATTTCCATGAAAGCATTTTTAAGATCACTCTCAACATTTTTAAGAATAACGGCTGCTGGATATGCGTCATCAACCCTTACACCAATTACCTGATTGGCGTCATCAACTGCAACAGCTCCTAATCCTATATCAACTCTAGGGTGAGTGAATATTTCATTATATTTTTTTGAAATAATATCGTATGTGTATAAACCTCGTCTATCAGATTTATTGCCTTCGCCGTAACCAAGCATATAAATCTTTCTTCCAAACGAGGAAATAGGATAAATCGCTTTGAATGGGTCAACTTTAGCAAGAAACTCCCAGTCAGATACCTTCGGTCTTGAGGTTCTTACTCTTACACATGTTTCATCATCATTCTCTTCTCGGCAGTCAAGAGGATCATATTCAATGGGTAAATTTTCTTTGTAAATGTAATAAACCATCTCATTCTGCAATGTCATACCAACTGCACCAGTAACCTCGCCTTGGTTGTTAAAAATAAAATTTGCTTGCTTAACTGGTGCTGTAGTGATCTTGCTCATTCTGCCGTTGTAAATATTCATTTTCCATAATTCAAAAAATTCTGAACTATCGTAAAATTGAACAACTATATGCTCTTCGTCATAAGGCATCATATTTGCAACTTGAGCAGGTCTCTTTGCGCTCCCTTGCCCAGTTCTAACAGCTTCACGTTTTGCGTTATACCCAGCAAGCATAATCTGTTTTTTCCCGTCAATATCTGTAGAGTAGACCTGTCCTGTAGCAAAATACCTAGTAGTGTCTCTTCCAGCTCTTAATAACTCAAAAATTAATCTATCTTCACTGGCCCAGTAAAAGGAATTAATTTCATCGCCTCTAACGAATTCATGATTAAATATAACTTCGTTAGTTTGTATATCTAAAATGCTAAGCATTCTCTCGCCATCAATTTTTCTCAATATGCCAATACTTTTCCCGTCGGGTGAAATCTTTACCGAGTAGATATCAGGCAGTGTTGCAAACTGGTTTTTTACTTCTGCAGTTGTTGTAATGAATGAGAATAAAATTAAGAAGGTTAGAACATTTTTCATAGAGGTATATTGTATTTTTATTTAACCTTTATGTCTGCAAATAAAATAAACTATACCAATGAAAAAAATATATATAGTCTTTTTATTATCAATGTTTATTAATTCAGACGAAGAGAATTCTGCTCAATGTAATTTATACACAGATAATGTTATGGGAGGGAAATCGACCCTCAAAATTTACACTGATGATGTAATGGGAGGGAAATCAACTCTTGAAGAAAATTCAACTTCATCTTCTGATGAATACATTCACTTAATTGGAGAGGTAACAACTGAAAATAATGGTGGTTTTGTAAGAATGGGGTGCCAGCCACAAAAAGAACTTTCTAAATCTGCTAGAGGACTGAAGTTTATGGCAAAAGGAAATAATGAGGCTTATGAAATTCATATCACTTTAAGTGGAATGAAATTGCCTCCATGGTCTTTTTTCAGAAAAGAATTTAAGGTCGATGAAAAATGGCGGGAGTTCTTTATAGAATTTAATGACTTCGAAAAATATGGATATTCTTTAAAATCATTTAAACCGCAAAATTTTAGAGAGATTGCTTTTGCTGGATATGGTCGAGATTTTAAAGTTGACTTATTTCTTAAGGATATTGAGCTAATAACTGAATAATAATGTCCTTTGATTACCTAGCTGAACAATTTGCTACATTGGCGTGGGGCCCATGGTTGGTAATATTTCTTGTAGGTTCAGGTATTTTCTTTCTAATTTTTTCAGGTTTACGGCCCTTTAGATATCTTCCACATGCATTCGCACTTCTAACAGGAAAATACTCTAAGGAAAGTGATGTTGGAGATGTTAGTCATTTTAAAGCTTTAACAGCTGCACTATCGGGAACAATAGGACTTGGGAATATTGCTGGAGTTGCAGTAGCAATACAACTTGGTGGACCTGGAGCTATATTTTGGATGTGGCTTACAGCTATTGTAGGTATAGCTACTAAATTTTTTACTTGTACCTTGTCAGTTATGTATCGAGATGTAAATCCTGATGGAACGACAAATGCAGGACCTATGTACGTAATTAAAAATGCTTTACCAAACTATATGCTTCCTCTTGCATATTTCTTTGCTTTTTTTGGAATAATTGGATGTCTCCCAGGATTTCAGAGCAATCAACTTGTTCAAATATCAAAAGATCTTTATTTCCCAAGTGTAGAAAATTTTGAACTTATAGCTGGGATATTTCTAGCAATTATTACTGCTATCGTTGTTGTGGGAGGATTAAAAAGAATTGCAAATGTAGCGTCATATTTAGTGCCTTTTATGGGCTGTATATACTTTGGAGCAGTGTTAATTTGTATAGCTCTTAATATTGAAGACTTTTTACCATCATTATCCTTGATAATTTCTGATGCCTTTACCGGATCAGCAGTAGCGAGTGGCAGCATCATGGGAGTAATAATTGTTGGTGTAAGAAGGGGAGCATTTTCTAATGAAGCTGGTATTGGTACTGAATCATTAGTGCATGGATCAGCAAAAGCATCGCATCCTGTTAAACAGGGTCTTGTAGCAATGACTGGCCCAATATTTGATACCTTAATAATGTGTACAGCTACTGCTGTGCTCATCCTTATTTCAGGTGTGTGGCAGAACTCGGATGCTCAAGGCGTTACATTAACAGCAGAGGCTTTTAACAATATCTTAGGCCCAGTAGGTTCATTTGTTGTATTTTTATGCGTTCTTTGTTTTGGAGTAAGTACTATTTTTACATATTCATATTACGGCTCATCATGTGCAAAATTTCTTTTTGGTGAAAAAGGCAGCCAAATATATACCTATATCTTCATTCTTATGATTGTGATATTTGCGGTTATATCACTAGATACCGCTTTAAATATCATCGATGGAGCTTTTGCAATGATGGCAATTCCTACGCTAGTTTCAACACTATGGTTAGCGCCGAAAGTGATGAATTCTGCTAAAGAGTATTTTAATTCTTTAAATGAGTCTGCAAAAAGGACTTAATTTTAGAAACTTTATTTTCGCCGCCAAA
This sequence comes from uncultured SAR86 cluster bacterium, assembly GCA_902563885.1. Classification (GTDB taxonomy): domain Bacteria; phylum Pseudomonadota; class Gammaproteobacteria; order Magnimaribacterales; family TMED112; genus TMED112. Next base: position 158,291 of record CACEYZ010000001.1, on the reverse strand, counting down.
ATATTTTATTTCTTCATCATCGAAAGTGCTCAATGAGAATAACATTTCATTAGCAGCTTCAGGGTAATCAAGTAAGTTCAAAAATTTAGAGAATCTGACATTTATTGCAAATAAAGTATATTTTTCATGATATCTACATAAGGTCTCCCTTTCAGATCTTATCACCCACTTTTCAATAGGTGTTTTAGGCATTCCCTCGGCTTTCAAATGATATCTATTGCTATCGCCATGAATGAACCAATTTTCTCTCTTAAAAGGCGAATTAAGAGGGGCATTCGCAATAAATTTCTCAATTGGATTGCCAATTTTTTCATTAAGTGATTTTACAGGTTTATGAACTTCTCTTAAGGATTTGCCTATCTTTTCCTTTAAATTCCAATAGCTCGGCGAACACACTGATGCAGCTAAGAGTTTTTGTTCTCCAGTAGACTGAATAATACATAAATCATCTGGAACTCGAAGAGATATATTTGCTATTGGATCTGGATAATTTTCATTATGTCCTGTTATCTTTTCACTTAAATAAATTTGAGATTCACTTGAATTAGATGTGGTAGCAATGACTTCATCATATTTAGAATCAATTAAAGATTTTTTATGTTTATATATATCAGGGTTTATTGTTGAATCAAACCATTCATCTAAATTAATTGGTTTAAGGCCAAGACGATATTTTGCTTTTCCACCTTTCCATGGTGGGTTGGACAATATAGGGCAATTGGCTTCAATTACTTGAGACATAAACTAATTTGTATAATATAAATTTAAGCATAGATAATTCAAAATAAAAATGAAAAAAGTAGCAATTATAGGCGCAGGTCCGTCAGGAATAGCTGCCCTAAAAAATTTCAAAGACCAAGGCTTCGACGTAACAGGTTTTGAGCGATGTTCAGGTGTAGGTGGTAATTGGCGGTTTAATGATCCTTCCGGTCATTCAAGTGTTTTTGAGACAACTCACATAATAAGTTCAAAATACACATCATTCTATGAAGATTTCCCTTTACCTAAAACTGCCTCAGATTATCCTTCTCATCAAGAGCTACTCAAGTATTTTTCTGATTACGCAAAAAATTTTAAATTAAATGAAAAAATTAAATTTAATACTGAAGTTATAAATTGTGAGGATTTAAAAAATAATAAATGGGAAATTACATACAAAGATTTAGAAACTCAAAAACAAACAAGCCTTATTTTTGACGCTCTTGTTGTTTGTAATGGCCATCATCATGAACCTAGATTTCCAAAATACCCAGGAAAATTCACGGGCGACTTTTTGCACTCTCATGACTATAAAAAGGCTGCTCCTTATAAAGATAAAAGAGTATTAGTAATCGGCGGTGGGAATTCTGCTTGTGACGTTGCAGTCGAAACGTCGAGAATTTCAAAAAATACGACTATAAGCTGGAGGAGGGGATACTTTTTAATTCCAAAATTTATGTTTGGTTTGACTACAGATATTTTTGCATTGCGCGCCAGACTTCTGCCTAAATTTATTAGGCTGCCATTTATGAAATTTATGCTTGAGTTACTTCAGGGCAAAAATGAGGATATAGGCTTACCTAAAGTTGATAATCATGTCCTTGCAACACATCCCACAGTAAACTCCGATCTCTATAATTCTGTTCGGCATGGCAAGGTAATCCCCAAACCAGATGTAGAAAAAATGGATGGAAAAACCGTTTATTTTAAAGATGGCACTCATGATGAATATGACGTAATTATTGCTTGCACAGGTTTTAAAATAAAACATAAATTTTTTAGAAAAGATTTAATTAATTTTGAAAATGGTCCTGTCAGACTTCTTCACAGAATGATCCCAGGAGATATTAAAAATTTATACTTTATAGGGCTTTTTCAGCCATTAGGATGTATTTGGCCTGGTGCTGAACTTCAATCAAAATTGGCTGCAAAACATCTAGCAGGAAAATGGGTACCTAATGGAGAAATTAAAAAACTTATCGAAAAAGAAATTAATGAACCAGATGTTGAACAGGTTCAATCACCTAGACATACAATTACTGTCGATGACTTTTCTTTCAGAGGAAGATTAAAAAAAGAGTTATCAAAAGCTATTTAGTAATATGAAAAATCTTTATCTTTTAAGGCATGCAAAATCAAGCTGGGATGATTTTACTCTAAAAGACTTTGACAGACCTTTATCTACAAGAGGAATTCAAGATGCTGAACTCATGGGAAATTATTTTAAGTCAAAAAGAAAGGTGTTAGATTTAGTCCTTTCTAGCCCTTCTAAAAGAACTAAAGAAACTCTTGAACATTTCTTTAATAAAACTTCTCAAAAAATTATTTTTAAAGAAACCATATATCATTCATCTGAACAAAATATTTACTCAGTCATAAAAGATGTTGAAAAGAATATAAGTTCCCTTATGATCGTTGGTCACAACCCTTCAATGCATGAATTTAGTGAAAGTTTTTCAGGTCAATTTATTGAAAAATTTTCGACATGTAGCTTAGCTAGTTTTGAATTTGACGATGAATGGATAAATGTGTGTGAAAATTTAGGTACTTTGACTGAATTTAAGATTCCGAGCGAGCTTCGTTAAATTCTGCAGGTTTATTATTAATTGTCATATAGCCAGCTAAAACCCCGCAAATTAGTGCATGAATCAATACTGTTAATTGCATAAATTCAAATTGTCCGAAGTAAATGGCGAAAAGCACTAAAGCTGCACGAACTACTTCTAGACGATATCCAAAAGCTTTACCTTCAAATAATAGTGATGCAAAAACCAAGATCATTGTAACGTTAACTCCAATTAAAAATATTTCTGTAGGTCCCATTGAGCTCGCGTTGAAAAAGAATGCCTGAGAATAAAAGCTACCAAATACTAACTGGCCGAAACCAAAAATTTTTGCAAAAACTGTTACCTTAGGATCATATTTTTTAAATTCTTTCAAATCGTTTTTTTGAATAGGATATTTCTCAGAAACATCTTTGGGTCTCCACTTTGGTCTTGAAATCCAAACTCTAAATTTATCCTTCCAACTTTTAGTTCTCCAAGTGTCTTTAAATATTTCAGTCCAAACCTCAAAATTTGCCCAAAATGGATTCCACGATTTTAATGGTTTAGATGTACCGTAAACAGGCTTCAACTCTTTTTTCTCGTCTTTAAATGTACCAAATAAAATGTCCCAGATAATAAAGACTCCACCATAATTCGCATCTATATACTCCTTATTTTGAGCATGATGAATTCTGTGATTAGATGGAGTTACGAATATATAATCTAGAATTCCAAGTCTATCAATATGTTCTGTGTGCACCCAGAACTGATATATAAGGTTTAGTGCTGCAACAGTAACAAAAATTTCTGGGGGCACTCCAAGGAATAGCATAGGAGTGTAAAAGACCCATTTAAAAATAAAATCAGTACCAGTTTGTCTTAAAGCTGTTGAAAGATTAAATTCCTCCCCATGATGATGAACCACATGCGATGCCCATAGGAATTTAATTTCATGGTGACATCTGTGAAGCCAATAATAACTTAAATCGTATAAAACGAAGGCTAAAACCCAAATGAGTGGAGTATAAGCATTCAAAAAACCAAGATTAAATTGATTCCATATGAATGCATAAACTAAACCCTGAACTCCCAATTGCAAATAAGCAGGGAATCTACTCATCATTCCTAGGGATATGCTTGTGAATGTATCATTTAATCTGTAATTATTTCGATTTTTAAAATACCCATATACAAATTCACAAAATATCATAAATGTGAAAATTGGTGCTGCGTATGCTATTAGGTCAGATGTATGCATAATTATTTATGTAAGATTAAATCAATTTAAAAAAATAGCAAAAATAAAATAAATTTCAAAATTTTGAATTAAGGAAGCAATGTCTCGACTTTCTTTAAAGCTCTTAACATTGCTTTTTTGACATCAGAAAGATTTTCTTTATTAATTAAATTCTTTGAATAGGTGAGATTGGTAAAATGTTCAATAACCTTTTCCTCTTGATTAACATCTTTCTCAGCAAATCTATTTTTTAACTCTTCAAATTTAATTTTAGATACTATTTCTTTTGGGCCAACAGGATCAAGTCCTGCAAACATTTGAAAACGAATGGATGCCTCATTTAAATCCATTTCGTTTTTTGGCTCGCCATTTATAAATGATGGCACAAGTTCTTTTGAAACCTTTCCTGCACCCTTATCTACTAAGCTTTCGATAAAGTCTTGATAAATTTTAAGTTTTTCTTGAACTTTTTCATTTTTCTGTTTTTCAGCGTAATCTTTAATTGCTTTTTTAAATTTTTTAACCTCTGGCTGGTCTTGCAAATTCTCTAACTCAGCAAATTTCTGCTCTGCCTCACCTGGAGCAATTTTTTTATCTCTTAAATCCTTTAAGATGCCTTCAAGAATTCCTCTTGACTCATCTAACTCTTTGTCTTTAATAAGTAAAAATTCATTGCAATATTCTTCAAATTTTTTATTTATCTCAGGATCTAACTTTCTTCCACATGGACCGAGCCTTCTCCATTGTTCCTTATATTCAAGAATTTTTACAATTGATTCATCAATATTTTCTTTGTCTAATTCTTTTACAAAATTAATTACCTCTTCTTTCTTTGCTTTATTGAAATTCTCTACATCAGATAGAAGTTTATTTATTCCATTTTTTGACTCTTTGAATTTTTTATTTAAATCTTGAAAATCAGCATCTGGTACTGGTGAGAAGGATTTCCACTTATCATGAAGAGTTTTGAGGAAATTAACAATTTCTTTAACAGTAATTGTTTCTTCAGTTTTTCCAGACGGAAAGGAAATAACCTGCTCTATTAGTGAAAGTTTTTTATCTCTATTCTCCTCTTTTTTACCTTCGAGTTCTTGAAAATATTCTTTACAAGGTGCCCAAGCCTCTTCACAAGCAGTTTTAAACGATGCCCATTTTTCTTTACTTGCAGTCTTACCATGCTGATCGAGATTCTGCCATTGTTTTTGAAGAGAATTAATTTGATTTGCTAATTTGCGTGGCTCAAGCTTCTGATTTGCTAGAGAGCCTACCTTATTAATTAATTCAGTTCGCTTATCTGATGTTGCGAATTCTGCCCAATCATCAAATTCTTTTGCTGTAAAATTTAATCTTTGAAATCTGTGTTTGAATTTTGAGGGAATTGGTTTGTCTCTACCAAATTGTGTATTAAGCTTTCTTAGGTCTTTTTGAGCCTTTTTTATTTGGCCAGAAGAAAAAAGTTGCTCAATATAATTAAGCTGTTGATTTAAATTTATTGCTCTCTCTACCACAAATCTAGTCTATTATTATTTATAATCCTCAATACAAATATGAAACGCATTTTAACAGGTATTACACCAAGTGGCTATCCTCATTTAGGAAATTATGTTGGTGCAATTAAACCTTCTCTAGACTTGGCAAAAGAAGATAACGAGTCATTTTTATTTATTGCAGATTTACATGCCATTATAAAAATTAGTGATGCTAAGCAACTTAAAGAGCTTACGAAAGGAATTGCATTGGCATGGTTAGCTTCAGGGTTAGATCCAGAAAAAACCTATTTTTATAGACAATCTGATATTCCTGAAGTGAGTGAACTCGCATGGATATTATCTTGTGTTGCTGAAAAAGGTCTTTTAAACAGATCTCATGCCTATAAAGCAGCGACTGATTCAAATAAAGAAAATGGGAAAAAAGATGTTGAAGAGGGAATATCAGCTGGACTATTTTCTTATCCAATACTTATGGCTAGCGATATTTTATGTCCTAATGCTACTCATGTTCCGGTTGGCAAAGATCAACAACAGCACTTAGAAATAACTAGAGACATTGCAGAAAAGTTTAATAAAAAATTTGGAAGTATCTTTAATATTCCTGAAGCTGTAATAAATGAAGAGAAAACAGTTTTAGGTACTGATGGAAGAAAAATGTCAAAAAGCTATAACAATATAATTCCGTTACTTTCAGGCGAAGATGAATTAAAAAAATCAGTTATGAAGATAATTACAAACTCCCAAGAACCTGGAGAGAAAAAAGAATGGGAAGATAATATTTTATCTTCAATATACTCCTCATTTGCAAATGAACAGTCCATAGAGGAACTTCAAAACAAATTTAGCGATGGAATAGGGTGGGGAGATGCAAAAAAAATAGTTTTTGAAGACTTAAATGAGCTTTTAACTCCTATACGTGAAAAGTATGCTGAACTAAAATCTAAAGAAGATTATCTTGAGGAAATTCTTCAATCTAATGCAAAAAAAGTAAGGGTATTCACAAAGCCATTACTTGAAGAAGTTAAAAGTTCAATTGGCATTTCTAAATTCTAAATTGAATGTATAAAACACGTAGTGAAAAAAATTATCTATGGATTTTTTTTACAATGTTTACTATAGGTCTCGGCCAATCATTGGTTTTCACTTCAATACCAATATTCGCAAGAGAGCAAGGACTGAGTGAAGTAGAAGTTTCTCTTGTCTTTGGAGTTTCAGCTTTTGCGTGGTTTTTTATGTCTCCCTTGTGGGGAAGATATAGCGATAAATTTGGAACAAGAACTGTAGCATTAATTGGCTCTCTTGGTTATTCAGCTAATATGTTTTTGATAATACTTCCAATTTTTTTATTTGATCGTGGATTTATTACATCAGCTGCACTTCTGCCTGCCCTAATAGCTTGCAGAATGGTATATGGAATATTTGGTTCAGCAACAAGACCTGCTTTATTTGGGTATGCAGGAAGAATCTCTTCCAGTAAAAACAGAACAACAATTTTTGCGAACCTTGAATCTGGCTTTGTCTTAGGAACTATATTGGGACCGATCATTGGAGCATTTTTCTTCAGATTCGCTAATAATGAGATTCCATTCTTACTATTTGCAATGTTTGGGTTATTAGCAGCCTTACAGCTTAATATTAGGCTGAGAAATCTCGAATCTACAAGAGCAGCTTTAGGTAAACCAAAAAGGCTAAAAATTGGCGACCAAAAAGTATGGCCATTTGTTGTTCTTTCATCATTTATGAGCATTACACAGGCCATTATATTTCAAACCTTAGGGTTCTATATATTTGATAAATTAGAATATTCTGCACAAGATGCAGCTGTTTATGTAAGCATTTCCTTTGGTATATATTCAACATCTATAGTGATAACACAAACATTTATAACTCCATTATTTAAGTCTTTAAAATCAATGATGTTATTAGGTCCTGTCTTGGCATTTTTGTCATTCATAGCTTTGATATATGTAAATGATATTTTTTCTCTTGTTGGTGCCTTAATTTTAAATGGTATAGGTTTTGCAATAGTTAGGCCAAGTTATGCTTCAGCTTTATCTCAGAGTCACGATGAGTCTTTTCAAAGCTCGGCAGCAGGCCTTTTGGGTAGTACATACCCTATAGGGCATATGATTGCACCATTATTTGTTTCTCTTTATGTCTATGGTTATTTTTATCTATATTCTCTATCAGCAATTGTTTGTGTTATAGCTGTTGCATTTACAATGTTCCATCCGTATATACTTAAAACTAATGAATACAGGTAAAAAAGCTCTTTTAATGCTTAATCTTGGCACTCCAGACAGCCCAGGAGTTATCGACGTGGGTAAATACTTAAGCGAGTTTTTAACAGATTCAAGGATGATAAATATTCCGTCCTTGCTTAGATACCTTTTAGTCAATTTAATAATTGTACCGACAAGATCATTTTCATCTTCAAAGGGGTATAAGGAGTTATGGACTAAGAGGGGCTCTCCATTAAAATTCCATATGGAGGACTTAGTCAAAAAAGTCTCAAAAAGATTAAATAAATCACATGAAGTTTTTTATGCCATGCGTTACAAAAATCCCTCAATAAAATCAGTTTTAAAGAAAATCGAAAAAAAAGGATTTAATGAAATTATTCTTTTTCCAATCTTTCCTCAGTACTCATCTGCAACAACTGGTTCATTTTTAGAAAAAACATTTAAAGAGATTGCTTCATGGACTGTGATTCCAAAGATCACAACCATCGACCAATTTTATGATAATCCAAAATTTATCAATGCGTTTGTAGAAAATATAAAAAAATTTGATTTAAATAAGTATGACAAAGTAATCTTTAGCTATCACGGCTTACCTGTAAGTCAACTAAATGATGTATATGAAGAGGGAATGTGCTCGGATAGAGATTGTGAGAAAGGAGTTCATGGCGATAACCACTATTGTTATAAAGCCACCTGTTTTGAAACCACAAAGTTAATAAACAAAAAACTCAAACTACCAAATAAAAAAATTGTTACCTCTTTTCAGTCTAGACTTGATTCTGGATGGGTAAAGCCTTTTTCAGATAAAATAATAAAAGATCTAGCAAAATCTGGAGCGAAAAGTCTATTAGTTGTATCGCCGTCATTTACCATAGATTGTCTTGAAACAGTTGTTGAGATTGGTAGTGAATATAAGGAACTTTTTGAGGAATATGGTGGTCAAAAACTTGACTATGTACCTTCATTAAACTCCAATGACAGCTGGGTAGAGTGTATAATTGACTTAGTTAAATAAAGCTATGAAAGATATTTTAGATTTACAAAAACGAAACTTTATTGAGAATGGTCATCCATCTCTAGAACAAAGATTAGACAGATTAAAGAGATGCGTTGCTCTTATAGAAACGCATGATGATCAAATAATTGAAAGCCTGAATGCTGATTATAAGATGAGATCAAAGTACGAAATAATTACATCAGAAATATCTCAGACTCTTAGAACACTAAATTTTTCTATCAAGAATACAAAAAAATGGATGAAATCGATAAAAAGACCATCAGAATACGGAGCTGGATTTCTCGGAGCAAAGTCATATATGATTCCTTCTCCGCTTGGAAGTGTAGGAGTTATAGCACCTTGGAATTTTCCTGTTGGGATGGTCTTTTATCCGACAGCATCGATTTTTGCAGCGGGAAATACAGTAATGGCAAAACCATCAGAATTTACTCCAAATACTTCGCAGCTAATAAAAGATGCAGTTGAAAAATATTTCGATAAATCAGAATTTGCAATTTTTCTTGGTGGTCCTGAAGTAGGTGAGGAGTTTTCAAAACTTCCCTTTGATCATCTACTTTACACCGGCAGTGGAAGGATTGCCAAGAAGGTGCTTAGTCAAACTGCTGAAAATATAGTCCCTACTACTATGGAGCTGGGTGGAAAAAGCCCAACAATAATTTCTGATGATGCAGACTTAAAACTTGCTGCAAAAAGAATATTATTCGTTAAAACCTTAAATAATGGGCAAATCTGTCTATCACCTGATTATATTTTCATTAAAAAGGGTTTAGAAAATGATTTTGTTGACGCTTTGAAAAGTGTTTTTGCAGAATTCTTTCCAACTGCCAATGGTGAAGACACTTATACTTCAATGGTTAATAAAGATCATTATGAAAGAATGAAGCTTTATTTAAATGATGCTCAAGCTAAAGGTGCATCAGTCATTGAATTAGGAAATTTCGATAATCAAGAGATTAACTTAATGGGCACTAAAGTCATTCTGAATGTAAATGATGATATGGAAGTAATGAAGAATGAAGTCTTTGGCCCACTTCTTCCATTGATGACTTTTGAAAAATTGGATGAAGTAACAAATTATATAAATTCTCATGATCATCCATTAGGTCTCTATTTTTTCGGAAATAAAAAAGCTGAGCAGGATTTTGTAATCAATAATACAAAATCAGGTGGGGTAACCATTAATGATGTAATGTTTCATCTTGCACAATCACATTTACCATTTGGAGGTGTTGGACCTTCAGGATATGGACATTATCATGGTTATGAAGGATTCTTGAATTTTAGTAATCTTCGGGCTGTGTATTACCAAAGTAAATTTGATAAAATCTTCGAAGCAATGCGGCCTCCCAGAGGTAAATCTTTCAAAGCTTTCTTAGATTTAATGAAAAGAATTTCTTGATCACATTCCTCAATAAAATTTCGTTTAGGTATCTTCTAAAAAAGGGGTCAAATACATTATCCTCTCTTTCAATACTTACAACTCTTGGTGTAAGCATAGGAATAGCTGTGTTAATAACAGTTGTTTCAGTTATGAACGGTTTTGAGGATGAACTAAGAAAAAGAATTCTTGGTGTAATTCCCCATATAGTGCTGGAAAAAAAGGGGGGGTTCATTAGCTCAAAAGATACAATTGAAAAAATTTCATCTGACTCTCGCATTAGTTCAGTATCAACATTTTTTTCAAAAGAGACGATATTAAATTCTGAAAATATTACTACAGGGGCACTAGTCAAAGGCACTGATGGAAAATCAGAACTTTCTATAATTCCAGATTTCTTGAGTATTGGAAGTCTTATGAATCTAGAGAATGGGAATAATATTATTTTAGGAGAGGGACTAGCTTTTGAATTAGGAAAATTTCCAAATGAATTTGTAAACATTGTTGTTATAGATGAAGAAAATCCGTTGGAAGAAATGCCCAAAATTATTCCATTTAAAATTGTTGGAATTTTTTCAGTAGGCTCTGAGATAGATCAAAAATACGCACTTATTGGCAAGACATCATTTAAATCAATATTTAACCCTAAAAATGGTGAAAAAATTGAAATAAAACTTAATGACGTCTTGCAAGCGAGTCAAACTAGAAGGGATATTTTGATGAAGCTAAAATCTGATCAAATTTCGGCTATAAGCTGGAATAGTTCGTATGGGGGTCTTTTCAGAGCAGTTCAATTAGAAAAAGTGATGATCTCATTGCTCATATCATTAATATTGCTTGTTGCAATCTTCAGCCTCTTAATATCGATTAACAATCTTATAAAAGCAAATGAAAGGGAAATTGCAATATTAAGGACTTTTGGATATTCCAAAACAGAAATACAACTTATCTTTATTCAGCTAATTGGCATTATAGGAGCTATTGGCATTTTTTTAGGAAATCTAATGGGCATTTTATTGTCTTTAAACATTACTGAATTTTTTAATTTTTTATCTCAAATTTTTGGCATCACAGTCTTAGATGTCTATTATTTAGAGTACTTCCCTTCAATAGTTAACTTTGAAGATATTGTAATAATTAACCTTGTTGCTATTTTTTTAATAATTTCTTTTGGAATTATTCCTGCAAATAAAGCTGCAAATACAAATCCTGTTTCAATTATAAAATGATGATTAAATTAAAAAATGTTTCAAAGAACTATGGGGAAGGTAAGCTAATCCATAAGGTTTTTGAAGAAATGAATTTCAAATTTGAATCAAATAGGTCATACAGCCTCGTTGGTCCATCTGGTTCTGGTAAAACAACTTTTTTAAATATTATTTCTGGTCTAGATGATTTTAATAGTGGCTCCATAAAAATATTGGATCATGAACTCCATAACCAAAACCAAAATTATAAAAGCAAGATTAGGAGAGATAATTTTGGATTTGTATATCAATTTCATTACCTTTTAGAAAATTTAACTATTTATGAAAACTGTTTAGCAGCTAATTTTGGAAAGGATTCACCAGAAATAAGTAAAAGTTTAAAAAGTTTAAACATATTGAATCTAAAGCATAAATATCCTTCTGAAATATCGGGAGGTGAGCAACAAAGAGCCGCTATAGCAAGAGCTATATCATCTAATCCAAAAATACTTTTATTAGATGAGCCAACAGGAAATTTAGATAGAGAAAATAGTAAAAATGTTCAAGATTTTATACTTGATTATGCAAAAAATAATGACTGTCTTGTATTGTATGCTACCCATGATATTTCTTTTGCAGAGCGTGCTGATACAATCTTAAAGATTATTAATTTCCATTTAGGGGAGTGAGTTGAATAAAAATATTTACTCAAGACTACTTAAGTATACCTTTAAACACAAAGGTTTATTTTCACTAAGTATTGTTGGTTTTTTTATATTTGCAGCAGCAGATATATCAGCTGTTGAATGGCTCAAAAGAGTTATAAGCTACATAAATAATTCAAATCAGTCGGAACTTCTTAGTCCAATCTCGTTAGCACTATTTCTTTTAGTGGTCTCTGTAGTTAGAGGAATAGGTTTTTATATGGGTAATTTCTTCATGGCTAATGTTGGTTTAAAAGTAGTTCATAATCTGAGAGAAGAGTTAATCAGTTCTCTAATTTATCAGCCTATGAGTTTTTTTGATCTGGCCTCCAAAGGTGAGATTGTAAACAGGATCATATTTACAACAAACCAAATTACTGGAGCAGCAACAAATGCCCTAAAAATTTTAGCTAAAGAGGGATTACTGCTTATTGGACTATTTGTTTATCTTTTATATTTAAGCTGGAAACTTACAGTTGTTGTGCTTGTAATAACGCCCTTAATAGCAGTTGTTGTAAGTTTTGCAGGAAAAAGAATGAGAAGAGTAGCTAGAAAAATTCAAGAGATTATGGGCTTAGTAACTCAAGTAAGTAATGAAATTGCAACAGGCGCAAGGGAAATTAAATCATTTAATAATGAAGATGGTGAAAAAGATAGATTTAAAAGGGCAAACGATGAGAATTTAAAACAAAACCTGAAGATGGAAAGTACACTGAATTTATCTACCCCGCTTATTCAAGTTTTCGTGGCATTCTCATTAGCTCTTATGAGTTATCTTGCATTATCGAACTTAGATGAATTAAATTTACCATCTGAATCATTTGTAGCTTTTTTTACTGCAGCAGGTTTAATGGCTAGGCCTATAAGGCAATTGTCTAATTTAAACGCTGTAATACAGAGAGGACTAGCTGCTGCAGAAGATATTTTCAATACTATTGATAGCTATCCAGAGGATCATGAGTCTGGCATTAAGCTTCAACAAACACTTGAAGGAAATGTAGAAATCGAAAACGTTTCATTTTCTTATCTCGAGCATTCTGATCCAGTTCTAAAAGAGATATCAATATCTGCAAAAAAAGGTGAAACAATTGCTCTTGTAGGGAGATCTGGAAGTGGAAAATCTACTATCGTGAATCTTCTAAATAGGTTTTATGACTGCTTTGAAGGGAAAATTACGATTGATGGTTATGACATAAGGAAGATTAACCTTAAAGACTTAAGGGAAGCAATTTCTTATGTTTCTCAGGATCCTGTTCTTTTTAATGACACCATAAGAAATAACATCACCTATGGTTTAAAGGAAGTAACAGAGAAGGCAATTTATGAGGCTGCGAAGGATGCTAACGCTTACGAGTTTATAACAAATCTTCCAGATGGTTTTGACACAATTATTGGCGATGATGGTGTTTTACTTTCTGGTGGAGAAAAACAAAGGGTTGCAATTGCTAGAGCACTTCTTAAAAAATCTTCTATTTTAATTTTTGATGAAGCAACTTCTGCACTAGACAATGAATCTGAAAAGGCTATTCAGACAGCTATTGAAAAGGCATCTAAAGATAAAACCACTTTCATTATTGCGCATCGGCTAAGCAGCGTTGAGAAAGCTGACAAGATATGTGTAATTGAAGATGGAAGAATAACTCAAATGGGTAAACATAGTGACCTCATGAAACAACAAGGACTTTACAATAAGCTTCAAGGGAAAGGGCCAGAAAAAATAGAAAAAGAAACCCCTAAGATAGAAAAAGTATTACCAGAAATCTATGTTGAGAAATTAGGATTTTGGGATAGGGTCGGCATATTAAACATATTGTTAATGCCAATTAGCTTCTTATATTGGTTTTCAATATCTATAAAAGATTTATTTAATCGAAGACAAATTTCTTCGGCAGATGAAGTTCCTGTTATTGTTGTGGGAAATGTATCGGCTGGGGGAAATGGAAAAACACCTCTAGTTAGTCAAATTGCTAAAGACCTTAGAACTGTTGGATATAGACCCACTATTGTTCTAAGGGGCTATAAAGGAAACTTTAATGGAACAGTTGAGTTAAATGATGATTCCAATGCGAAACATGTAGGGGATGAGGCTATATTTCACTATAACAGGGGTTTCCCTGTTGTAGTGGACAGGGATAGAGCAAGAGCTGTCTCATATGCTCAAAGAAATATAAATACAGACATAGTTATCTCTGATGATGGCCTTCAACATCATGGCTTAAGAAGGGATTTTGAAATAATTGTTGAAGACTCAAAAAGGGATTTTGGAAATGGCTTATTCATTCCTGCTGGCCCGTTGAGAGATAAAAAAGAGAGAATTAACAAGACTGATTTGTTTTTGTACAGCGGAAGAAATAAGGATAATGTTGATTTTTTTGAATTAGAGCCCGCAAGTTGGGTAAACATAAAGACAGGAGATGAATTTGAAATAGAGGATTATCCGTTTGGGACAAGTGCAAACTTAATATCAGGAATTGCAAAACCTGAAAGATTTCTAAATAGTGTCTCAAATCTAGGGATTTCTTGTGAGTATAAATTTTTCCCTGATCATCATTATTTCTCTGAAAATGATATTAAATTTGATTTCAAAAGAGCTATTCTAATGACTGAAAAAGATGCAGTAAGAATGGATAAGAAACTTATACAAAAAAATATGTGGTTTTTAAAAATGAGAGTAAAACTTAATGTTAACATCACAAAATTAATTACTGACAAACTGAATGAGCGTAAACTTTAATATAGTAATTCCTGCAAGACTTGCTTCAACCAGGTTGGAGAGAAAGCTACTAAAAGAAATTAACGGAAAAACAATTATTCAAAGAACATGGGAGAGAAGCAAAAGCACTAAAGCTAACTCTGTAGTGGTTGCTACAGATTCAAAAGAAATTTACGAGCATATTAAAGAAATTGGTGGTGTGCCATTTCTGTCTGATAAAGAGCATTGTTCTGGTACAGATCGAATTTGTGAGTATGTAGAAAGTGCTTCTATGGGTGACGATGAACTAGTTATCAATCTTCAAGCAGATGAGCCTTTGATTGATGTTGATGCGGTAAATAATCTCGCAGAATTTATGTCAGTGAATCTTCACCCCTACGCGACTATTTGTAAAAAATTTAACCAAGACGATGACGTTGATGATAAAAATAGAGTGAAAGTAGTTTTTGATAATAATGGAAAAGCATTATATTTTTCTAGAGCAAAAATTCCTTTTTCAGCAGAGGGGGAAACTGAAATGTTTCATCACATTGGAGTGTATGGCTATAAAGTATCATTTTTAAAAAAATTTTCTTCATTACCTAATTCAAAACTTGAAAAGATAGAAAAACTAGAACAATTAAGAGCATTAGAAAATGGGTATGATATCCATGTTCTTGAGGTAAAGACTTTTGAAGCTTGGGGAATAGATACGCCTGAGGATCTAGAAAAATTTAGAAACCATATCACTGAAATTGAATCTAATTAAAAAAAATCTTAAACATCATAATTCACTTAGATTAAGTTCAGAGGCAGAACTTTTTTTTGAATATGAAAATCCAGATGAATTAAAAAAATTAAATGGTTATTGCAGAAAAAACAACTTAAAAATATGCGCTCTAGGAGAGGGGACCAATACAATTTTTCCAAGAAACTTCAAGGATGTTGTTACAAAATCGAAAAATAAAAAATTTAAAGTAGATAAAAATACTGTAAAAATTGGAGCAGGTGTTAATTGGAATGAGGCAGTTTTTAAAACAATTAAAAATGGATGTTTTGGGTTAGAAAATCTTGCGGGCATTCCTGGATCAGTTGGTGCTGCACCCATTCAAAATATTGGTGCATACGGTTCAGAAATTTCAGAATTTATAAAAAATTTAGAGTGTTTTGATATTAAAAAAAATAAAGTTGTAAATTTTCTAAAAAAAGATTGTGAATTTGGTTATAGAAAAAGCGTATTTCAATTAAATAAAGATTTAATCATAAATGAAGTTACCTTGACTCTAAATCAGAAATTTTCTCCAAATTCTAGTTACTTCTCTTCAGGAATATTTTCTGTTAAAGAAGATTCTAATGATATTGAATATGCAAAGAATTGGGCTAATAAAATTGTTGAATTAAGAGAATCTAAAATACCTAATACTTCAGATTACCCAAATGTTGGAAGTTTTTTTAAAAATCCATTAGTGTCAGAAAAATTTTTTCAAAATAATAAGAAATTAGAGAAACTGAAAGCATTTAAAAGAGAAGGAGTTCAAATAAAACTTTCTGCTGCTGAAATGATTGATAAAGCAGATCTAAAGGGTATGAGGCTAAATGATTTAGGAATTTCCTCAAAACATTCATTAGTGTTTGTAAATTTTGGAATTACAACTTCAAGAGAGGTAAAAGAACTGGAGAATAGGGTAATTGATGTCATTGAGGCGACTTATGGAATTAAACTTGAAAGAGAGCCGATATACCTATGAGTGCTTCTATATTTTTTTCATTAGCTTTTGCTCATTTTCTGGCTGTCATATCTCCTGGACCTGACTTTTTTTATATTGTTAAAACCTCTTTACAAAAAAGATTGTCATATGCACTTACAGCCGCTTTTGCTATTGGTTTTGGAGTATTTCTTCATTCAATGTTTAGTGTTTATGCTTTTAAAATTCTTTATCAAATTATCCCTAATCTTTACGCATTTATTGGAAGTCTAGGAGGAATGTATTTGCTTTATTTAGGAATTTCAGGATTAAGAAATAACGAAATCGAAGAGTTGGAAAATTCTATTCAAAGAAAAGAAGAAGAAAATTTATTTAAGGGATTTAGAGAGGGCCTTTTAGTTAACGCTCTAAATGTAAAAGCCTTTATTTTTTTTATATCACTATTTGGTGGCATTGCTGAAAAAACATCTCTACAATTTCAAATTTTTATTTCTCTATATTTTTTTATTGCTACATCCCTTTGGTTTATGTTGTTAAGCTATTTTCTCAATCTCGGAAGCAGAGGCATACTTACCAAAAGTGTTCAAAAAAAGATTGTAATAATTTCTTCAATTGGACTTATATTTGTTGGAATTGGACTAATTATATATGTATGGACTTAAGTAAATTAGAAGAAAATATTCTCTCACTTGAAGACTATCCAGTTGAAAAATGGAATCCTAAACTTTGTGAAGGTGTTGAGTTTGAAATTAATTCAGATGCTGAGTGGTTTTATAATGGATCAAAAATTGAAAGAATTAAGATGATTCAATTGTTTTCAAAACTAATCAAATATGAAAAGGGCAAATATTTTGTAGTAACGCCCTCAGAAAAAATTTTAGTTAAAGTAAAAAAAGAGATTTTTCTTATTACCGATTATAAGTTTGAAGAAAATTTTATTATGTTTAAAACCAATACAGATGAATGGATTAAGTTAACAAAAAATAATCCTTTATCTGTTCCTATGGTTGATAATCAGCCTTATCCTAGAATTAAACTGAAAGATAATGTATGGGCGCTGCTTAGCCGAAATGTTTTCTATAAGTTAATCTCAGACGCAAATCAAGATGGAAATAGACTTTATCTAGAGTCTGACAATAATTATTTTTACTTAAATTAATTTCCTAAAAGCTCTTCAATAAGATAGGCAAGCCTAGATCCTGCAAAAGACATTCTGTAATAGGCTATGGGAACATTTTTCTGAAAATATGCTTGATCTGCATATGACTGTCTCGCTACATAGCCTACCGCGTCTGACAGTAAGATTTCTCTATTTTCGTTAATCCAATATATTACTCTTTCTTCGTGCGTCATTTCTATTTCCATAGGAGAGGCTTTTTCAACATCTAAAAACATTAATGGTTTTGTTAAAGCATAGTTTGGAATCAAACCATCCCAAAGTCGGTGCATATTTGTTTTATCACCATTCCATATTTCTACTTCAAGCCTGTTCCCACCAAGATCACTCAAATAACCAATATGGAGAGGATTATGAACATCGCCAATAAAGTGGCCTATAAATTTTAATGCTTCCTTGCGTTTTCTTTTTGAAGCGTCTTTATTTTTAAAAATTTCTATTTGTTGAAGTAATGCGCTGACTATACAGCCCTTTGCTGGACAGTGATCATGTGTATATTCTGAAACCCCTTCTGGAAGATTTACATAATGCCAAGGGCGTGTCTGAGGTCTGTCTCTTTTAATTGTATCAGCCCAAACACACCATTTTTTATCGTTGCCAATAATTTTATTTACCTCTTTTTTACTTTCTTCACTTAAATTATCAATGGCTAATTGGCATATTGCTGAATGTCCTTTATCCCAATAAGCATTAACTGAAAGAGATGTAAAAATTATTAAAGTAAGAACTATTTTTTTAAAATTTAAAAACTTCATTTTGAATTTTTGATAATAAACTCATCTACCTTTTCTTCAAGGACATTCAAAGGAATTGAACCAAAACTTAAAATATGGTCATGAAAAGTTTTAATATCAAAATCTTCTCCTAAACTTTCTTGAGCTTTATCTCTTAGTTCCATGATTTTGAGTTGACCAATTTTATATGCAAGAGCTTGACCAGGCCATGCAATATATCTATCAACTTCATTTTCAATATCTAACTGTGTTTTCGCAGTATTTTCTAAAAATAAATTTATGGCATCATCCCTAGACCAATCTTTGTAATGCATGCCAGTATCTACAACAAGCCTAATTGCTCTCCACATATCATAGGTAAGTTGTCCAAACTTATCATAGGGATCATCATAAATTCCCATACTCTCGCCTAATTGCTCACTGTAAAGCCCCCAACCCTCAATGAAAGCTGTAAATCCTGAATACTTTCTGAAATTAGGAACATTCTCAAGTTCCTGAGTAAGAGAAAGCTGGTGATGATGTCCTGGCACTGCTTCATGAACAGTTAAAACTGGAATTTCATATTTAGGTCTAGTTTCTGGTTTATATAAATTTGCATAAAAATAACCTGGTCTACCTGCGGAGGGACTATTGTAATATGCTGTTGTAGTGTAGGGAGCTGTTTCCATTGGAATCTCAATTACTCCATATGGCGCTCTTGGAAATTTATTAAAAAGAGTTGGCATGTATGCATCTATCTTTTTAGCCATTGCCCTATAGGCAGCTAAAAGCTCTTCACCAGTTTCGTAGTAAAATTGTGGATCTGTTCTTAAAAAATCTAAAAAAGATCTAAAATCTCCATCCCACTCGACTTCTTTTATGACATCTTCCATTTCTTTTCTTATTCTCTTAATTTCTTTTAATCCAAGTTCATGAATCTCATCAGGTGTTAAGTTTGTAGTAGTAAAAGATCGCGCTTTAAATTCATACCAAGCCTTTCCGTCAGGCACTCCACTTAACCCTATTGAGTCACGTGAATTGGGAATGTACTCATTTTTTAAGAATGTTGATAATTCTTTATATGATGGCATTAGCTCATCTTCAATAAATTCTTTAACTTCAGCTAATAATTCCTTTGCCTCATCACTATTCATCGCCTCTAGTTTTGAAAAAGATTTGAAATAAGGGTTTTCTTCAGTTTTTTTTGAAGTCATTGAATCGATCTGTTCTGCGACTTTTCGAACGATATGTTTCGGTTGAGTGTATCCTTTTTCAAGTCCCTCTCTATTTATATCTAGCGAGTTTTTTACGTTCTGAGAATAAGACTTTACTCTTTCAAACCAATTTCTATGGTCTTGGATACTTTCAAGCTTAAGTCTGCTAGCTAAATCATAATAATCTTGAACGCCGCCTCTTTGATTAAGACGCATGTAAAAACCAGGGAAACTACGAGACTCAAGATCAGTTTCATTCGATAGAAGAAGCAATCGGTAATTAAGTTGATCATCTTCTGTTAGGCTCTCAGGATTAATTTTTTCTAAAACAACTATAACGTATTTTTCAAAGTCTCTATTCTTGTAAAATTCAGAAATTGAATTACTGGAAACCTTATCATCATAACCCTCATAGCCCAACAGTGAAGCAAATGTTGGATTTTGATCGATAACATATTCCCAATATTCATCTAGAAACGCAGTAAATTTTGCCTGATCCTCGTTAGGTCCTTTTAGTTTAAAATTTTCGTAAAAGACGTTTGTTGAGAAGCCAACTATAAATGATATAAGCAGAACTAGAATGAGTTGCCAGAATTTCATTCAACTATTTTATTACATATTTGGGTAGTTTGGACCTCCACCGCCTTCAGGTGTAATCCAATTTATGTTTTGTGAAGGTTCTTTTATGTCACAAGTTTTACAGTGTATGCAGTTTTGAGAATTAATTTGAAATCTTTTTTCTCCGTTCTCCTCAACAACTTCATAAACTCCTGCAGGACAATACCTTTGTGCAGGCTCATCATATTTCTCAAGATTATGCATAATTGGTAAATCAGGATCTTTTAAAACAAGGTGACAAGGCTGATCCTCTTCATGATATGTATTTGATAAATAAACTGAACTTAATTTATCGAATGTTATTTCGTTATCATATTTAGGATATTCAATTTTCTTACAGTCTTTAGCTTCTTTAAGACAATCATGATCTGGAACAGGATGATTTAATGTAAATGGAAGCTTCCCCCTAAATATTAACTGATCTAAAACGTTCATAGCTGCTCCAATTAAGCCACCAAATTTATGAAAGAAGGGATTAAAGTTTCTTGATTTATACAGCTCTTTGTAGAGCCATGTCTCTTTAAGCTGTTTATCAAGAGTTACATCTTTACCATCAATCTTTTCAGAAATAACTTTAGCAGCTTCAATACCAGATTTCATAGCTGTATGTGATCCTTTAATTTTAGAAAAGTTAAGAGTCCCAGCATTACAACCTATTAAATGTCCTCCTGGGAAGTCCATGCTTGGAAGACTTTGCAGTCCACCTTTTATCAATGCTCTAGCTCCATATGAAAGTCTTTTTCCTTTTTTTAGATATTTCTTGATACTGGGGTGTGTTTTCCATCTTTGAAATTCATCATAAGGGCTTAAATGTGGATTTTTATAATCTAGGGGAACAACTAAACCTAATAATACTTGCTTATTTTCTGCGTGATACATGTATGATCCTCCAGGCGTATCGTCCGGTAACGGCCATCCATTTGTGTGCATCACCAAACCCTCTGAATGATGTTCATTATCAACTTCCCAAATCTCCTTAAAGCCAATCCCGTAATGTTGTGGATCTTTTCCCTTATCTAGCTCGAACTTTTTAATCAACTGTTTTCCAAGATTTCCTCTACATCCCTCTGCAAAAATAGTAGATTCATTTGCAAAAATTTCCATACCAGGTTGAAAAGAATCTTTTTCATTTCCTTTTGAATCTTTCCCCATATCACCCGTAATAACTCCTGCAACTTTTCCTTCTTTGTAAATGATTTCTGCAGCAGGAAATCCAGGGAAAATATCAACTCCTAAAGATTCAGCTTGTTCAGCTAGCCATCTACAAAGATTTGCAAGACTGATAATGTAATTGCCATGATTCTTCATTGTTGGCATCAAAAATGATGGGACAGGAATGCTTAATTTATCATTGAGGAGAAACTTAATTGCATCCTTTTTGACAGGGACATTTAATGGGGCATTTTTTTCTTTCCAGTCAGGTATGAGCTCATCAAGTGCTGTTGTTTCAAAGACATTCCCAGAAAGTATGTGGCCTCCAATTTCTGCACTTTTTTCCAGCACACAAATGCTTTTTTCTTGTTTTTTTTCTTTGAATAGCTGTGCTAGCTTTATTGCAGCAGACAGTCCTGATGGGCCACCGCCTACGATAACCACATCATAATCCATTGATTCCCTTGCCATAAATTATGCTTTACTGTTTAAAATTTAACTTTATCCTATATATTGTTATTTGATTCAAAAAAACAATGAAAATACTCATTCCAATTAAACGGGTAAACGATTACAACGTCAAGGTCCGACCAAATCAAGCAAATACCGATGTTGATTTGTCAAATGTCAAAATGGCTGTAAATCCTTTTTGTGAAATTGCTCTTGAAGAAGCAATAAGACTAAAAGAGGGTGGAAATGCAACTGAGATTATTGCAGTAAGTGTTGGAGACGAAAAAAACCAAGAGCAACTCAGAACAGCACTAGCTTTAGGAGCTGACAGAGCCATACTTGTGAAAACTGATAAAGCTCTTCAACCTCTTGATGTTTCAAAGGTTCTTGTAAAGGTTTATGAAAAAGAATCACCAAATTTAGTAATTATGGGCAAAGTTGGTATCGACGGAGATCATAATCAAACAGGACAAATGTTTTCAGCTCTTACAAATTTACCTCAAATAACATTTGCTTCAAAAGTTGAATTAAACGGTAATGATGTTGAGGTAACAAGAGAAATTGATGGAGGTCTTGAAACACTAAGTTCAAGCTTGCCAGCTGTTATTACTACAGATTTAAGGCTTAACGAACCAAGATATGCTTCTTTGCCAAATATTATGAAAGCTAAAAGAAAGCCTCTTGAGGAATTAACAGTTGAAGAATTAGGCGTTGAAGTTAAGCCCACAGTTACAACATTAAAAGTTGAATCTCCACCAGAAAGAGAGGAGGGCGTTAAAGTTGAAAATGTTGATGTTCTTGTCGAAAAATTAAAAAATGAGGCGAAGGTAATATGACAAAAATATTAGTACTTGCAGAACATGATAATAATTCCCTATCTGGAGCAACGCTCTCAGTGACAAAGGCTGCTGAAATGTTGGGAGATGAAATAGATTTAATTTGTACAACTTCAAACATTAGCAACTTGGAAGCTGAGATATCGACTCTAACCTCTGTTAAAAAGGTTCATGTCTTTGAAGATAAAATATTTGAAAATGAAATTGCAGAAAATACTGTAGATTGTTTAATTGCTGTTAGCGATGATTATGATTACTTCCTTGCTAGCTCTAGCACATCAGGAAAAAATATAATGCCAAGATTTGCAGGCCTTATGGATATACAGCAAATATCAGAAGTAATAGAAGTTGTTGATGGTAGCACTTTTAAAAAACCAATCTATGCAGGAGCATGTATAGCAACTGTAAAAACAGAACAAAGCAGAAATGTTCTTACAATTAGAACAACCTCTTTTGATAAGACTTCTACAGATGGAGGAAGTGCTGAGTTTGTTAAACATGACTTGCCAGCAAATAATACTAATAAACCTACGTTTGTTAAAAACGAGCTTACTGTATCTGATCGACCAGAATTAACATCTGCAGATATTGTTGTGTCAGGAGGAAGGGGTATGCAAAATTCAGATAACTTTAAACTTCTGGAAGGAATAGCAACGAAACTTAATGCTGCAATTGGAGCTTCAAGGGCAGCAGTTGATTCAGGTTTTGCACCAAATGATTATCAAGTTGGGCAAACAGGTAAATCAGTAGCTCCTAATTTATACGTAGCTGTCGGAATATCGGGAGCAATTCAACATCTTGCTGGTATGAAAGACTCAAAAACTATCGTTGCTATTAATAAAGACGAGGAAGCGCCGATATTCAAGGTTGCTGATTATGGTTTAGTAGCTGATCTTTTTGAAGCTCTGCCAGAGCTTGAGTCAAAACTTTAGATAATTAAATATACTATTAGCAAAATAATACTAACAAAAGAAAATAGTATTATTACTCCGATAGCTAAAGCCCTAAGAAAACCTTTCTGAATAAACTTCTCTAAAGAGTCTCTTTTACCAACTCCTGATAAAATAGATAGAAAATCGTTTATTATTCCCATTTAAGAACTATATTAAATATATGATCAATGTAACGCAAAATGCGGAAGAGTACTTATCTGAGCTAATTGAAAAGAAAGACTTTGATTGTGATATAAGAATATTTGTATCGGAGCCTGGAACGCCTAAAGCAGAAACATGTTTAGCTTTTTGTAAAAAAGATGAGTCCAAGCCAACCGATGCAAAGATTAAGTTTAAAAAATTTATTCTTTTTATTGAGGAAAAAAGCTTACCTTACCTTGATGATGCGGAAGTTAACTATGATAAAGATAACTTTGGTGGCCAACTCACAATAAAGGCTCCAAGTTCAAGAGTCCCTAAAATTGGTGAAGATGCCAGTTTAGAGGATAAAGTGAATTACATTCTGTATGACGAAATAAATCCACAACTAGCGTCACATGGAGGAAATGTGCACCTTCAAGAAATTACAGACGACAAGTATGCAATTCTTCAATTTGGTGGTGGCTGTCAGGGATGTGGAATGGTAGATGTAACACTAAAAGAGGGTATAGAAAAAACTCTTACTGAAAAAGTTCCTGAACTTAAGGGAGTAAGAGACATTACAGATCACTCCAATAACGAAAACGCCTACTACAAATAATCCTATTGCTGTTTTAGAGAGATCAAAATCCCAAACATTGGATGATCAAAATAATATGTTCTTCCCAGTTCTGCTTTTGAAGAACTATTGATTACAAAGCCATCTCTAGAAGCACATTTTACGACCAATCTTAAAAATCTAGATTTGTAGGCCTTTATAAAACAGTTCTCAAAAAATGGTGTTATTTTGACAAACTTTGATGTTTCAAGTTCTTCAATTTGTTGCTTCCAGGCTACTGAATGCAGGAATGATGCATTCTCAATTTTATCTATATTTTCTTTTAAGGAGCTTTGAAAATTTTTTATTTCAACTTTTCTCAAATCAATAAAAGGATCGAAAACACTCAATTCCTCTAAATTTTCAAAAGTTTCAGTTGAATTTGAATTTTTCCAGTTAAAAAAATTTACTTCAACTAGTATTTTCTGCTTATTATCCTCTGCGCTGGTATGTAAAGATAAGAGCAAAAAAATAGCTATTAACTTGAAAAAAATGGCCATAAAGTTTTTAATACCAATAGGATTTTTCTCAAAAATCCCAATAAATAATATTAGCTATATATTATATAACTAGACGTTAAAGAAGTAGGGTGAAATATGGATCTAAATTTTTCTAAAGAAGACCTAGACTTCCAGAGTGAAGTCAGAGAATTCCTCGATAAAGAGTACCCAAAACACATCAAAGAAAAGATGGATAATGGAGACGATTTAACAAGGGATGAGATAGTAGAGTGGCACAAAGTTGTTGCTAAAAAAGGATGGATGGGGCATTCATGGCCTGTAGAGCACGGTGGTACTGGCTGGGATGCCACAAAAAAATATATCTACCTTAGGGAGTTAGCGATGGAAGGCTGTCCAATGTTTATACCATTTGGTCTTCAAATGGTTGCTCCTGTAATTTGGACATTTGGTTCCCAAAAACAAAAAGATTATTTCTTACCAAGAATATTAAATTTTGATGATTGGTGGTGTCAGGGATACTCAGAGCCAGGTTCGGGCTCGGATTTAGCTTCTTTAAAGTGTAAGGCAGAAAAAGATGGTGACGAATACGTAATTAATGGACAAAAAACTTGGACAACATTAGGACAACATGCTGACTGGATTTTTGTTCTTGTTCGAACAGATGACTCAGGTAAAAAACAAGAGGGTATCACATTCATACTTGTTGATATGAAAACTCCTGGGGTAAGCGTAAAACCAATAATCACCATAGATGGAGATCACGAAGTTAATGAAGTTTGGTTTGATAATGTTAGAGTGCCAGCTGAAAATGTTGTTGGTGAACCTGGTCAGGGATGGACTTATGCAAAATTCTTACTTTTTCATGAAAGAACATCAATTGCCGGAGCACCGCAATTAAGAAGAGGTCTCAGAGGTTTAGTAAAGAGAGCGGAAAAAATCTTTCACAATGATAGCCCTTTATCCGAAGATCCATTCTTTAAATCAAAAGTTGCACAAATAGAATTAGATCTTAGTGCTTTGGAAATGACAGAACTTAGAGGTCTAGCAGCAGAAAGAGAGGGTAAAGGTCCTGGTGCAGAATCTTCTCTCCTGAAAATTAAGGGAACTGAACTTCAACAAAGGCTAACATCTCTTGCTCTTGAAGCTGCAGGTCATGAGGCTCTTCCTTTCGGAGGTCCATATGGCTTTAAAGATCAGGAAGTATCATCTTCTAAAGCAGCTCAACTAACGGCTGCAAAATATTTGAACTTTAGAAAAGTTACCATTTACGGTGGAACAAATGAAATTCAAAAAAATATTATAGCTAAGGCTGTATTGGGCTTGTAAATTATGAATCTCAATTTCTCTGACGAACAAAACCTACTTCGTGACAGTGTATCAAGGTTTTGTACTTCAGATTATGACTTTGAAACAAGAATGAAGTCTGTAAATTCTGACAGTGGTTTTAGCAAAGAACACTGGAAATTATTTGCAGATTTAGGTTGGCTTGCTGTTCCTTTTGACGAGGAGCTTGGAGGTCTTGGTGGGGATGTCTTAGATTTAAGCATCCTCTTCGAAGAGTTCGGTAAATCAATTGTAGTTGAACCATATTTGGCTAATGTAGTTTTAGCTGGCGGAGTCTTGAAAAGATCTGGTTTTGATAAAAAAGATGAATATCTGTCTTCTATCGTAAGTGGGGAAAAGCAATTTTCCTTAGCAAATTACGAACCAGAAAAAGGATATAATTTAGAAAACATTGAAACAGTTTTAGATGATAAAGGTCTACTCAATGGTTCTAAATCAACTGTTCTAAATGCTCCAAATGCAGATTACTTTATAGTTTTTTCAAAAAAAGGTGGTGACTTTTGTTTCTCATTAGTTTCAAAAGATGCTGCAGGTTTAACTCTTAAGAGTTATAAAACTTATGATGGATTTATGTCTGGTGAACTAACATTCGAAAATTGCAAACCAGAAGTAATAATCCAAGAAAAAGATGCGCTAAATAACCTAGAGGAGGTAATGAAAGATGCAATTGTGTGCATTTCAGCTGAAGCTGTTGGTGCAATGGAGAAATGTTACAGACTTACAATTGAATACACGCAACAAAGAGAGCAATTTGGTTCACCACTCTCGAAATTTCAGGCCCTACAACACAGAATGGTTGATATGTTTATGGAAACTGAATATACAAAATCCTTTCTTCTGAAGGTTCTTGCAACAGAAGATAGAGATGAAAAAACTAAGCTTATCTATGGGTTGAAAAATCAAATTTCAAAATCAGGTAAACTTGTTGGAGAGGAGGCCGTTCAACTTCATGGTGGTATGGGTGTTACTGAAGAAATGTCTGTTGGTCATTACCTTAAGAGATTAATGGTTATAGCAAATATTTTTGGTAGCGCTGACTTTTATCTTCAGAAGTACATAAATAGTTAGTTTTGGTCAAAAGATTCAATCCAGATAAACGAAGGAGGCCAAAGTTAGATGATTACTTTGGTGACTGGAAGTGGAGAGAAGCACTTGCAGAATCAATGGTTCCTATAGTCGGTAAACTCTATCGAAATGGTGTACGTATTTTAATGTATGGACGCCCCCTGCTAAATTGCTCTGCCTTGGAAATAATGAAATTACATAGATTCGTCAGGGAAGTAGAGGGAAACGAGCTTAGTGAGATTGAAACCTATCCAGTCCTAGAGCAAATTTCGAAGATGAAATTAATGCCATGTGAAATAGATATTGGTGAGATGGTTGTACATCTTTTAGAGAATAAACAACTTGACTCGGAAAAGTATATTGACAAATGTTTAGCAGAACAAAAAAGAACAAAAAGATCTTATCCTTTGAGGCCAAAAGATATTGTTATTTATGGTTTTGGAAGAATTGGAAGAATCTTAACAAGAATACTTATAAGTGATACTGGTGCAGGAGCAAAATGGAGGCTTAGAGCAATTGTTTTAAGAGATTCTGGACATCATGATGATCTTATAAAAAGAGCAGGTCTATTGAGAAATGACAGCGTTCATGGTGCGTTTCCAGGAACTATAAGAGTGAATAAACAAAATAATTCATTGATAATAAATGGAAATGAAGTTTCGTTTATATACTCAGACAATCCAAAGAAGGTCAAATACAAAGACTTTGATATTAAAAGAGCGACTGTAATAGATAGCACTGGAGTCTGGAGGGATGAAGAGGGGCTCTCACAACACGTAAAAAACCCAAGTGTTGAAAGAGTTTTATTAACTGCTCCTGGGAAAGGAAAAATTAAAAATATTGTTTTTGGAGTTAATGATGATAAAGCATCTTCTGAGGATAAAATGCTTGCAGCAGCATCATGTACTACTAATGCAATAGTCCCCGCTCTAAAACTAATCGATGATAATTTTAAGATTGTAAACGGTCACATTGAAACAGTTCACTCATTTACAAATGATCAAAATTTAATCGATAATTTCCACCCATCTGACCGAAGAGGCAGAAGCGCTGCCTTAAATCTCGTAATTACGGATACAGGTGCTGCTAAAGCTGTAGCTAAAATTCTCCCTGAATTAAAAGGAAAAATTACAGCAAATGCCATAAGGGTTCCAACTCCTAATGTTAGTCTTGCGATAATAAGCATGTCAGTTAAAAGAGGTGTTGGTGTAGATGAGGTTAATGAATGTTTTAGAAAAGCAGCATTTAGTTCAAATTTAAGAGAAACCATTGACTACTCAAACTCTATAGATGCTGTGTCATCTGACTATTACAGCAATGAATTTGCTTTAGTTTATGACTCTCAAGCAACAATTAGCAATTTTAACAATGTGACTATTTACTGTTGGTACGATAATGAGTATGGTTACAGCAGACAGGTTG
The DNA here is from genome assembly GCA_902563885.1 of uncultured SAR86 cluster bacterium. Taxonomy (GTDB): domain Bacteria; phylum Pseudomonadota; class Gammaproteobacteria; order Magnimaribacterales; family TMED112; genus TMED112. The sequence goes on along the minus strand of CACEYZ010000001.1, from coordinate 129,970 downwards.
TAAGGCTTTTGAAAAAAGTTTTAGATGTCAACCTAGTAAGATATCCAAAGCAATAAATGAAAGAAATAAAGTTAAAAGGGGGATTGAATGTGCCTCTTTTTGGCTCTGTAGAAAAATTCATAGTTGAAGATTTAGAGCCAAAATTTATAGGAATTTTAAGTGAAGATTATTTTGGTCTTAAGCCAAAGTTTTTATTGTCTGAAGGTGATCAAGTAAGAGTTGGTCAACCAATTATTGAAGATAAAACAAATCAAGGTTTTAAAATTGTCTCTCCTGTGAGTGGAGTAATAAGCTCAGTTAATAGAGGGGAAAAAAGAGGTTTAATATCTGTTGAGATAGAAAATGACAAAAAAAATACTCTTTTTGAATTAAATATAAGTGGTGATGTAGGTGAGGATTTAAATAATGCAGGACTTTGGGATAGCTTTAGGGAAAGGCCTTTTGATAGGGTGCCAAATATTAATTCAAAGCCAAACTATATTTTTGTAAATTGTTGTAGAAAAGACCCGCTTGAATTAAATCCTAATCTCATAATTTCAAAGGAAAATCATTTTTTCGATTTAGGACTTGATGTGCTGGAGGAACTTGCAGAGAATGCTGTATTTATATGTGGTAATGAGGAAATAGAAACTGCTAATGAAAATGTAGAAAAATTTTTGATAAGCGGCAAGTACCCAAGTGGTAACAGTTCTGCTCACATCTATAAAATTTGTCCAATAAGAAAAAGTAAAAAAACTTGGACAATTAGTTGGCAGGATGTAATAAGAATTGGAAAATATATTTCCAACAAAAGTTATTGTTTCGAAAAATATGTAAGTGTTACAGGTTCTGCTTGTATTGAACCAAAACTATTCAAAACTATATCTGGAGCAAGTTTAACCGAATTAACAGCCGGTAATACAAGCAAAGAAAGCAGACTGGTTTCTGGGAGTGCATTATATGGTACATCTGGTGATAGCTATACCAGCTATCTTACGAGATACTCTGATCAAGTAACTATAATTTCAGATGAAAGGAAGGCGAACCTTTTCAATTGGCTGAAATTAGGTGAAAAAGATCATAGTGCCACAAATGTGTTCCTCTCGAGCATTACAAAGCCGGAAAAGTTTGATTTTGATACAAATGTAAATGGAGGTTATAGAGCTATTGTACCTATAGGTGTCTTTGATGAGGTTAACGTTTTTGATATTGACCCAACATTATTTTTAAAATCTTTAGCAATAGGAGATCTTGTCGCACTGCGAGAATTAGGTATTTTTGATTTGATTCCTGAAGATATGAGTGTTTTTTCATATGTTTGCCCTAGTAAATATGACTATGTGGCACTATTTAAAGATTGTATAGATGATATTTGGAAGGAGGAAAATTCTTGAAATTTTTAGAGAGCTTTTTTGACAGAAATAGACCGCAGAAAAGTAATACTTTTTTTTATCTTTATGAGGTAGTTCAAAACTTCTTTTTTTCATCTAAAGTTGCGACAACTGGAAAGACTCACATTAGAGATAGAGTTGATGTTCAGAGGATCATGGTTGTTGTGTGGCTTGCAACATTCCCAGCAATGTTCTGGGGAATGTATAACATGGGCTATTTTGGCCTAGACTATTTAGATAAGGGTGGTTTTTCAACAACAGGTGATTGGCATAACAGTCTCATCCAGCTTGTTGGCACAGACTCTTCAAACCATTTGCATAGATTTTGGTTTGGTATGGTTTATTTTGTTCCAATTTACCTAACCGTATTCATTACAGGTATAGCATGCGAAGCAATTTTTTCCACAATAAGGAGACATGAAATTAATGAAGGTGCATTCGTATCAACTGTTCTATTTTCACTTAGTTGCCCTCCAGATATTCCGTTGTGGCAGGCAGCAAGTGGAATTGCTTTTGGAATAGTAGTAGGAAAAGAACTTTTTGGTGGCACAGGAAAGAACTTTTTAAATCCAGCTCTAACTGGTAGAGCATTTATCTATTTCGCTTATCCAACTGAACTTTCTGGAGATATGGTTTGGGTTGCAGGTCTTGCTGATAATGGTTCGATTGATGGCTATTCTGGAGCAACAGCTCTTGGTATAGCAGCGTTAGAGGGAATGAACGGAATTAACAGTAATTTTTCATGGGGGCAAACGTTTTTTGGGCAAATACCTGGATCAATAGGTGAAACATCAACATTTTTAATTCTTCTTGCTGGGGCATATATGGTTTACACCAAAATCGCATCTTGGAGAATTATTTTTGGAACTTTGGCAGGAATGGTTGTAATGAGTAGTGCTCTCAACTTAATTGGTTCAGATACTAATCCTATGTTTGCAATTCCTTGGTATTGGCATTTAACAATTGGTAGCTTCGCTTTTGGACTGGTGTATATGGCAACAGAGCCAGTGAGTGCTGCAAATACAAATATGGGTAGATGGATTTATGGAATTTCAATAGGAGTTATCGTTGTATTGATAAGGGTTATAAACCCTGCATTTCCAGAGGGAATGATGCTTGCAATTCTTTTTGCAAATCTCTTAGCTCCAGCTATAGATTTCACTATTACATCGTTAAATACTTCTAGAAGGATGGAAAGATATAATTCATGAAAAATTTATTTATTCCTTTATTAGCTTGTATAGCATGCGCTGTTGTAGTTTCCTTTACAGCTGTTTCTGTAAGATCAACACAAGAATTAAATTTGGAGAATGATAAGAAAAGTAAAATTCTTTTAGCTGCTGGAATAAATTCAGAAAATATCAATGAGGAATTTGAAAAAATAGAAATAATTTATGTAAATTTCAAATCAAATGAGCTTGTTGAGATGGATGAGAAATATGATCATTTAAAAGCAACTTTGAAATCTGACTTATCAACAGCAGTTCCAAAAGAAAAGGATATTGCCATTTTGAAAAGAATGGAAAATGTAGGACCAATGTATTTATGGTTTGATAAAGAAGATAATATCGAAAAGGTTGTTTTGCCTATAAGAGGTTATGGTTTATGGGGAACGCTTTATGGATACATATCTCTTGCATCCGATTTAAATACAATAAACGGAATTGAATTTTATGAACATAAAGAAACTCCAGGACTAGGTGCGGAAGTTGAGAATGAGGAATGGAAAAATATTTGGAAAGGCAAAATTTTATATAACAAAGATGGGGGAGTTGAATTAAAGGTTGTGAAAGGAGCCTCTTCGAATAAATATGAGGTAGATGGTCTCTCTGGAGCAACTCTGACAAGTAATGGCGTTTCAAATATGATTGAATATTGGCTTGGACCAGAAGCCTACGGACCCGCCTTAAAAATAGTAAAGGAGACATTTAACAGCTAATGAAACCATTAACTTTTAAAGAGTCAAAACAACTACTATTTGCTCCAATTATTGAAAATAATCCCATTGCTTTACAGATATTGGGAATATGTTCTGCTCTCGCAGTAACAGTAAAAATGGATGTAACCCTAGTTATGTGTGCAGCTTTAACTTCGGTAGTGGCATTATCTAATTTCTTCATATCACTCTTAAGATTTTACATTCCAGAAAACATAAGAATCATTGTTCAAATGACTGTGATTGCTTCTTTAGTGATAATTGTTGACGAGATTCTTAAAGCCTATGCTTACGAAGCAAGTAAACAGCTCTCTGTTTTTGTAGGTTTAATTATCACTAACTGTATTGTGATGGGTAGAGCGGAAGCCTATGCAATGAAAAATCCACCAATAAGAAGCTTTCTTGATGGATTGGGAAATGGATTGGGCTATAGTTTTATATTAATAGTAGTAGCAACAATAAGAGAGATTTTTGGAAGTGGTACATTTCTAGGTTTACAGGTAATGCCTGATTCGTACCCAACAAATAACTTCCTCTTATTACCACCAAGTTCATTTATCATAATTGGGTTGATGATTTGGGCCATAAGATCTATCAGTACGAGTCAAGTTGAAGAAGATGAAAATCCACTCAAGGCCCATACCTTCAAACCACTTGTAGCAAAAAAGGAGGCGTCTAATGGCTGAGCTAACAAGTTTATTTGTAAGAACAGTATTTATAGAGAATATAGCGTTGTCACTATTTTTAGGGATGTGTACTTTTTTTGCAATTTCAAAGCAAGTAAAAGCAGCCTTTGGTTTAGGGTTAGCTGTTATAGTTGTTTTAACATTAACTGTTCCCCTGAATAATATTATTTACACTTATGTGCTCAAGGAAGGTGCCTTATCATGGGCTGGTTTAGAAAATACAAATTTAGAATTTGTTGAACTTATTACTTACATCGGAGTGATCGCAGCTGCAGTACAAATTTTAGAAATGTTTCTTGATAAATATGTGCCAGCTCTTTATAACCAGCTTGGAATCTTTCTACCACTTATAACTGTTAATTGCGCAATTCTTGGAGCCTCTTTAATTATGGTAGAAAAGAACTATAACTTAATTGAGAGTGTTACCTATGGCTTCGGCGCAGGATTTGGCTGGGCGTTAGCAATAGTATTGCTTGCTGGTATTAGGGAAAAGCTTAAGTATAGCGATATTCCTGAAGGTCTCAGAGGATTGGGTATTACTTATATTATTGTTGGTTTAATGAGTTTTGGATTTATGTCATTTGGAGGAATAATACTTTAATGGATTTATATCTTGGGATTTTAGCTTTCACCCTTGTTGTATCAGTTTTAGTTGCATTTGTAATGTTGGCTCGTTCCCAGCTAGTTTCAACTGGTGATGTAACAATTGAGATTAACGACGATCCAGAAAAAAGTATCACGGTGCCTGCGGGTGGAAAGTTACTTAGCACACTAGCTGCAAAAAATATTTACCTCGCATCTGCATGTGGAGGTGGTGGTACCTGTGCGGAATGTAAATGCCAAGTTATAGATGGTGGTGGAGACATACTCTCTACTGAACAGTCTCACTTTAACTACAAACAACAGAATGACAATTGGCGTCTGTCTTGCCAAGTTCCAGTAAAGAGAGATATGAAAATTCAGATACCCGATGAGGTTTTTGGAGTAAAGGAGTGGGAGTGTGAAGTAATTTCAAATGAAAATGTAGCCACATTCATTAAAGAACTAGTTTTAAAGTTGCCAGAGGGAGAAAACGTAAGATTTAAAGCTGGTGGTTATGTTCAACTAGAAGCTCCAGCATATGAGGCAATAAAATATAAAGATTTTGAAATTGAGAAAGAATACCATTCTGACTGGGACAGATTTAAAGTTTGGGATAATGTAGCCTCAAACCCAGAACCAATAATACGAGCATATTCAATGGCGAATTATCCTCTTGAAGAGGGTGTTTTAAAATTTAATATTAGGGTAGCATCTCCACCTCCTGGGTCAGACTTCCCACCTGGAGTGATGTCCTCTTACGTTTTTAGCTTAAAACCAGGAGACAAGGTAAAAGTTTTTGGTCCATTTGGAGAGTTCTTTGCAAAAGAAACTGAAAATGAAATGGTCTTTATTGGGGGAGGGGCTGGCATGGCTCCTTTAAGATCTCATATTTTTGATCAGTTACTAAGACTTAATTCAAATAGAAAAATCAGCTACTGGTATGGAGCAAGAAGTATGAAAGAAATTTTCTATCAAGATGAATTTGAAAAACTTGCAAAAGAACATGAAAACTTTTCATTTCATATAGCCCTATCAGATGCGCTTCCAGAGGACAATTGGAAAGGCCTTACAGGCTTCATACATCAAGTTACTCAAGACGAGTATCTTGCCAAACATCCTGCTCCAGAGGATTGTGAATACTATCTATGTGGTCCACCAATCATGAACTCTTCTTGCATTAAGATGCTCTCTGACTTAGGTGTTGAAGAAGAGAATATCATGCTGGATGACTTTGGTGGTTAGACATCTACTCTTAATTTTATTACTTGTTGGATGCCAACAATTTACCTATACCACTTCAAACGGAGAGATATATGGTACGAGTTATAAATATCGCTATGTTCATCCAGAAACACAGGAGCTAGATCCTTTAATTCCAGAAAAGATTGAAAAAGAACTTAATCGTATCGATTTAATATTTTCTACTTATAAAGAGAATTCTGAGGTATTAAATACTTCCATTGAAGAAATGAACTCTTGGTCAAAGGATTTGAAATATCTGTATGATCTTTCTTTAAATTTAAGTGAAATAAGTAAAAATTCTTTCGACCCTCTTCAAGGTGGAATTCTAGATTTCTCAGCTGTAGCCAAAGGTTACGCAGTTGATAAAGTAGCAGAAATTATGCAGGAAAACGGAATTAGTGATTACTTTATTGAGATAGGTGGTGAAATTAAAGCAAAGGGATTAGCCCCTCACCGAGGTAATTGGAAGTGGGCAATAGAAGACCCCTTCAGCATGAACCAAAAAATATTTAAATCGTTTTCTATGCCCTTTAAGGGACTTTCTATTGCTACTTCTGGAGAATATAAAAATCCAGGACATATTTGGGGGGGAGGACCTAGAGATGTAGCTAACGTTACAGTATTACATGAAAGTGCTGCATACGCAGATGCTTGGGCTACTACAATGTATGTTTTAGGCACCAAAGAAGGTTTAAAAATTGCTGAAAACGAGCAAATAGCTGTTTTTTTTATTAAAAAAGATGGAGAAACTCTAAATTCTTCACAATGGAGTAGAATATATCCATGATTAACGCAATTCTAGGGCTGATTGTAGCCTCTTTAGCTATTCTTGGTATGTCTATAGGCCTAATACTAAAGAAAAAGCCTTTACAGCCAAGCTGTGGCGGTGTTTATCTATCAAAAGGAGATAAATGCGAAGTTTGCGGCAAAGTGAAGGATTAATCACATTTTATATTTACTAAGCTATACAGATAGTTTTTGGTAGCTGTTTCATCCATCCAGCTATCAGAAGTAGAAATAAGGTCTAAACACCCAGAATTATCAAGATTAATAGGCATACCCTTGAATAGGTAATCATTATTGTCGTACATATTTGCTTTAGGTTTTTGAGGAAAAATATTTTCAGGCACAGAGACGAAAAATGCACTGCCGTCATTTAGCGCAATATGTGCTCCATGAAGATTTGATGAAAAATCTCTCGTCGAATGAAAGATGTCTAGATCACCATCTCCTTCAAAATCTCTTAGATAGATATTTCCTTCGCCGTGATGATTCTTATCTCGAGGTTGTTCCACAAAGTTGGTGGATGTAACATCTGTTAAATTTCCATGTCCATCTCCTAACAGAACCTGAATATATGCACCCTCATAATATGGGTTGTCCCTGGTAACAGATACGACAATATCTTTATTGCCATCATTATTTAAATCTCCATAAGCTGCATGATTATATTTATTATGATTTCTCCCAAAAGGACCAACGGGCAGCTCAACTTGAATCCAATTGCTAATATCTGAAGTTCCATTACTAAGGTATGCAAAACCTTCTTCTATGAAATTTTCAGGTCTGTTATCAAAGTTCCAGAAAACTAAATCATCATAGGAATCATTATTCAAATCTACTAAAAGGCTACTCATTGGATTTCCATAGTTCATTTGAAGAGATGTGCCTAAATATTCCTCAAATGAGAAGTTTCCAGTGCCGTCGTTCACCAATAAAATATTGCATGCAAAGATATCAATATCATTATCATTATCAAAATCTCCGATACTGGCATCATGGCTAAAATTACATTGCTTTCCATTTCCATTATTTTGATCATTGATATTTCTACTAGACTCTTCGAATTTACCTGAGCTATTACTTAATAAGAGCAAGTCTGGGTAAGGTGAGATATAGTTTTTTGAATAATCCTCATTTCTATACTGAAGACCCATTGAACCAGCAAAAATATCATCTTTTCCATCATTATTGAAATCTGCTACAGCAAGTCGATAAGCAAAAGGGTGTTTTGGTGCGTCCCCTGAAACATATATATTTGGGTCATGATACAGATTGCCTGTGCCATCATTTAGATAAATATTGATAGGAGCATTGATTTTTTGCTCTGATTCCAATGTATGTGGAAATATCGCCCATGCTACAACAATGTCCTCAAAACCATCATTATTAAAATCCCCAGTTGCCATATTGTGTGCATCTTGGCCAAAAAGTTCATTTTCATATGAAGTACAGTCTGCTGGAGTTGGGTAACAAATTACGCTTGTAAACCTATCAGTTATTTCAATACCTCCAAAACCTATATTATGTGATGCGAAGAAATCACTTTTTAACTCCATGTAATTAAATGGAGTAGGAGATGGAAGAAATTGGAGAGCATTTACATCTCGAGAAACTTTATGGATTTTTCTTTGTGTTCTATTAGGGCAATCTATAGTTTCAACTGTACTAATATCAATAAAAAATTCCTCTTCATCTAGCACTGTTATAGGAGCTCTATAAGAAAAATTTTTTTTATCAGAGGATGTAACCCAATAAATATTTGTACCAGTGATATTAAAATTGCACTCATAGTTTGCACTTATTGAAATATTGAGCTGCTCATAACTTTTTACACTCTCTTTAAAATTACTTACAGAAAAAACAAATGTTTGTTGTTCATTAATTAAGTTTTGAGAACTTTTTTCACTACTGCAAGAGGAGATAAATATTATTGAAAAAAGGAATAAAAAAGATTTGTTAAGAAAGAAATTAAGCATGAAAAAAGCCTGCTCGATGCAGGCTTGAAAATCAAGTTTTATTTAAACTGTTCTTCTTCAGTTGAACCTTTTAAAGCTGAAGTAGAGCTTTCACCACCCTGAATGCATTCATTTACAGCATCAAAATATCCAGTTCCAACTTCTTGTTGATGGGATACAAAAGTATAGCCCTTATTAGCATCTGAGAACTCTTCTTCCTGTAATCGTACATAAGCCGACATACCATCATTTACATATTCTTTTGAAAGTTTAAACATGCTATGCCACATCGAATGGATTCCAGCTAGCGTAATAAATTGAAATTTGTAGCCCATAGCTCCTAGTTCTTTTTGAAACTTAGCTATAGTTTGTTCGTCAAGATTCTTTTTCCAATTAAACGAAGGTGAGCAATTGTATGCCAGTAAAATTTCAGGATGATCTTTTTTAATTGCTTCAGCAAAAACCTTTGCTTGCTCTAGATCCGGTTTTGATGTTTCGCACCAAACTAAATCAGAGTAGGGTGCATAAGCTAAACCTCTTGCTATTGCCTGATCTAGACCAGCTTTAGTCCTATAAAAACCCTCTGAGGTACGCTCTCCAGTTAAAAATGGCCTGTCTGTTTCGTCAACGTCTGATGTTACAAGGTCTGCTGCGTCAGCGTCAGTTCTTGCAACTAATATTGTTGGGGTATTAGACACATCTGCTGCTAACCTAGCAGCTATAAGCTTTTCTACAGCATCTTTTGTTGGCACTAAAACTTTCCCTCCCAAATGACCACATTTCTTTACACTGGCAAGTTGATCTTCAAAATGAACTCCTGCAGCTCCAGCACGAATCATTCGCTTCATTAATTCAAAGGCATTTAATACACCTCCAAAACCTGCTTCTGCATCAGCAATAATAGGTGCAAAGAAATCAAACTTCGGCTCACCATTTGTGTTCATCCATTCAATTTGGTCAGCACGTCTGAAAGCATTATTAATTCTAGTAATTACATTTGGCACTGAATCAACAGGATAAAGTGATTGATCTGGATACATTGTTTCAGCAGAATTATTGTCCGCAGCAACCTGCCATCCTGAAAGATATATTGCCTTTACACCGGCTTTAACTTGTTGGACAGCTTGTCCGCCAGTTAGTGCACCCAAGCAATTAATGTATTCTTCAGTCTCTAAATATTTCCAAAGCTTTTCAGCACCTTTCCTTGCAAGTGTGCTTTCAGGTTGCAGAGAACCCCTTAGCTTGACAACTTCTTCTGCAGAATAAGGTCTTTTAACGTGTTTCCATCTTGGGTTTTCAGCCCAATCCTTCTCGAGAGAAGCTACTTGTTCAGCTAACTTCATTTAAATACTCCTATATGCTGGCAATGTAAGAAAATCAGTTAATTCTCCGCTTTGAACTAAATCTTTTAACAGTGATTTAGCCTCGGAAAACTTACCTGAAGCCAAAGAGTCTTGCCCAACCTCTTCTTGAACGACATTGTATTCTTCATCTAAAATTTTTTCAAATGTTTGCTCCGAACATACTAAACCTGTGTCTAGTTCTACTGAATGTTTTACCCATTGCCATAGAGAACTTCTTGATATTTCAGCTGTTGCTGCGTCTTCCATAAGTCCATAAATTGGCACACATCCAATACCTCTTAACCAGGCTTCAATATATCTCAAACAGACTCTAATATTTGAGCGAAAACAATCTTCCGTAAAATTTCCTTCACAAGGAGTAATAAGATCTTTAGCGTTAATATGGTCGTCCTCTCTAAGAATATGCATCTGATTCGTTCTTCCTGGTTCGAATGCATTTGAGAAAACATTATTTGCAATATCAGATAATCCAGGATGAGCAATCCAAGTTCCGTCATGCCCATTAGACGTTTCAAGAATCTTATCTCCCATTACTTTTTCGGTAACAATTTTGTTTTCGTCAGGATCTTTTGATGGTATGAAGGCAGCCATTCCCCCCATAGCAAAGGCACCTCTTTTATGGCAGGTTTTGATAAGTAATCTAGAGTATGCATTTAAAAAAGGCTGATTCATTCCTACTTGATATCTGTCAGGCAATAATTTATCCGAATGCTTTTGAAAGGTTTTTATGTAACTAAAAATATAATCCCACCTTCCACAGTTAAGTCCAACAATGTGATCTTTAAGTTCAAACAAAATTTCTTCCATTTCAAAAACTGCTGGAAGCGTTTCAATTAAACATGTTACCCTCACAGTTCCCTTTGGAATATTTAAATTTTCCTCAGCAAAAGAAATGATATCGTTCCAAAGTCTGGCCTCTAAATGCGATTGAAGTTTTGGGATGTAAAAGTAAGGTCCAGTGTTTTTGTTCATCAATTCTTTAGCATTATGAAAAAGATAATATCCAAAATCGACCAGGCATCCATATGGCTGAGAGCCATCGATTGTCAAACCTTTCTCTTTTAAATGAATTCCTCTGACCCTACACATTAATGTTGCAATGTCATCGTTCAATTTGTACTTTTTGCCATTGTCAGGATTTTCGAAAGAGATTGTTCGTCTTACAGCATCGAAGAGATTTTTTTGTCCATTAGCTACGTTTTCCCAGGTGGGACTTAGTGAGTCTTCAAAATCTGCCATAAATACTTTCACATCTGAATTTAAAGCGTTGATAATCATCTTTCTATCTACTGGGCCTGTAATCTCTACTCTCCTGTCAAGAAGATCATTTGGTATTGGTCTCACCTTCCACTCTGATTCTCGTATTTCTTTAGTATCATCTAGAAAATCTGGCAGGCTTCCCTCATCGAAAAAATCCTGTCTTTTTTTTCTTTCTTCTAACAAAGTACTAATTTTTGTATCAAATTTCTTATGTAAATTTTCTACAAAATTATTGGCATCCTCAGAAAAAATTTCCTGAGATTCTTCGGGTATATCAAAATTAAATTTCATATTTTTCCTTATAATTTAGCTAACTCTTCAGCAATTCCTACGTATGTTTGAGGAGTTAAATTTTTTAGAGTTTTTTTATGGCTTTTATCGACTATTAATTCATCTATGATTTTTAAATAAGTCTCTTTATCCATTGCATTTCCACGTGATATTTTCTTAACCTTTTCATATGGCTCAACAGCACCCTCAAGCCTTAAAAAGATTTGAATTGCTTCAGTTAAAATTTCATATTTTCCATCTAATTCTTTGCTAATAGTAGCTTTATTTGCCTCGAGTTTATTAAGGCCTTTAAGTAAAGAATTTACAGAAAGCTCGAAATATCCATAAGCAGAACCAATACTCCTAAGCACTGTTGAATCAGACAGATCTCTTTGAAGTCGTGAAACAGGTAATTTTTCTGAAAGATAAGAAAATAAAGCATTTGATAAACCTAGATTTCCTTCTGCATTCTCAAAATCTATTGGATTAACTTTATGTGGCATTGTTGACGAGCCAACTTCACTTTTGAGAACTTTCAATTTGAAATAATCCATTGATATGTAAGTCCAGATATCTCTAGAAAGGTCCAGTAAAATATTTGAAATTCTCTGTATAGAATTGAATTGCTCTGCCATGAAATCATGTGGTTCAATTTGTGTACTTACTTCACAGAGTTCAACTTCTGACTCCTTTAAAAATTTTCTTGATATTGTTACCCAATTTTTCTTGAAAACTAACTGATGCACGTTGTAATTCCCTGTAGCTCCTCCCCATTTTGCTCTTGCTTGAAGTTGCTTCATAGTCTTAACTTCTCTTTCAAGTCTAGTTTTGAAAACATTGATCTCTTTGCCTAAAGTAGTAGGACTTGCTGGCTGTCCATGAGTTTTAGAAAGCATTGCCAAATCTGCATATTTTGTTCTCATTTTGTTTAATATTGAAATAACACTTTGAACCCAATTTTGTGATGCATTCCGAATCTCTTTCATCATAATTGCATAGCTAAAACTATTTACATCTTCTGAAGTAAGAAAAATATGAATTAAATTCTTAAATTCTTTTTGTTTAAATTTTTCTCCTAAAGCAAGTTCAACTGCTTTAACATCATGATTTGTAGTTTTTTCTATCTCTTTTACTTTCAATGGTAAATTTTTTGGTAATTTTTTTAGAAGCGAATCAAGCTTTTTAAAGTCTGATTTTTTAGCAAGGTCCTTTCTGAAGTTTTTTATAAAAAATTTAAGCCACTTTAACTCAACAGTTAATCTTTTATTTATCAAAGATTCTTCAGAGAATATCTCACGACTTTCTTTTGTTTTGTCGCGGTATCTTCCATCAAGAGGAGAGAGGTTCCCCAGATTTGTCTCATCCATAGACTTGGTAATTATAACCTCGATTTTCTGCCCAGTTGTAAAAATCTTTTGAAATTCTTTCCTTTATAATTCCACCACCTAAACATTCCTCACCTGAATACAATACAGCTGACTGTCCAGGAGTAACTGCCAACTCAGGCTTGTCGAACATAATCTTATAACATCCTTTAACTTTTTTTAGTTTGCAATTAACTGCTTTTGATTGGTATCTAATCTGAACTTTAAGATTTTTTTCATCAAAAATTTGATCATCAATCCAGTGTAGCTTTTCTACAAAACAGCCATCACTATATAAAAGCGGATGAGAGCTACCCTGAACAACAGTCAGCTCATTACTTGATATATTTTTATGAGCAACATACCAAGAGTCTTGCAATTTGCCTTTAACTCCTCCAATGCCAATTCCTTGTCTTTGACCAAGAGTAAAGTACATTAGCCCTTTGTGATTTCCCAATTTTTCTCCATGTTCATCTAAAATAGAGCCAGGTTTTTTTCCTAAAAAATTAGAAATGAAATCATTGTAATTATTTTTACCAATGAAGCAGATTCCTACAGAGTCTTTTTTATTCATAGTAAATAGTTCATTGTCTGCAGCTATCTTTCTTACTTCGGCTTTCCTTAGTTCTCCAAGTGGAAATATCGCTCTATTTAAATCTTTCCCTTTTACTTGATGCAAAAAATATGACTGATCTTTTTTTTCATCAATCCCTCTTAATAATTTCGAGTTGCTCCCAGAAACTTTTGTCCTCACATAATGTCCTGTTGCAATATAATCAGCTCCAATATCTAGACAATAATCAAGAAATGCTCTGAATTTTATTTCTTTATTGCAAAGAATATCTGGATTAGGAGTTAATCCTCGGTGGTGATCGTCTAGGAAATTCTCAAAAACTTTCTCCCAATACTGAGAAGAAAAGTTTGCTTTTATTAAGGGTATGCCAATTTGATCACAAACTTTTTCAGCATCTTTGTAATCTTCCTCAGATGTGCACTTAATATTTGGAGTTTCATTTGTCCAATTTTGCATGAATAGACCCTGAACATTGAAACCTGATGATTTTAATAATAATGCTGCTACGGAAGAGTCAACACCTCCTGATATTCCCACTATGACTTTTTTACTTTTTTTCATATCAATTTAAATTAAGTCTTAATATTTAATGCAAATGTAAGTATAATCAAGCTCGATCTAATCAACATGAGCTCATCAAAAGTAAAAATTCCATCCAAAGGCGAAAAAATTACTATCAAACAGGGCAAACTTGTCGTTCCGGATAATCCTATTATTCCATTTATAGAAGGAGATGGTATTGGAATAGATATTACACCGGTAATGAAGAAGGTAGTTGATGCATCTGTAGAGGCTGCTTATGGAGGTAAAAGAAAAATAAGCTGGATGGAGGTTTTTTGTGGTGAAAAATCAGTAGAGGTTTATGGTGCTGATGAGTGGCTCCCAAAAGAGACTTTAGAGTTATGTAAAGAATACATTGTATCTATTAAAGGACCACTTACAACTCCAGTTGGTGGAGGCATAAGATCGTTAAATGTAGCTTTGAGGCAAGAACTAGATCTATATGTTTGCTTAAGACCGGTTAAATATTTTAAAGGAACTCCAAGCCCCGTAAAACATCCTGAGCTTGTTGATATGGTGATTTTCAGAGAAAACTCTGAAGATATTTATGCTGGTGTTGAATTTGAATCTAATACTGAGGAAGCAAAAAGACTTATTAAAGTTCTAAAAGAGCAATTTGATGTGAAAAAAATACGATTTTCTGAAAATTGTGGAATAGGAATTAAACCTGTTTCAGAAGAGGGTAGTAAAAGACTCATAAGGAAATCATTTGAGTATGCAATTAAGAATGATAGGAAATCGATTTCTTTAATTCATAAAGGTAATATTCAAAAGTTTACTGAGGGGGCATTTAGAGATTGGGGTTACGAGCTTGCAGAACAAGAGTTTGATGCAAAGCCTATTGATGGAGGTCCATGGCATTCAATGACAAATCCAAACAGCGGAAATGAAATTATTATTAAAGATGTAATCTGTGATGCATTTTTACAACAAATTCTTCATCGACCTGCAGAGTATGATGTGCTAGCTTCACCAAATTTGAATGGTGACTATATATCTGATGCTTTGGCTGCACAAGTTGGAGGTATTGGAATAGCGCCTGGAGCAAACTTAGGTGATGAGATAGCAATTTTTGAGGCGACACACGGAACTGCGCCAAAATATGCTGGACAAGATAAAGTAAATCCTGGTTCGTTAATTTTGTCTGCTGAAATGATGTTAAGGCATTTGGGATGGACCGAAGCAGCTGACATGATTTTGGTTGCAATGGAAAAAACCATCAAGAAAAGAACAGTAACTTATGATTTTGCTAGATTGATTGATGATCCTATTGAAGTAAGTTGTTCAGAATTTGGTGATCATCTAATCAAAAAATTCTAAAAATGCCTGAAGAAACATTTACCACTGGAAGCGTTCAATTAGAAGAAGAGGAGACACAGATTGGCCACCCGCCATTATTTGCCGTAGTTTTTTTTAATGATGACTTTACCCCGATGGAGTTCGTTGTTTACGTAATTCAGAAATTTTTTGGTTTTGATCATGCAAAATCAACTGAAATAATGCTTCAAATACATAATGACGGAAAAGGCTATTGTGGGGCATTTTCACAAGAAATTGCTGAAACAAAATCACAACAGATAAATCGATTTTCAAAAGAAAATGAACATCCTTTGAAAACAGATATTGAAGAATTGGCAAAAGATTAGATATATTATACATATGCTTTCAAAAGATTTAGAAAATGCACTCAATGAACTCTTCAAAGAATGCTCTGAAAATTCAGAAGAATTTGTAACAATAGAGCATCTTCTTTTGGTTTTAACCAAAGAGGAATCTTCAAGAAAAATCTTCGAACACCTTTCTGTTGATGTGAATAGTTTAGAAAAAGAGGTAAAGGATTACATCAAAAAAAATGTGCCAAAAACTAAAGAGAAGAAAGAGATTCAACCAACACTCGCATTTCAAAGAGTTCTTCAAAGAGCTATTTTTCACGTCCAATCAAGTGGTAAAACTGAGGTTCACGGTGAAAACCTTTTAGCAGCTTTGTTTTCTGAAAAAGAAAGTTATGCAGTATACATGCTTAGCAGAAGAAATATTTCAAGATTAGATATTGTTGAGTATATTTCACATGGAAAGAATACATCTGTTGAAACAGCTGACCCTGCAGAAAAGACAATATCACAACCTGAATCTTTGCCAGACTTTTTAACAAACTTAAATAAAGAAGCAGAAAAGGGCAATATTGATCCTTTGATTGGTAGAGATGATACCTTGGAGAGATTATTTCAAATACTTGGTAGAAGAAGAAAAAATAATCCTGTGCTTGTTGGCGAGTCTGGTGTTGGTAAAACCGCCATTGCAGAGGGGCTAGCAAAAGCTATTGCAGAGGGTAGGGCGCCAAAAATTTTTAAAGATTATCAAGTTATGTCATTAGACGTGGGTAGCCTTGTTGCGGGAACAAAATACAGAGGAGATTTTGAGAAAAAAATGAAGACTCTAACCTCCTTTTTAGAAAAAAAAGAAAATGTAATTTTATTTGTAGATGAGATTCATACTATTATTGGAGCAGGCTCAGCATCAGGTGGTGCTCTAGATGCTTCAAATCTACTTAAACCAGCATTAGCAAGGGGAGATGTAAGGTGTGTTGGCGCAACAACTTATAAAGAGTATAGGCAGGTATTTGAAAAAAATAGTTCGTTATCTAGAAGATTCCAACAAATACCTATTGATGAACCGTCAATAGATGAAACTATAGCTATTCTTGATGGTTTAAAAAGAAAATTTGAAGAATTTCATGGCATTTCATATTCCAAAGAAGCCTTAAAGTCTGCCGTTGAATTGTCTAACAAATATTTACAGGATTCTAAACTTCCAGATAAAGCTATTGACCTGATTGATGAAGCTGGTTCAAAAAAGAAGCTTGCAAAAAATATGGGTAAAACAATTAGAAAATCAGATATTGAAAATTTAATTTCAAAAATTACAAAAATTCCAGCAATGCAATTAAGCGCCAGTAATAAGGAAAATCTGAACAGCCTTGAAGGAAACCTTAAATCTGTAATTTTTGGCCAAAATCATGCTGTTGAGGCAGTAGTTGCAGCAATTAAAACGGCTAAGGCAGGTATTGGTAACGATGAAAAACCAATATCATCTTTTCTATTCACCGGCCCAACAGGAGTTGGAAAAACTGAGCTTACTAAACAGTTAGCACAATTTCTTGGTATAGATTTTGTCAGGATAGATATGTCAGAATTTATGGAGAAACACAGCATCTCAAAACTAATAGGATCTCCTCCTGGATATGTTGGTTACGATCAAGGTGGATATTTAACTGAGGAGATTAATAAAAAGCCACACTCTGTATTGCTTTTAGATGAAATTGAAAAAGCACATCCTGATATTTTTAATATTCTTCTACAAGTTCTTGATTATGGAAATCTTACAGATAGCAATGGAAGAAATATTAATTTTAAAAATACCATAATCGTTATGACTTCAAATACTGGAGCAGTTGAGGCAGATAACGAAGCAGTTGGCTTCATAGAGCAGGAATCGGTAGATAAGTTTGAAAAAGCTGTTTCAAAAGCTTTTACACCTGAATTTAGAAATAGGCTTGATGGGATAATCAACTTCAATAAGCTCGATAATAATAATTTAAATTCAGTTGTAGAAAAGCTGCTTGTTGAGGTTCAGGCAAAGCTTAATCTTAAAGGAATTGATTTGGAGTGGACTGATGCTGTGGTGCAAAAGATACTTGACGATGGATTCGATGCGAAACTTGGTGCAAGACCCTTGTCAAGGTCAGTTGATAAGCATATTAAAAAACCAGTCTCTGCAATGCTCATAGATGATAAGGCTAAAAAAGGTGATACCATATTAGTTGGAATTAAAGCAAAACAATTAGATTTTAAAGTAAAGAAAAAAGAGAAGATTACTTAGTCCTAAAGGTGATTCTTCCTTTGCTGAGATCGTAAGGGGAGAGCTGTACTGTTACATTATCTCCATTCATTATCCTGATATAGTTTTTTCGCATTTTCCCAGAGATATGTGCTGTTATAACATGATCATTTTCAAGCTGGACTCTGAAAACAGTATTAGGCAATACCTCTATTACCTTTCCTTGCATTTCAATAGTATCTTTACCTGCCATGAAAGATTATTGTAATCAGTAAAGTAAAAATGTCACTTTTTTGTAATAATAATTTTGTAAAAATGAATAATTTAAAACAATTTAACCTTAAAGAAGCTAAAAAAGCGTCTTTAAGCGAAGTTTTAGAGATAAATGAAAGCCATAAGCCTATGCTTAGCTCCCTAGGAGATTTAGACAAATTAGAGGATTTAATTGAATTATCTACGTTTGGAAGTTTTTTGGTATTTCAGAAAGAAATATGTGCATTTATAGTTTGCATGAGAGAGGATCTTCCATATGAATCGCCAAACTATAAATATTTTCAAAAAAAATACAAAAAATTTCTATATATTGACCGCATAGGAGTCAAAAAAGGCTTTGAAAATCGGGGTTTTGGTTCCTTTATGTATGGAAATATTTTTAAAAATTATATTAATGAGCAGCTAACTATTTGTGCAGAGGCAAATATTGAACCAATAAATAAACAATCTTTAAAATTTCATGAAAAAATGGGGTTTAGAAGAGTTGAAGAATATTTTTTTAATAATAAATATGGAGTTGCATATTTAGAAAGGAATTTTTAAGGTATTTTACATGCATGTACAATCTGAGGCTTCATTTAATCTTCCCAAAAAAGAATTACTAGATCTCGTAAGAAAACCGGGTGCATTGGAGCTATATCATCCTTTCTGTAAGAAAAATGAAGTTATTACATGGCCAGGCAGCAATTCTATGGATAAAGTGCTTTATTTTAGCGGATTAGAGTACACAAGAGAAATATATAATTGGCACGAGAATGGCTATGATCTAAGAATAGGAGCGAAAAGAAGAGATACAGTTGTAAATTGGATTGTTTCAGAAGAAGAAGGTATTTCTACATTAACTGTAAGAGTAAATCCTTCTTTACCTTATAAAAATCCTCTAATTAAGTGGTTAGCCTGGAATTTATATGTAAAACATAAGCTTCAATCATACATTGAAAGTGTTGTAATGGGATTCAAGTACTACTTAGATAATAAAAAACGGGTAGAAGCTAATCAGTTTGGTAAACATACTTGGTACTCTTAGATACCTCCCAGTATTATGTTAAATAATTCATTTCTACAAAAATTCCAATAAGTTTTATTCTGCTATTAGGCACATTTATAGTGATTTACAGCTAATATACTTACTACTATTATTTTTACTATTAATTTAACATAATATATATTATGCGAAGTTATGAATATTGTAATAAAGAAATTTTAAAATATAAATAAATGAATATTTCCCCTCTTCTTCAATTAGAAATTTTTTTTAAAAACGGTAAAATGTAAAAAATGGAAACGGGGATATATTTTTTAAGTCTTAGTGTTTTAACTTTTATTTCATTTAATCTTGCAAATTCTTTAAGAGCAGCAATTAATCGTGGAGATATTGTTAGAAATGTTGCAAAGATCTTTTGCTCACTTTTTTGTATTTTTGTTGCATTGATGTTTTTAACCATTCATTTAGTAAATCCAATTATTTCTCCAACTTTTGCCTATATTTTTCACATATTTATTATTTTATTCCAAATGGCAATGATCTGGTTTCCGCCCCCTAAATAAAGCTAACCTGCCCTTTTTCATGCTTTTTTCTGGATCTTAGTTCATCAAATTGTCACACAAAACTGTCTCTGAATGCTCTAATCTTGTATTAGGAGGATAATTATTATGAGTGAATATGAATATTTAAATTTGTTTTATATTTTTCTTATTAGTAACGCAATGTATTTTGTAGGTTTTGCAATCTTTACATGGTTAGGTTTTAGATTTGCAAATGCCATTTATCAAGGGGATGCTGGTGATAATGTAGTTGGAAAGATCTTTGCAACTGCATACTGTGTATTGGTTGCAGCGAGTTTTACAAACTCCGGACTTATTGCTGGTTATGTATTTGAGTCATATACTGCGTCAATATGTGCTATTGAAGGTGTCTCATGCGGAAGATTGGAGGCAAGTCTTGCTTCACCACTTGCTTTAGGTGGTCCTGTAGCACTGGCTTTAAGTGCAGTTATTGTTCTTTTCCAGTTAGGTTTAATCTGGGGGCCAAAGAAAGCATAAATAATTTTTTATTTATCAAAAAAGGGCTCTTCTGAGCCCTTTTTTTGTTTTTTGCTTAATAGTTGCTTAGATTTTAAAATTTATGCCTTAAAATGGCTGTTACTTGCTCTAATTGCTTTTTAAGTAGTTAATTATCTCTTTTGCCGCATCTCTACCATGTGCTATTGCATAAACTGCTAAACTAGAACCCATAATCATATCTCCACCGGCAAAAAATTTTTCATTAGAAGTCTGATACTTATACTCATTTCCATCTAATTTCACTAGTCCATCTTTATCAATTTCCACTCCTTTATTAATAAAAAAATCTTGTGGTGATGCACTATATCCAAATGCTACGATTAGACGATCGACATCAATCAACCTTTCTGAGCCAATTTGTTCAACTAACGATTTTTTACTCTCATCGTATTTTGTCGTTACGATTTTTAATTTTTTAACAGAACCGTTTCCCTCTACTTCAATTGGTTGTGTATTAAAAATAAACTCAACACCCTCCTCTTCAGCGTGTTTAACTTCTTTAGACGATCCTGGCATATGTTCTTTACTTCTTCTATAAATGCACTTCACACTTTTTGCTCCTTGTCTTATCGCTGTCCTTACACAATCCATTGCTGTGTCACCGCCTCCCAAAACAATAACTTTTTGTCCTTTGAAATTTAATTCCTCAAAATCACTATCAGTCATTAGATAATCAGTATTTTTAATGAGGTATGGCAGAGCCTCAGTTATCCCATCCTTATCAAATCCTTTATATTTTCCCTTAATAGATTCGTAAGTTCCCAGCCCTAAAAAAATAGCATCACTTGCTGTTTCAATTTCTTTTATTTTCTTATCATCTACCCAACAATTTAGAACAAACTTTACTCCAAGCTCTTCTAAGATTTCTCTCCTTTTTAGAACAACTTTTTTCTCAAGCTTAAACTCTGGAATTCCGTATGTAAGTAATCCGCCTATTTCAGAATACTTATCATAAACCGTGCAGTTTATTCCTCTTCTTATCAATGTTTCAGCGCATGCTAATCCAGCTGGCCCCGCACCAATTATTGATACGTGAAATTTGGTTTGTTTTTCTGAGTATTTTTTTGGCTTCCATCCCTGTTCCAAAGCTGTATCAGAAATATATTTTTCAACTTGCCCAATAGTAACAGCCTCATATCCAGTATTTAAGGTACAAGCTCCCTCGCAAAGTTTTTCTTGGGGACAAATCCTTCCACATATTTCTGGAAAAGCATTTGTTTCATGACATAAATCAGCTGCTTCTTCTAATCTATTTTCCTCTATAAGTTTAAGCCAGTCAGGAATGTAATTATGTAAAGGACATTTCCACTCGCAATATGGATTGCCACATCCAAGACATCTGCTTGCCTGTTCTGAAACTTTTTTTATATTTGTTTGCTCATAAATTTCGGAAAAATCTACTTTTCTTACATTCAAACTTTTTGTTTCTGGCTCTATCCTCTTAATTTCAATAAATTCGTAGTTTTTTTCAGACATTATGCAGCTTCCTCTCTTGTGTTTTTTATTATCTTTTCGAGATTTTCTGCGTAAGGTGTAATAATCCAAAATAAACTTTTATATCTATCGAAGTCTTCAAGAATTGTTTTTCCAACATTGCTGTCAGTTTCTTTTATAAATTGGAAAATTCTATCTTTTAGATAGCTTCTATGAGCCTCCATTTCTTGGCTTGTAATTCTATTAAAAGAAATAAGATCTTTATTGCATCGATCAACAAAGCTTCTATCTTCATCAAATACATATGCAAAGCCTCCTGTCATTCCTGCACCAAAATTATTCCCAACTGAACCTAGCACAATTACTTCACCACCAGTCATGTACTCACAACAATGATCTCCCGCACCTTCAATAATTGCCTTAGCACCAGAATTCCTAACTGCAAATCTTTCCCCTGCTACACCATTTGCGTAAAACTCTCCTCCTGTAGCTCCAAAAAGACAAGTATTTCCAAGTAAAACTGATCTGTCGTCTTTTAGATGTTTTTCTTTTGTAATTACAATTTTTCCTCCATTCATTCCTTTCCCAACATAATCATTTGCTAGACCTTTTAAATTCAATTCAAGCCCTTTGGCATTCCAACAACCAAAGCTTTGCCCTGCAGTTCCTTTGAAGTTCAAAATAAGCCTCTCTGGCATGCCCTTTTCACTATGAGCCCTTGATATCATTCCAGACACTTCAGCACCAATTGATCTATGGGTATTAGAGATCTTAAAACTAAATGCACCCCCTTTGCCTTTCTCTATATTTTTCGATATTTTCTCTGAGATAAGGTTTGATAAAGATTCATCATTCAAGGATTTATTTATGTTGTTTTGAGCCCTAGTATTCAGTTGAGATTTATTAGGTCTAAATCTAAATAAAAGTTTATCTAGACCCATTTTTGTCGCTCTTTCGTAGTGCTCTTTTTTTAATTCAAGCAAATCAGATTTACCAATAATTTCTTCAATCGACTTATAACCCAGTGCAGCAAGAATCTCTCTTATTTCTTTTGCGACAAAAATAAAATAATTTTGAACTTTTTCCACCTCACCAAGAAAATGATCATTGATAATTCTCAATTGTTGAGTAGCAACACCAGTAGCACAATTATTAAGATGACAAATTCTCAAATACTTGCACCCCATTGCAATCATTGGCGCCGTACCAAAGCCGAAAGAATCTGCACCAAAAATTGCCGCTTTTATTACATCTAATCCAGTCTTTAGTCCACCATCTGTTTGAAGTTTAACTCTAGACCTAAGGTTGCTTTGAAGTAGGATATTTTGTGTTTCAAACAATCCAGTCTCCCATGGAGAGCCTGCATATCTTATTGATGATATTGGACTTGCACCAGTACCACCATCATGTCCCGAAATAGTAATAAAATCCGCATTTGCTTTTACTACTCCTGCAGCGACAATTCCAACACCTGGCTCTGAAACAAGCTTAACTGAAACAAGTGCTTTGTGATTCACTTGTTTAAGATCATAAATAAGTTGAGCAAGGTCTTCAATTGAGTAAATATCATGATGAGGTGGAGGGGAAATCAAGGTTATCCCTGGTTTTGAATGCCTGAGTTTAGCGATGTACGAATCCACTTTAGCTCCAGGTAGCTGGCCTCCCTCTCCAGGTTTTGCTCCCTGGGCGATCTTTATCTGTAACACCTCAGCGTTAACTAAATAATGTGGGGTTACTCCAAACCTTCCCGAGGCAACTTGTTTAATCTTCGACATTAAATTAGTTCCAAACCTTTTCCTGTCCTCACCTCCTTCTCCTGAATTAGATCTACAGCCCAAACCATTCATTGCAGCAGCAAGGGTTTCATGGGCTAAAGGAGATAGTGAACCTAGACTCATCCCAGCAGAATCGAAACGTTTTAAAATACTTTCTACTGGTTCTACTTCTTCAAGATCAATAGTTTTTTCGTTTTTCTTTAATTCAAAAAAATCTCTTACAGCCAGTGGCTTTCTTTTATTAATAATTTCTGAGAAATTTTTAAATTTTTCAAAAGATCCTTCTTTGAGGGAGTTCTGTAACTCAATTACCACACCAGGCTGATAAGCATGCTCCTCTCCTCCATGAACAAATTTATGAAGACCTTTTGGCAAAATTTTACTATCTTTATCACTATCTATAACTTCAAGAGATTTCCTTTCTATGTCTTTAAAGCAATCGCCAAAAATAAGTGTTTCATTTTTGGGAAAGCAAACTTTATTAATCTTTTCGGAAAATCCAACAACTTCAAAAAGTCCTGCTCCTCTGTAACTGGAAATATTCGATATTCCCATCTTCGACATTATTTTCAATAAACCATTATTTAATGACTTTCTATAAGATGCGCAGAGTTCATTGCCTGGGGAATCTAATTCTCTTTGTTTTCCAATTTTTAAAACTGTTTGAAGACCAAGCCAAGGGTGGACACATGTTGCTCCAAAACCTATTAAACATGCTATTTGGTGAGTATCTCTTGCAGAGGCAGTATTTACAATAATATTGCAGGAAACTCGCTCATTATTTTTGATCAAATAATTATGAATTGCTGAAGTTGCTAAAAGAGCTGGAATAACAGGCTTATTGAATGAGGTTTGCTTCTCATCAAGTACTATAATTGAGTAACTTTCCTTTACCGATGCCAAAACATCTTCACATAATTTAATTAAACTTTCTTCAAGAGAATCTTCTCTCTCGTACTCTATTAAGAACCGTTTTACTTTGAACTTTTTATTTTTTATGAGTAAGTTAAATTTTTTGTGTGAAAGAATAGGAGAGTTTACAACGATCCTATTGGCATGTTCAGAGGTCTCCTCAAAAATATCTAGTTCTGGACCAATACAAGTTTCAAGAGACATTACATACTTTTCTCTGAGAGAATCGATTGGTGGATTTGTTACTTGAGCAAATTTTTGCCTGCAATGATCGTAAGGGGATCTAACAAATTCACTAATTGGCGCAAGAGGAGTGTCATCTCCCATTGATCCTGTAGGCTCTCCTCCTTCCACAGAATATTTTTCTAGCAGATTAATCTCCTCCTTGGAAAGGCAGAATGTTCTTGCTGAGTCATTGAAGTATTTTTCAGATATTTCACGCATTTGAGGTCCAGCATATTCATGTAAATTAGCTTCTAAGTGTTTTGAATTTTTTTTCAACCATTCCCTGTACGGATTTGTTTTTGCCAAAACTTCATCAACATCTTTATCTTTTAAAATTTTTTGAGAATTCCTGTCATATACAAAAAGACCACCTGGTCCTAATCTGTCAGTTTTTATTGTTTTCAAATTGTCGTTATTTGACCCAAATTCAGAAGAAATACAAATAGTCTCATCATTAAAAAATTCAATTTTTGCTGGTCTCAATCCATTTCTATCGAGGAAGCAAGATAAAAAGTTTTTATCTTGAAAGCATATTAAGGCAGGTCCATCCCATGCTTCCATGTGCATAGAGTTATACTCATGAAAAGCCTTTTCGTCTGAGTCCATTAAGTCCGTATTCTGCCAAGATGGAGGTATTAGCATTCTTGCAGCTCTTCCAATATTTACTCCACCCTCTTTTAGAACTTCTATCATATTGTCTAGGCTTGAGGAATCTGAGCCAGATTGATTAACTAATGGTTGATATTTCCTCATGTTGCCAAATCTTTTTGAGGATAAATTATTCATTCTTGCTAGCGCCCAGTTTCTATTTCCTGAAATGGTGTTTATTTCACCGTTGTGCGCAATAACTCTGTATGGTTGCGCTAAATGCCATTTTGGAGACGTGTTTGTAGAAAATCTTATATGGAACATAACACTTGCTGTTCGATGTGAAGTATCAGATAGATCGGTATAAAAACTGTCAAACTCTGAAGGCATTACAAGGCCCTTATAGACAACAGTATCAGCAGAGAAAGAGCAACAATATAATTCACGTTCAAAATCAAATTTTTTGTCAAAAAGTTTTTTTGCTTTATAAAGATTTACATCTAATTGATCACTAGAATCAGTTCTTTTTTTATTTTCTACAAAGATTTGAAGTATTTGTGGACATGACTTTTTGGCCATCTCGCCTAAAATGCTTTCATCAAATTTTAATTCTCTTAAAGCTAAAAGATTTAGTTCGTGCTCATCAAGAATAACTTTTAAATATTCTAAAAATGGAAATTTTTTATTTACAAAAAACATCCCTAAACCAAACCTGGATGGAAGTATTAAGTTTTGTTCATCAAGTAATTTTTTTTGAAAAAAATTATGGTCTAAATCGATCATTATGCCCACGCCATCAGGGGTTTTTCCGTCATAACTCAATGCGCCCCTATGTCTCATGCATTGAAGCGAGGATATAGATCTTTTTAATATAGAATGGCTGGAAGTATTATTTTTACTGAATAATATACCTGTTCCACAACTATCTTTATGTGAATCTTCTGAAAACATTCCTATGTATTAATACTACTAGATATTTCATTATTTTGCATTGACAAATATTTTATAAGATATTAAATTTGAGAATGTTAATTTATAAATTGTGTTTATAAAGAAGATGTTTACATCCCCATACTCCATGGGTTAAAAGGAGCCCATATAACATGGGTTAAAAGTTAAACCATACTCCATGGTAATAAAGGAGCAGCGTCTTAATCGTTCATCCCTTAGGGGACGGAAGTAAGTGAAAGCTGAAGGAACGCGCACCAATACACTATGAAGGTTTGACCCTTTAGATTCTTAACACACTTATATTTTGTAAGGAGATGTTTATGAAAAAAGGAATAATGACTATAGTCTTATTTCTGACTACTTATGTGTTTGGAGAGGTATCTTCAAACTTTACTTTTTCATCAAACTACATCTGGCGAGGGATGACACAAACAATGGATTCTCCCGGCTACAGTGGTGGTTTTGATTATAGCTCTGAGAGCGGCTTTTATGCTGGCACTTGGGGATCAAATGTTTCGTTCGGTGGAGCAGGTTTAGAGCTCGATACATACTTTGGCTATTCTGGTGAGAGTGAAGGTGGCCTTGGTTACGATATCGGCTACATAAATTACGGTTATCCGGAAGTAGACGATGCTGACTTTTCAGAAGTTTATTTAGCCTTTTCATATGAAGGTTTAGGTTTCTCTTATTACATCGGAGATGAGTTTGGAGATTACTATGACGTTTCATACGGTTTTGGTGATTTTTCTGTTTCCTATGGTGACTATGAGGATACTGGAAGTAATTTCTTACTAGGTTATGGTTTCTCACTTGGCGATTATGATGCCTCAGTTGGCTATAGTTCTTTTAGTGCAGAGGCTGCATCAGGATTAGAGGATGAGGATGGACTGTTCTTTACAGTCGGAGCATCTTTTTAAGGGGTAAAAATGGCTGAAATAGATTACGCTTTAAATACCTTCTATCTACTGATGACAGGTGCGCTTGTCATGTGGATGGCTGCAGGCTTCACTATGCTTGAAGCAGGTTTTGTAAGAAGAAGAAATACTGCAGAAATTGTTACAAAGAATATAGGTTTATATTCTATTGCATGCTTTATGTATCTTTTATGTGGCTTTATGGTCATGTATCCAGGAGCAAATGAAGGTGGAATTATTCCTCCTTATGATTTTGGCTTTGGATCTAAAGGACAAGAAGACTTTGGAATGAATACTGATCTTGGTTATGCTGATGCGGCTGATTTTTTCTTTCAGGTTGTATTTGTAGCCACAGCAGTATCAATAGTTTCGGGTGCGGTTGCAGAAAGAATGAATCAGTGGGCTTTCTTTGCTCTGGCAGCATTCATTGCAGGAGTTATATATCCTATTCAAGGTTTTTGGAATTGGGGATCAGGCTTTTTAAATGCTGCAGGATATTCGGATTTTGCTGGATCAGGTACAGTTCACCTTGCTGGTGCAGCGTGTGCCTTGGGCGCGGCAATATTTATTGGTCCAAGAGTCGGAAAATATGCTAATGGTAAAGTAAATAAACTTTATGGAGCAAATATTCCAATAGCTGCATTAGGTACATTTATACTTTGGTTAGGTTGGTTTGGGTTCAATGGTGGATCTCAATTGGCTGTTAATGATGCTAGCAATGCTAATGCTGTTGCCCAAGTCTTCCTAAATACTAATATGGCTGCCGGAGGCGGTGTAATTGCATGTTTGCTTGTTTCAAAAATATTTTTTGGTAAAACAAACATAATATATGCACTCAATGGTGCCATCTCTGGTCTTGTTGCTATCACAGCAGCACCAGATACACCAACAGGCTATGAGGCTACGCTTATTGGAGCAATTGGTGGATTGCTATGTTATGGATCGCTTGTATTTTTCGAGCAAGTTTTAAAAGTTGATGACCCTGTAGGAGCAATTTCTGCTCACGGGACAGCAGGAATTTTTGGTGTATTGGTCGTGCCTTTCACCAATCCTGAGGCAAGTTTTGGTGCACAAGCGCTAGGAGTAGTTTCTATTCTTGCATGGGGATTCATTTTAACTTTTGCATTCTTATATGCACTGAGCTTTATTACCCCTGTTAGAGCTTCAGATGAAATTCAGAAGAAGGGTTTGGATGCCGAAGAGATTGGTATCGAAGCATACCCAGAATTCTAGAATTTTTTGAGAAAACTAAAGACAAAACTAGCCCTTTGTTTTTGGTTTTCTCTTCCTTTCTAAATATAAAGACAAAGCTTAGACTTTAATATATCTAAACTAAGATTATGTGGCATTAAGATTTGCTTCCTCAAATCCCTTAATTCGTCAAGCTTTCCTTTGTTATTTGACTTAAGCTTTAGCATATTGAATTTAATTTTATGAATTTGATAATCTAAAAATAATCTTATTTCTTCTTTATCTTTAGTGGGTATTTCTTTTTTTGCTTCATATTCATCAAATTTTAAAAATAACTCATTTATATTTTTATCCTCATCTTCGGAAAGAAGGTTAAGATTTTGTAGTACAAAATCATTTTTCTGCTCATCAAAATTTAAGCCAAGATTAATTAAATGCTGTTTTATAATTTCATTACTTGGTTTTGGTATTTTTAATTTTTGAAATCTGCTTAGAATTGTTTTTGGAACAATGTTGATATTATTCGTAGCCATACAAATAATCATATTTTTATCAGCCTCCTCTGAGAATTTAAGTAAAGTATTGAAAGTTCTAGTTTCAATTCTTTCTATATTTTCTAAGTACAAAAGCCTTTTCGAATTAGATTTCAAAAAAAGGTATTTAAAAGAATCTCTAATCTGATCTATATCAATTACAGACTTATCTTTAGGATATAAAAAAATAAAATTTTGTGATGCTATTTCCTCAAGAGGCAAGTTCAAATAGTCTTTTGAATCAATATTGCAAAGAATTTTTTTCACAATAGAACGAGATACATTATTTACATTTTGTCCCTCAGACGCGTAGAGAATTGTTTTTGAACTTAATTCTGTTTCCGAAGACAAAAAATCTTTATCCCAGGGAAGAACCAATTTTTTCTCCTACATGTTCTAGTATTCTTTTGTGAATATTTTCGATAGTATCTATTCCATTAACCTTATATATTCTTTCTCTATTCTCTTCAACGATTTTTAGATATCCTTCCCTCACTTTATTAAAAAAATCTATCTCTTCTGCTTCCATTCTATCCCTTTCTCTGTTTGATATTCTCTCCTTCGAGATTTCAGACGTAATATCAATATAGAAGGTAATTTCAGGTATTGATAAATTACAAACTTTATTAAGTGATTTAAAAAAATCATTGGAGAGGCCTTTTCCATAACATTGATAAGCCTCAGTTGCATCATAATATCTATCGCAAATGACGAATTTTTTTTCAGCTAGGCTAGGCTTAAGAAGATTTTGATCTAAATGTTTTCTTGAGGCATAAAGAAGGAAGGTTTCAGTTTCAACAGAAATTTTTTCAATTGTCTTTTCTAAAAAAGCTTCACGTACCTTTTCACCAAGAATTGTTCCTCCGGGCTCTCTTAAAACAATTACTTCATGGCCCTTACCAAGAAGAGCTTCCTTTAGCATTTTTATTTGGGTAGATTTACCAGAGCCCTCTATACCTTCAAATGTAATAAACATCTTTTATATTATTTACCGAATTACCTGTTATTTACAGCTTTATTATGCTCATCCAAAGTTTTTGAGAATATATGAGTTCCATCGCCCTTTGCGACAAAGAAAAAATATTCACCTGGAGATGACATTATCACAGATTTTATTGAGCTCAATGAGGGGTAACAAATAGGTCTGGGAGGTAATCCTTTAATTTTATATGTGTTGAAAGGGTTATTATCCCCTTTGACAGCCTTAAGATTTTCTTTTGTAATTTTTTTTGAAAAATCACCGTAGTAACCATAAATTAATGTTGGGTCAGCATCTAGTCTCCATCCGTCTCTGATCCTTGATAAAAAAACAGATGATATTTGTGCTCTCTCCCATTCAACAGCAGCCTCTCTCTCGACTATTGAAGCAAGCACTAAGGCTTCATTCATGGTCCTCAATGGATTATCTTTAGGTTTATTTTCCCATAATCTTGTAAGAATATTATCTAATCTTATTTTTTGATTTATCATCAGCCTCTCAAGTTGCTGTCGATCAGTAAAAAAATATGTATCTGGCAATATCAAGGATTCTTTTGAAAAGATTTCTAAAGTTTTTGATGAGATTTGGAAATTCAAATTGTTGTTTTTAATTATTTGTCTAAGTTTTTTTAAAGCATCTTTAGCAACTGTTCCTTCGATAATAGTAAACCTAAATTGCTGTAAATTACCTTCAAAAATATCTTCTATTAATTCAGCATAAGTCATGCTTGGTTTAATTTCGTATCTCCCTGGAATAATATTTGTAGACTCAAATAAATATTTTAATTTTAAGATTGTTAAAAATTTGTTGTTGTTTCGATTTTTTAGGCTGTCAATGATTGAATTAATTCCATGCCCTTTTTCAACAATTAAATTATTACCAGTTGGTATTTTTTGAATTTCTACAAGTCTGATTGAGGCTGGTAACCCCAAAAGAAAAATAAGCGTTAGGAAAAAGAGAAGTCTTCTAACTATTACTTTCGATCCAATCGACTGCACTCTGGATTGTGGTAATTTTTTCTGCTTCTTCATCAGGAATATCAAGGCCAAACTCTTCTTCAAATGCCATCACTAATTCAACAGTATCTAAAGAATCAGCACCTAGATCTTCAACAAAAGATGAATCAGATTTTACATCTCCCTTATCTGCACCTAGTTGTTCACAAACAATATCGACAACTTTATTAAGAACATCACTCATATATACTCCTTAACAATTTAAGTAATGCATACATTACTGCATAAATAAACCACCATCAACTACTAATGTTTGTCCAG
Organism: uncultured SAR86 cluster bacterium; assembly: GCA_902563885.1. Lineage (GTDB taxonomy): Bacteria > Pseudomonadota > Gammaproteobacteria > Magnimaribacterales > TMED112 > TMED112. Next base: position 99,070 of record CACEYZ010000001.1, on the reverse strand, counting down.
TAATATAACCCGCACCCTCACTCGCGAGAAAAGCCACTAGTGATGCAACATCTGAAGGATTTCCAATTCTTCCTAAAGGAATTTGGCTTTCAAGCTTTTCGATGGTTAAACCACTTGTCATATCAGTATTTATAAATCCTGGAGAAACTAAGTTAACAGTTATATTTCTAGATCCAATTTCTTTTGCAAGGGATCTTGTAAAGCCCTCAAGTGCCGCTTTTGAAGATGCGTAATTTGTTTGACCTGGATTTCCCATTAAACCTGAAACAGAACCAATATTTATTATTCTTCCCCATTTATTTTTAATCATGTCTTTGAGAAATATTTTTGTCAGCCTGTAAGTACCATTTAAATTTGTTTCTATAACTTCAGTCCAATCATTTTCTGACATTCGAAGAAATAAATTATCCTTAGTAACTCCCGCATTATTTATGAGAATAGAAGGTTTGAAACTTTCTAGCTTTTCTTGAAATTCTGAAACAGAATCTTTAGATGATAAGTCTAAGTTTTCTACTGTTAAGTTTTTATGTTCAAGAATATTTGCTTTTGTTTTATCTCTTGTCGTAGCAATAACAGAGTATCCTTCATCAAGCAATTTGGTAACTATTGCTCCTCCAATTCCTTTTGTTCCGCCAGAGACTAAAACTTTCTTAACTTCCATACTCTTCTAATAATTTCAAAAACAACTCTAGATTATCTACAGAATTAAATTCTCCTTCAACTCTGTTATGCTTTGCTAAGCTTGATAACACTTTTCCTGGTCCAAATTCAATATGTGTTTTGATGCTATATTTTTTCAATCTTTTCATAGAGTCTACCCATTGAACAGGATTGGATATCTGTTTTGCAAGTTTATCTTTGACTTCACTCTCTGTGAGAGATACTTTTGCATCAAAATTATTTATTACAGAAAAATTTTGACTCTTAAAATTAATATCATCCATTGCTAATTTTAATTTTGTGCTTGCCATGTTCATCATAGATGAGTGTGATGGCACAGAAACTGAAAGATCTATAATTTTTTTTGCTCCATTTTCAATTAATACAGCTTTAATGGATTCAATTTCATCAGCATTTCCCACGATTACAGTTTGTGAAGGCGAATTAAAATTAACTGCTTCTAAGAAATTTTTTTTCTTATCTAACAAAATTTTATCAATTTCATCTGGGTCTAAACCTAAAACAGCGGACATTTTAGTCTTTGTATTGCCTTTACTCTCAATCATGAATGATGCTCTATATCTAATTAATTTTAGTGCATCATCAAAACTTAGAACTCCAGAACATAGGTATGCTGAAACTTCTCCTAAACTATGCCCTAATGCAACTTTAGGATCAGGACAGCCTTTATTTTTCCATACTTTAAAACAAGCATAGCTCGTTATTAGCAATATAGGTTGAGTATAAAAGGTATCAGATATTCTCTCGTCATCATTAAAAATTATTTCCGAAAGATTTTCTTTATAAAAATTTTCTCCAATATCTATAGCTTCTTTAAATTCGATAAATTCAGAAAAATGCTCTTTAAACATCCCATTATATTGAGAACCCTGACCAGGGAACATTAACGAAAAGCTCATGATTTTATTGTGAAATTTCTTCTTCTGTTTCTTTAACTTTCTTTTTAAGATCTTTTACTAATCTTCCTTTATAAAAGCCATCTGCACTTAAGTTATGTCTTATATGCCTTTCACCAGACACAGGATCTGTTGATAAAGATGTTTCTTTGAGAGAATCATGTGACCGCCTCATTCCAATTCTACTGCGTGTTTTTTTACTTTTCTGTACTGCCATAAAATGAAAATTTTAAAGGTTTTAATCGCGAAAATAAAGATTATTAAGATTCTTTTTCAAGAGGATTCTCACCGAATCTATTCTTTTTGTAATCACCTTTTTTTGCAAAAACTAATAAATAAACGATGAATACTAATGAGGAAATTGAGTTTAGCCTTTCAGCATTATCTTCACCTTGATTGAGAATTACATAAAAACCAATTATGTAAGTTATGAAAAAAGGCAGCGCCCAAAAATAAGTAATGTTTAGATCTTGTAGACGTCTAACAGTTACTGAAATTGAGGGTAAAAAAAGTAGTGCTGAAATTGCTACTGTACTGTATATAACTACATTAAAAGATCCTGAATCCACTAGATAATCTGTCAGTTCTTCCTGTGAAAGATCACGTATAGCATTAGGATCAATACTTGTTCCAGCGATAATTCCAGTAACAGAGGCTACGATAACAGAAAGAAGCACGGAAAATATTTGAAAATAGTACCACTCTGCCCTACATGCTCTTCCACCAAAAGTTTTGTACTTTTTAACCAAACTTGAATCTAATGCTTCACCGAAATTCATATTTTAAGCATACATATGAAAGAACATCATTACTACCCTGCATTAAATAAATACATGAAAATTTATACTTTTCCCCTTATAAATTATATTTTCTTTTTTAGTTGATTCAGATTTAAAGCTCTTTTCTCTTTTTACGACTAGTCTTTTATATCTTTTTTTTAAAAAGGCATTCACCAAATCTTGCTCTTGATCAATATATGTTTTCAAAAAAGTTAATTCCTTATTGCTCATGCTTTTGCTATGAGTTGAAAACATAGGGTCTAAGTAAATAGTGTCATAATCTTCAGTGTTCAGTTTTATCTTTGATGAATCAGCATTAATGACATTTATCCTATTTTTCGCATCATTAAAATATGATCTATTAGGCAATCTTTTCAAAGCACTTTCAATGAGAATACACATTCCTTTATTTTCCTCAACCATAGTGACTTCTTGGCCAAGTAAAGCACAAATAAAACCATCTCTCCCAAAACCTGCTGTAGCATCTAGAATACTTTTTGGTTTGCCAGCCTGATAAGAAATCGCTTTTTTGAGCATATTTTCCCTTTGATAATTCTTAACCCTTCTGAGAAAAGGATCTTTATGAAATAGGTTTGAAATTCTCTTTTGCTTAAAAACTAAAAAATTTTCTAAACTTAAGTCAATATAGCAATTTTCCGATGAAATCGAATTAACAGGAATTTGATACTTATTTGAATAGTATTCTGCTTCGCTAATAAAAGATTTTTCTCTACAAACAATCTCCTTTATATCAACCACAGAATCGAAACTCCCAAAAATAGCCTGTAAATGATAAATGGAAGAAATCCTACTTTTTTTACAAACGATAAAAACCATTTTATTGTAAAGAAAGATACTATAAATGATATTAAAATGCTGCTAAATGTCATTAAAATGTCAACATCTTCTTTTAAAATATCATTTTTAATAATTCCAAAAAACATTGCTCCAAGAAGTGTTGGAATAGATAAATAAATAGAAAATTTTGCCGCATCTTCAGGCCTATAACCTAAAAATAATGATCCAGTAATAACTGTTCCAGACCTAGAAGCGCCTGAAATTATACTAAGAGTTTGCCAGAGACCAATTGTTAAAGCTCCGTTTATAGTTAATTGGTTGATATCTTTTTTATTGGTATTTTTAACATTTATTTTTGTGCTAATTAATAACAGAAATGCAAACAAAATATTTGATATTGCAATGCTTGTAAGAGACCACCTTAGGTCTGTAATTCCATTGAAAATTAGAGTTAATGCGATAATTGGTATGGTTGCTACAATCAGTAATAAAAAAAAATTCGAAGTATAGAAGTTTCTTGAGAGTAATGAGTCTCTGAAGTGTAAAATTACTGCTACTAGACTCCCAAAATGAACACTTATATCAAAAAATTGACCTTGATCTGGCCAGCCTAATAATTTACTTGGTAGCAATAAATGTGCTGAACTTGAAACAGGAATAAATTCTGTGATGGCTTGAATAACAGACAATATAATGGCTTGCAAGAAATTTAATTCACTCATTTATTTTTCTGTAAGTTAGACTCTTTACATAATTTGGTTCATTACTATCCAAGTTGGAATTAGACTTACTGGCGATCATATTTATGATATTTATTGCAACTTGATTCCTTTGAATTAAATGTTTTGGGGAGATATTAGCATTAGATCCCTCTATCATTACTAATTTATTTTTAATAGATTCTACTTTTTTTAAATCTTGAGTATAAAAATCTGTTTTGTTTTCTCTGTAGTAAAAATCATTATTATTGCCGATGATTAAAGGGATTTTGTCGTCGTTTAACCAATTCATAGCCGCCAAATTTGAAAATGCAAACATTTCTACATCGTAAACAAACTTTAGTGTGTTGAGAAAAGTAAATGCCAATCTCGCTCCAGTGAATGAACCAGGGCCAGCAGCATAAGCAGAACAGTCTAATTTTTTAAAATCAAAATTTTCTATTTTATGAAGAGTATCAATTTTTTCTGACCAATCGTTTGTTTGAAATTCAAAGCAATACGCATTATTTTCATAATTTAATGCAATAAAGTGTTCGTTTTTAGTTAAATCTACCGAAAGAATGTTCACGAGGAAAATATATGATCTATAGCTTTTGCAACCTCCTCTACCGGAAGCGAGCCATCTATTTCAAAAAAATTGTTTGATTCTTTTCTATAAAAATCTAAAAGTGGAAATGTTTCCTTATAGTAAACTTCTAACCTTTTTTTTATGACTTCTGGCTTATCATCTTCTCTTTGAATTAAATCCTCTCCTGTGAGGTCATCTTTATTAAAATTTTTTGGTGGATTAAAGTCTATGTGATAAGACCTGCCGGATTTTAAGTGCATTCTTCTACCAGACATGCGTTTAATTATTTCTTGCTCTTCAATATTTAAGAAAACCACAAAATCAATATCAATATTGGCTTTTTCAAGAGCTTTGGCTTGGTCAATATTTCTTGGGAATCCATCTAAAAGGAATCCATTGGAACAATCGTCTTCACTAATTCTATTGACCAATATTTCAATTATGATTTCATCTGGAACTAGCCTTCCAGACTGTAAGTAGTTTTGTACTTTTGCTCCTAGATCTGAATTAGTATTGCTTATGTCTCTTAAAATTGCTCCTGTAGATATGCTAGGAATGCTGTAATTAACTTTAATAAGTTCAGCTTGTGTTCCCTTGCCTGCTCCCGGCATTCCCAAAAGGATAATCTTCATTTTTCTATAACTACCATAGAAAGTGTATATTTCTCATCATTTGTAACTGAAAGATGAGCTTTATAGTCACGAATTAAATCGCACTGGATTGATGGTTTTCCTGATTTGTTTTTTATAATTGAAATATCCCTTGGATAAATTTCTCTAAATCCAGTTCCCAAAGCTTTTACAAAAGATTCTTTAGATGAAAATGCTGAAGTTAAAAAATTAACTTTTTTAGTTTTATCAATGGAGGAGAAATTTTTTTTCTCGCTGTCTGAAAGAATCTTATTAATAAATCTATCCCCATATTTTTTAAGGATCTTTTCTACCCTTTTTTTTTCGATAAAATCAGTACCGACACCTAAAATCATTTAAAAAAACCTCTGCTTTTAATATTAAGTTCCTCAAAATAATACTCAAACGACTTTCTGTTTATTGCTTTGAATGTTTTGAGATTAATAGGATTATATTCTTTTCTGGCTATTTCTTGTAAATCTTTGCCTAAAAAACCTTTTTCAGCACGTTTAAAACCGCTCTGAGGTGCAAATTCGTAGAAAGAATTTGATTCTATTGCATCTCCAGAACTATATTCATTTTCAAAATCAATTTGATATCCGATTTCTTTTAAAAATAAATATTCGAACTCTCGTAAAATTTCTTCTGTATTATCATTTTTTTTAAGTTTTTTAATAGAGCTGTGATATTGATTAAATATTATTAACTCCCTCTCATTTGGAGGTAAAAGGCTATAAATTAATTCATTGATGTAAAATGCAGAGTACAAATTTTTCTTTACTTTAAAGTCATCATACGTTTCAAGAGAATCGGAAAAGAATAAACTCTTTAAATTACTTTTTCCTCCAAAACCAATATTCATCAAACGAAATGGCTCAAGGTTTCCAGAAAATTTTGATTTTTTTCCTTTTGCTCCTTTAGCTATTGCCGAGACATTTCCATATTCTTTTGTAAAAAAAGAAACTATCAAACTAGTCTCTTTATACGGACGTGTATGAATAATAAATGCATCAGTTTCAAACCTCATATCCTATTTTTAATTCCTAAACCATCCAAAATTTTTGAATTATCTGTCCAATTTTTTTGGACTTTGCACCAAAGTTCTAGATAGACTTTCTTCCCGAAATAATTCTCTAGTTCTTTTCTTGCAGCAGTGCTGATACTTTTAATTTTTTCACCTTTTTTTCCAATGACAATTGTTTTTTGAGAATTCTTAGCCACAATTATTGAACCAATTAGTTTCACCAAATCTTTTTGATCATCTATCTCATCAACTATTACAGCTGACTCGTAGGGAAGCTCATCACCAAGAAGTCTAATAACCTTTTCTCTAATTATTTCTGAAATTTCAAATGCTTTTGATTGAAAATTAAAACCCTCATCTGGAAACAAAAAATCTCCCTCAGGTAAATAATTCTTTATTTCTTTAAGAAGAATTTCTACTCCATTATTTTTTGTTGCTGAAACAGGTACTATTGCGTCAAATTGCATTTCTTCGTTCAATTTTTCCGTAAAAGGAAATAAATCTTTTTTATTCTTCACCAAATCTATCTTGTTAATTACTAATATCTTTTTTGAATTTACGTTTTCTATTATTTCAAAAGCTTTTTTATCTGTTTTATCAAATTTTGTTCCTGCAACAACAGCAATCACCAAATCTATATTTTCTAGGGCTTCCTTTGGTCTTTTACTTAATTCTTTATTCAATCTTTTTTTATTTTGTTTATGCAAGCCTGGAGTATCAATAAAAACCATTTGAGTGTCATTTATCGTGATCATAGAAAAAATATTTGACCTGGTAGTTTGTGGTTTTTTTGAAGTGATCGTTACTTTTTTTCCTGATAATGAGTTGAGTATCGTTGATTTCCCAACGTTAGTTTTGCCAATAATAGCTATGTAACCACTTCTTTTCATTTGGAAATAATACCCAAAAAAAATTTATATCAAAAATTAATTTAACTCTTCAAACTTTAATTTAGGTATGTCTGACCAACTTTCCCAAGTTAACCAGATATAATCTGCTCTGCCCCAAATACTTTTTCCAGAAACAAATCCCCATGCTCTGCTGTCACTTGAATTATCTCGATTATCTCCAACAACAAAAAAACTTCCTTCGGGAACAACCCATTCAGAGTTTCTTGACAAATTTGAATTTGACTTTCTTATAAGGTAATTGGTAGAGCCGTTACTTTCATTAAAAATGTTTGCGCCATCAAAGTCCTTTGAAATATTTTCTTGTTGATACAGAAGACCGTTGATATAAATTTTTTTATTTACATATTTTACAGTATCGCCCCCTTTTGCTATTACTCTTTTTACAAAGGGTGTATTAGTTTTATGTGGTGGAAAAAAAACAACAATTTCTCCTATTTCAGGATCTTTATGAAATACCTTAGATCTGTTTGTAAAGGGAACTTCGTAACCATAAGCAAAACGGTTTACAAGAACAAAATCTCCAACATTAAGATTGGGACGCATTGACTGACTTGGAATTTGATAAGGCTCATAGAAATATCCCCTTATGAAAAAAATGAGAAAGATATTGATAAACCAACCTCTTGTTTCTTTAATTACTTCTTTATTGCCGAAATAAATAGATACTGAAAATAATACTGCTGAAAATAACGCATAAAATGCCAATAAGTCTCCAATATTCCATTGCTTTATGAAAATTATTGCAATTACAAAAATAGATGCTACTAGCGCTAAATTTTGAAAAATCCGATTAAGATTTTTGCTGAATGTGCCATTGAGCTTTGAAACAACCCAATGAATTGAAATCCCGCATACAACTCCATTAAATAATATAAAAAAGAATATGTTGGATATTGGTTCAAATATGCTAAAAATACTGCTCATTTTTATTTTTTGTCTGATGAAAGAAAGCTTAGAAACGCTTCTTGTGGAAGTGCAACTTTACCAATATGCTTCATTTTTTTCTTTCCTGCTTTTTGTTTTTCCAACAATTTCTTTTTTCTGGTGACATCACCACCATAAAGCTTAGCAGTTACATTTTTTCTAAATGCTTTTACACTTTCTCTGGCTATAATCTTACTACCTTGCATTATCTGTATTGGAATTTCAAACATTTGTCTTGGAATAACTTCTCTTAATCTTTTCGCTATATCTCTGCCTTTTCTTTGCGAATCATTTTTATGAAGAATTGAAGAAAGAGAATCAACCTTTACACCATTTACAGCAACATCAATTTTTACTAGCTCTGATTTTTCATATCTATCAAATGAAAAATCTACAGATGCATAACCTTGGCTTTTGGATTTAAGCAAATCAAAAAAATCCATAACTATTTCAGACAAGGGAAGATCAAAAATTATTGAAACCTGCCCACCTAAATATTGTAAATTTTTTTGAACTCCTCTTTTAGAAATTGCTAGCTCTATGATATCGCCAACATATTTATCAGGACATAAGATTGTTGTTTTAATTATTGGCTCCCTAATTTCAGAAATTTCATTAGGAGTTGGAAGTTCAGAAGGTGAATTAACTTCTATTTCTTCACCATTTGTTTTTAGAATTTCATACGACACACTTGGTGCTGTTGTTATAAGCTCTAAAGAGTATTCTCTTTCTAATCGCTCCTTAATTACTTCCATGTGAAGACTTCCTAGAAAACCACATCGAAAGCCACTTCCTAGAACATCTGAACTTTCTGGCTCAAATGTCAAAGCTGCGTCATTAAGATTAAGTTTTTGAAGAGCTTCTCTAAAGGACTGATATTCATTTGAATCTACTGGGTAAAATGAAGCGTATACTTGTGGTTTAGCTTCTTCAAAACCGTCTAATGCATGGGTCTCTGGAAATTTAGATAATACTAACGTATCCCCTACTGGTACTGATTTAAGATCTTTTACATTTGCTATTAAAAAACCAACCTCTCCCTCTGACAAATAATCGGTTGCTTCCTCTTTTGGTGTAAATTTACCAAGACTTTCAGCAGTAAAGGTTTGCCCGGTAGATTTAACAATAAATTTGTCTCCTTTATTTACCTTTCCGCTAAATATACGAATTAAAGATACAACACCTAAGTAGTTGTCATACCATGAGTCAATAATCAAGGCCTGTAGATTTTCCTCATTTAAAACATTCGGCTCAGGAATTTCTTCAACTATCTGTTGCAGTAATTCTTCAAGACCAGTTCCATCTTTCGCACTCACAGATAATGCTTCAGATGCATCAATTCCTATTATCTCTTCAATTTCTTTTTTCACCTGTTCTGGATCAGATTGAGGCAGATCAATTTTATTTATTACTGGTATTACTTGCAAACCTAAATCGATAGCTTTATAACAAGTTGATAAGGTTTGCGCCTCAACACCCTGCGACCCATCAACAACAAGTAGTGCACCTTCGCATGCTGCAAGCGATCTAGAAACTTCATATGAAAAATCAACATGCCCAGGTGTATCAATAAGATTTAGTTCATAAATCTGATCTCTGAACTCATATTTCAAAGAAACTGATTGTGCCTTAATTGTAATACCTCTTTCTCTTTCAAGTTCCAGCGTATCCAACACTTGTGATTTCATCTCTCTTTTTGAAAGACCACCACAAAGTTCGATTATTCTGTCTGAAAGAGTAGATTTCCCATGATCAATATGGGCGATGATTGAAAAATTTCTTATATTACTCAACTGTCAAGGAAACAATAATGTTTGAGCTATTTCTTACTCCAAACACCGCTATTTTGTCACCTTTAGAAAATGATTCAAGTGCAGCACTAAAATCGCTTATTTTTGATATTTTAAAAGTTTTGCCTTTATATTTAATTTGAGTAATTACATCTCCTCTAAATAATTGTCCATATGCAGGTGAATTAAAATACACTTGTAAGACTCTGACACCATTTTCTGGCAATTCAGTGTCTGTTTGATCTTTATCTAACTCTCCAAGACGAATTCCTAGAGGATATGTAGGTTTTTGAGGCGATTCTTCTTCAATCTGCTCAACTTCATCAACTGGTAATTCACCAACTCTAACATTGATGTTCCTGTATTTTCCATCTCTAAATATTTTTGCTCTTACAGAAGATCCTGGTTGAGTTCTTCCAATTGTGTGCTGTAAATCTTTGAAATACACAATTTCTTTTCTATCTATTTCTACAATTACGTCTCCAGGTCTAATTCCTGCCTTTTCAGCAGCTTCACCCTCCAAAACAAAACTCACAAGAGCGCCAATTGGTTTATCCATTCCTAATGCTTCCGCAAGATCACTTGAAACCTCTTGTCCTTGTACTCCTAAATATCCTCTCGAAACCTTTCCTTTTGCTTTAAGTTGATCTACAACCTCTAAAGCAACATTAATTGGTATGGCAAAAGCAAGACCTTCATTGCCTCCAGACCTTGAATATATTTGCGAATTAATACCTATTACTTCACCATCAAGATTGAATAATGGGCCTCCTGAATTTCCTCTATTAACAGCAGCATCAGTTTGGAAATAAGGAACATAGTCTCCAATTCCTGCTCTTGAAGAGATGCCTCTGTTAGTGGAACTAATTATTCCAAATGTGGCTGAAAAATCGTAGTTATAAGGTGAACCAATGGCAATTACACCATCTCCCTGTTCAACGTTATCCGAGTTACCAATTAAAACTGGAGAACTATTGTTTATCGATATTTTTAATAGAGCTATATCACTTAATTCATCAGTTCCAATGATCTCTGCTGTAAACTCCCTTCTATCTAGAAATCTAACTATAACTTCGTCTGCATCTTGAACAACATGAAAATTTGTAATTAAAAATCCATCATTATCTATTAGAAAACCTGAGCCCGAACTAGTAGCCTCTCTTGGTTGCCTCCTAGGTTCTTCAAATTCAGGAAGTGGGAAACCAAATTCTCTAAAAATATCGTTAGGAAATGAACCCATTGAGCTTCGATTTGAGTAGACTTTTCTAGTTGCCTGAATATTCACTACTGAATTTGATTGTTTCTTAACAAGTTCAGAAAAATCAAGACGATCTGAAAAAACATATATCGATAGAAGGGATGCGAGAAGCAAAAATACTTTTTTCATTTTAATTAATTTGAATTGAGTTAAGGATTTTCTTTCCAGAATCAATATCTATGTCACCAAAAACTGCAATGCTGTGTGCTCTGTTGTTGTGTACATAGGTTTTCTTTAATAAAACAAAGTTTTCTCTTTTGTATTCACCATCTGGTAAAGATGAATTTCTAGGAAGGTTTATAAAGATTGAAAATTCTTTTCTTTTTACTGAGTTGATGAATCTATTTTTTGATGAAGGATCATTTTTAAATCCATTAGGTACCCAATTTGGAGAATAGCTTACAGGCATCGTAATTTCTGCAGCACCTCCCTGTGTAGGGCTATAGTGCCTTGCTGCAAATCTCAAAATTTCATTGTTCTGCAAATTTTCCAAAGTACGTTTTGCTTCTATAGATTTTGTTGCTTTGACAATAAGTGCCGATGCTTCATCGTTGCCCTCTTGTTTAATAGCTCTGTCTACGACGGTGTAACTTAAAAATACACCTAGAAAAAAAACAGATAAGGGCAAAACAAGTCTTTGATTCAGGTAAGAAATAATTGAAGAAATAGATAAATTTTTGATGTTTTTTTTAATACTGGTATTTGTAAGTTCTTTTGAAGCCAAGCTTAAATCAAACAACTTAAAATAAGCATCTTTCAAGTTTGGATTTTTATCCATCTCGCGAAGAAGCTCCTTAATTTCTTTGGTTTCAAGCTCACCGTCAATAAATGAGGAAATTTTCATTAATTGGTAATCACTTATTACTTGACTCATATTTTTATATTCTCCATTAAAAACTTCCTTGCCCTGAAGATTCTTGACCTAACTGTCCCTACTGGAACATTAGTAATTAACGCTATTTCATCATAATTTTTATCATCAATTTCGCACAAGACATATGCTGTCCTCTGCTCTTCTGGAATTTGCTTTAAAAGATGTTGAACTTGTTGAGATAATTCTTTTGTTTCGAAGTCTTCGATTATATTTTCGTTAGAATTTAGTGTACTTTCAAAACCCTCATCAATTTGAACTTCTTTCGAGGAATTTATTTTTGTAATCGCAAGATTGAACCCTATTCTATAGAGCCAAGTATAAAAATTTGAATTTCCTTTAAATGTCTCGATCTTTTCCCACGCACGAATAAAAGACTGCTGAACAATATCCTCGGTTTCATGGAAGTTTCTGAGAATTTTAAAAAGAGAATTATGCAACCTACTTTTAAAAGTTGAAAACAGGATTTCAAAAGCCGCAGAATCGCCTTCTCTCGAAAGCTGGACTAAATTATCAACATTATTTTTTTTCATATAAAGCTTTGATTGTAATTTACTTAAAAAGTTCAATCATTGATCATTTTTTTAAGATTTGGATATTTTAGTTCAAACTCATTTTTTTTTATAAAAAAAAGGTCAAAAATTTTTTGGTCATCTAATTCTATTAATTCGCTTAGTTCATTTTTTTGTTCAATATTCAAACGTTCATATGACAATAGAAACTTCTTTATAATTTCAGTTGTTTCCTTCATGCCTCTTCTTGATTTAAAATTTAGTTTTTTGAACAACATGTCTTCCATAACTGAAAAGTACTATCAATTAAAAGATTATAGCCTTATGACTGTAAAAGGAGAAAGGTCTTATGAGTTTATTCAGGGCCAAGTTTCATGTGATATAAACTCTCAACGAGAAAAAATAGATGGCCTGTTTTGTGATGAAAAAGGTTATGTGATAACAAATGCAACACTTTTTTTAGAGGAAAATATTAAAATTTTAATTAAAGATGATGTAGCAAAAATTTTGGAGAATGAACTATCGAAATATAGCAAATTTTATAAATGTTCAATTAAAACTGATAAAGCTCATGCTTTTGGGAAAATTTCAAACAGAGTTTTTGAAAAATGTTTAGGTAAAAAAGAAGACTTGTTATCACAACAAGAGTGGGATAGAGAGCAAATTTTTAACTTTTGTATTGATATTGATGGCCAAGTTAGTTGCAAGCATAGACCAACACAGCTTGGATACACCTTCAAAGATTTTGTCTCATTTGAAAAAGGATGCTATAGAGGTCAAGAAGTAATATCAAGACTTAATTATCTTGCAAAAACTAAAAGGAAATGTGTTGTTTTTAAGCAAAAGGAATTAGAAATTTTAAATGATTCAAATGGAAGAAAAATCGGAGAAAAAATATTTACAAAAACACTTGGAAAAGAGGAATTTGTACAATTTTTTGTTGAAGATTTAAATTTTTACCATAAAGATAAAATTATTCTCCCAGTTGCCAGTCAATGGGTTTAATTCCCTCATTCAGTAAAATTTTATTTGCTTTTGAAAAGTGCTTACATCCAAAAAAGCCATTATGTGCAGACAATGGAGAAGGATGAGCTGCTTCGAGAATGTAATTGTTTTTGCCAATAAGACTTTTTTTTGTCTTTGCATAATTTCCCCAAAGTAAAAAAATAATTGAGCCTTTCTTTTGTATCTTTGAAATTACTAAATCGGTGAATTTTTCCCATCCAATTTTTGAATGAGAGCCAGGCTTTCCTTCGACTACTGACAAATTTACATTAAGAAGAAGAACTCCCTGCTCTGCCCATGATGTTAAATCTCCATGATTATTCACAATTTTTAAATCATCTTCGATTTCTTTAAATATATTTTTTAGTGATGCAGGTATTTTTATATTTTTATTTACAGAAAATGCCAAACCATTAGCTACGCCAACTGTTGGGTATGGATCTTGCCCAATAATTACAATTTTAGTTGTCTCATAATCACACTTTTCAAAAGCTTTGAAAAAATCTTTTGGTGGTGGAAATATATTATTGCCAGCCCTGTTTGATTTAATTATAGAGGTTTTAATTTCCTTGAAATAGGGTTTTTTAGTCTCTTGATTAATAAAATTTTGCCAAGAAAGAATGTCATTCATTTACTTAAAAATAACACATTTTTTTTATCCACAAAAACTGTGGATAACTTTGGGGAAAAGTGCCTGAAAATTTCATAAACCCTTCATGAAGCACAGGCTTTGATGAATTTGTATAATTTTTAATCAATATAAAAAAAACCAGTTAAAATGGGCTTTTCAGAGATTTCATATCAAAATAATATATCTTAACTCCAATTTTCCTTTGTAAAATAGGGCAGTTTATGGTCTTGTGAGAAAATCAACAGTTTTTAACAAAAAAAACCCTGTTTTTTTAGTAACATACTCTGGCATTTGTAACTCCGTTTATGTTAAGAAGTTTAGAAATTGTTTGATCGTCGAACTTTTCATCAGAGTCGATAATATTACAAGCAAATTCTCCTCTGCTTTTGTTCACAAATTCTAGAATATTTATCTTTTCATTTGCTAGAGTTTCAGCAACTTGACTAATAATGCCCGGATGATTTTTATTCGTTATGAAAATTCTATGCTTCGCAATAGTATCAGAGTTAATGTTTGGAAAGTTAACACTATTTTCTATTTTCCCAAATTTTAAAAAATTAGATATTTGCATACATGCCATCCTGGCACAATTCTCTTCACTTTCTTTTGTGCTTGCTCCAAGATGAGGAAAAATAATAATATCTTTTTTACTTTTCAACCTTTGCAAAAGTTTTTTAGTAGGAAAATCTGTTATGTATTTATAAATTTGCTCTTTTTCGAGAGCATCAATCAGATCTTCCTCATGCACTATGCCTCCTCTTGAAAAATTAACAAGCACACAATCCTTTTTAAAAGAATTGAAGATTTTTTTATTTATCATTCCCTTGGTTTCACCATTTAGTGGAATATGTAAGGATACGTAATCTGCGTCTTTCAAAGCCTCTTCAATTGAGTTGCATCTAATTAAAGTTGATGGCAAGCCTAAAGCAACATCGACTGTTAGCCCTGGATCATATCCCTGAACTTGCATCCCTAGACTCGTTGCTTGGCTTGCGACAAGGGAACCAATTGCACCCAGACCCAAAACACATAATTTTTTCTCGCTTACCTCTTGCCCAACAAATTGTTTTTTCATACTCTCTATTTCCACAGCAACTTCATCATCATTCAAGTCATCAATATCAATAGAGTCAAGAGTTCTATTGCCCGTTACTAAATCTCTTTTTCCAAGAATTAAGGCACAAATAACCATTTCTTTTACTGCATTTGCGTTTGCTCCAGGAGTATTAAAAACAACTATTCCTTTTTCTGAACAGTTTTGAACATTTATATTATTTGTTCCGGCTCCTGCTCTTGAAATTGCAAATAAACTTCTTTCATATTTGGCTTCAAATATATTTTTACTTCTTAAAACGATTCCTGAAAAGTCTTCTTCATTCTCCCCACAAATAACAAATTTATTCTCTTCAAGAATATCTAATCCAGCTTTCGAAATATTATTTAAAACTTGTATTTTCATGAAATTTTGTAAACTAAAGAATACACATTAAAGTCACGATTTCAAAGGCATCCCAGCTAAAATTTAAAATTTTATCCATAAGTTATCAACAGAAAAACCCCATCATATTGTGTAAGAATATAAAAATAACACAACATATTGTGTTGAAATACTTGAATGTAAATCATATCTATAGAAGAATACATAGTGGTATGGAACAACAGATAACAGAAACAGGAACAAAAGAAGAGCTTTCTCCTAACTTCGCACTCAAACCTGGAAAGATGCGAGTAATGAAAAGAAACGGCAAAGTTGTTGCCTTTGATAGAGAAAAAATCAAAGTTGCAATTATGAAAGCTTTTCTAGCTGTTGAGGGAAGTTCTGCCGCTGCTTCAACAAGAATACATGATCAGGTAGAACAGCTTACTGATGATGTCGTTTCTGTTTTTGAAAGAAGAATGCCTTCTGGGGGGTCACTTCATATAGAAGACATTCAAGATCAGGTCGAGTTGCAATTAATGAGAAATGAGCATCAAAAAGTTGCAAGATCATATGTTCTTTATAGAGAGGAAAGAAAAAATCAAAGAAACGAGGAACAGCTAAAACGTGAGACTACATCACAAAAATATGAAGAAAGCTCAAATAATGAAGTAAGCGAAGGGTTCGAAAGCAAAGTGCATAAAGCTTGCGAAGGGCTGGTTGATGTAAATCCAGAAGAGCTAATTGAAGCTATTAGAGCTACAGCATACGAAGGAATATCAGAAGAAGATCTTTCAAACTGCATTTTAATTGCAGCTAGAACCTTTGTAGAAAAAGAACCAAACTACTCCTTTGTAACAGCTCGACTGCTATTAGATGATATTGAAAATGAGGTATTACGTTTTTTAGATATTGATACATCAATAAAAAAGGACAGATCAAAAATGTATCAAAAAGCCTTAGTGGGCTCGATAGAAAGGGGTATTGAGCTTGAGTTCCTAGATGAAAGGTTAAAAGACTTTGATTTAGACAGGCTGGGGAAAAGTATAAAAGCAGAAAATGATCTTAATTTTACATTTTTAGGCCTACAAACTCTCTACGATAGATATTTTATTACCCACGAGGATACAAGATATGAAATGCCTCAGGTTTTCTTGATGAGAGTGGCTATGGGTCTTTCTGTAGATGAAAAAGATAAGAACGACAAAGCTGAGGAATTTTATAAATTACTCTCAAGTTTTGATTACATGAGTTCTACTCCTACATTGTTTAACTCCGGTACAAGAAGACCACAATTATCTTCATGTTATCTAACAACTGTTCCTGATGATTTAAGTGGGATTTATGGTGCGATACACGACAACGCAATGTTATCAAAATGGGCAGGTGGTTTAGGGAATGATTGGACAAATGTAAGAGCACTCGGTTCAAGAATCAAAGGTACTAACGGGAAAAGCCAAGGCATTGTTCCTTTCTTAAAGGTATCAAATGATACAGCTGTTGCTGTTAATCAAGGTGGTAAAAGAAAGGGCGCCTTTTGTGCTTATTTGGAATGTTGGCACCTAGATGTAGAGGAGTTTCTTGAATTAAGGAAAAATACTGGAGACGACAGAAGAAGAACTCATGATATGAATACAGCAAACTGGATTCCTGATTTATTCATGAAGAGGCTGATGAAAAATGAGGAATGGACACTATTTTCACCTTCTGATGCACCTGAACTACATGATTTGTATGGTAAAGAGTTTGAGAAGAAATATGAAGACTATGAAAAACTTGCCGCTTCAGGTGAGATTAAGCTTTTCAAAAAAATCAAAGCAGAAGATTTATGGAGAAAAATCTTAACAATGCTTTTTGAGACTGGACATCCATGGATTACATTCAAAGACCCATGCAATATAAGATCACCACAAGGGCATGTTGGCACAGTACACTCCTCAAATCTTTGTACAGAAATAACACTGAACACAAATAAAGATGAAATTGCAGTTTGCAACTTAGGCAGCATTAACTTGCCCCAACACATACAAGATGGGAAAATTAACGTCGAGCAATTGAAATCGTCAGTTAAAACAGCAATAAGAATGTTAGATAACGTGATAGATATTAATTACTATCCAGTACCGCAAGCAGAAAACTCAAATAAAAAACATCGTCCTATTGGGTTGGGAATGATGGGCTTTCAAGATGCACTGTACAAACTAAACATCCCATACAATTCAGAAGAAGCTGTTAATTTCGCTGATGAGTCTATGGAACTTATAAGCTATTTTGCTATTCAGGCGTCAGCCGAGCTAGCTGAAGAGAGAGGAACATATGAAAGTTATGCAGGGTCTTTGTGGGATCAAGGAATTTTCCCATTAGACTCGATAAAAATTCTTGCTGAAGAGAGAGGTGCGGATTTTATTGACCAAAATACTGATGCCAAGCTTGATTGGAAGAAAGTTAGGGATCAGGTAAAAAAACATGGCATGAGAAACTCAAATGTAATGGCTATAGCTCCAACTGCGACAATAGCCAATATTACTGGAGTATCGCCGTGTATTGAGCCTACATACCAAAACTTATATGTTAAATCCAATTTATCTGGAGAATTTACTGTTATTAATCCATACCTTGTTGAAGAGCTGAAAAAAGAACAGCTTTGGGACGACGTGATGATAGCAGATTTAAAGTACTCAGAGGGATCATTAGCAAGCATTAATAGGGTTCCTAAAAATATAAAAAATATGTTTCAAACTGCTTTCGAGGTTGAACCAAAATTTATAGTTGAATCAGCAAGTCGTCGACAAAAGTGGATCGACCAAGCGCAGTCTTTGAATCTATATATTAGTAATGTAGATGGGAAAAAACTAGATAACACTTACAAAATGGCATGGTACAAAGGACTAAAAACAACATATTACTTGAGAGCAATAGGAGCTACTTCGACAGAAAAGGCTACTGTCGATAAAGGAAGTTTAAATGCAGTAGAAACGAACAGAGAGGAGAATATGGCAGCGAGTCAAGCCCCAAAGGCTTGTAGCATTCTGGATCCAGATTGTGAGGCATGTCAGTAAAATTTTAAGGAGAATATTATGTTAGATTGGGATAGCACAGAAAAAACCGAAAATCTTGAGAGTCAGGAGAAAAAAACTGAACCTCAAGTATCAGAAACTCAGAATAATGAGGTTCAAGTTCAAAGTGCAGTTCAGAATGTAGAACCAGCACCAAAAGTAGAAATAAACTCTAAACCGGAAGTTACAAATGATCTGATGGATCTTGAAAATTACATTACCAAAAAAGAACCAACGGAAGAAGATTTAGAAATTGCAAAACAAAAAATGCAAGACGTACTAGAAGGCAGGGTGCAAGTTGGGCAAAAAGCCATGATTAATTCAAGGGCAGATCTCAACCAACTTGTTCCCTTTAAATATAAGTGGGCTTGGCAAAAGTATTTGGATGGAAGTGCCAATCACTGGATGCCGCAAGAAGTAAATATGAATGCCGATATTGCACTTTGGAAGGATCCTGATGGCTTAACAGATGATGAAAGAATGATTGTAAAAAGAAGCTTAGGATTCTTTTCAACTGCTGATTCCTTAGTTGCAAACAATATTGTCTTAGCAGTTTACAGACTAATCACAAATCCAGAGTGCAGGCAGTATCTTCTCAGACAAGCCTTTGAAGAGGCCATACATACACATGCATATCAATACTGTGTTGAGTCTTTAGGAATGGATGAAGGAGAAATTTTTAATATGTATA
This sequence comes from uncultured SAR86 cluster bacterium, assembly GCA_902563885.1. GTDB lineage: Bacteria > Pseudomonadota > Gammaproteobacteria > Magnimaribacterales > TMED112 > TMED112. The sequence continues at coordinate 79,910 of CACEYZ010000001.1, read as the reverse complement.
GAGAAGTTCCATGTGTAGAAAAGAAAGCATCTTGGGGTTTGAAATATACAAAACAACTTGAAGATCCTTCTTTTGAAACTGGAACCCCTGAAAAAGATAAAGAGTTCTTAAGTAATTTGGTTGCATATTACTGTGTTCTCGAGGGAATGTTTTTTTATTGTGGCTTCTCACAAATATTATCAATGGGAAGAAGGAATAAGATGACAGGAGTGAGTGAACAATTTCAATACATTATGCGAGATGAGTCTATGCACGTAAACTTCGGGATTGATGTGATAAATACCATAATCAACGAGAATCCACACTTATGGGATGATGATATGAAAAAACGTGCAAAAGATATGATTGTCGAAGGTACGAATCTCGAGATTGAATATGCTAGAGATACTATGCCAAGGGGTGTTCTTGGAATGAATGCAAAAGTTATGGAAGAGTATCTAAAATTTATTTGTAACCGTAGGTTGCAACAAATAGGTCTTACTGAAGAGTATGCAGGGGTTGAAAATCCGTTTCCGTGGATGTCTGAGATTATGGACCTTAAAAAGGAAAAGAATTTCTTTGAAACAAGAGTAATCGATTACCAGGTCGGTGGTGCTCTTAATTTTGATTAAGTCCTAAGCTTGCACTGCTGTAGGTCTGCAACTATGGCGGTGCTTTCTGGGAAACTATTTATTTTGTTCAGCTTTCCCAATTGTTTCAAAATGCTTAATTGCTACATCCCCTCCTTGAAGTGGACGTCTTGCATCTTTATTATCGCAAACTTCTAGCCAATGCTCTGCAACTGACTCAGCATTAAAACTTTCATCAGTACCGAAATACTTGCCCATAGTTTCCATGATATATGTATTAGCAATTACACCTGCTCCTGCTTGCAAAATTTCACCATTAGGAGCTTTTTCACTTGCGAGAAAAATAACTGCAGGAATAATGTATTTTGGATCAAGCTTATCTTTAAAATCATCAGGGAAAAGGCTTTCTGTCATTCTTGTTGTAGCTGTAGGGGCTATAGCATTTGTATGTATATTATATTTTGCACCCTCAAGTTTTAATGTATTCATTAAACCAACAACACCCATCTTTGCTGCACCATAATTTGTTTGTCCAAAGTTTCCGAATAATCCTGAAGACGATGAAGTCATAATTATTCTTCCATACTCTTGTTCTTTCATTATTGGAAAAACTGTATGTGCGCACAATGCTGAGCCAAGTAAATGAACGTTCACTACTGTTACGAAATCTTCCCAAGGCATTTTTGCAAATGATTTATCTCTTAAAATTCCAGCATTATTCACAAGAACATCCACTCTGCCCCATTTTTCCATTGCTTGTTCGACCATATTCTTTACTTCATCTTGATTACAGACATTAGCCCCATTTGCCATTGCATCTCCACCGTTATCTTGAATTTCTTTTACAACAGTTTCTGCAGCTGTAAGAGAGCCCCCTGAACCATCTACAGCCCCTCCTAAATCGTTAACGACTACTTTTGCACCTCTTTTTCCTAATTCTAGTGCATATCCTTTTCCTATACCGCCACCGGAACCTGTTACTATTGCTACCTTACCTTCGAAATCTAATGACATGAGTTGTCTCCTTAAAAAATTATCTTCAGAATGTAAATTCTAATGGAATTAAGATACAAGTAAACATAGAATAGAGATAATTTTTAATCTATGAAAGTTGTTGTAACAGGAGCTGCTGGACAAATATCTTATTCACTTATTCCGTTTCTTTGTGAAAATGGAATTTTTAAGAGTAATGAGAAAATTGACTTCTCACTTGTAGAAATTCCCTCAGCAATGGAGAAACTATCAGGTTTTGTTAAAGAGCTTGAAGACTCCGCTTATTCAAATATTAGTTCCATTTCAGTGCATGACAACATCAACTCTGCAGTTGAAGATGCTGATTGGTGTTTACTTGTTGGCTCAATTCCGAGAGGGATAGTCCTAAATGGTAAGGAGATAAAAGAAAGGGCAGATCTTCTAAAAATAAATGGAGGGATTTTTACGGAACAAGGAAAAGCTATAGGTTCAAAAGCAAAAGATTCATGTAAAATTCTTGTTGTTGGCAATCCAGCAAATACAAATGCTCTTATTGGCTGCACTAATGCAAATAATCCATCACAAAAATGGATGGCAATGACTATGCTCGATGCATTAAGAGCAAAAGCTCAAGTTGCTTTGAAACTTCAAGTGCATGTGGATGATATATATAGGCTTGCCATTTTTGGTAATCATAGCCCTACTATGTTTCCAGATTTAGAGAATGCTTTGCTAGATGGAGAAATTATTTATAAAAAAATAAATGATCATGATTGGGTTGAACATAAGTTCCTTCCAAAAATTCAGCAAAGGGGTGCAGAAATTATAAAATCCCGAGGAGCCTCATCTGCCTCATCCGCTGCACGAGCTGCATGTGAAACAGTTTCTTCAGTAGAGAACCCAACCAGATCTGGTGATGTTTTTAATGCTGCAATACTTAGTGATGGTTCATATGGAGTAGCTGAAGGAGTTTTTTCTGGATTCCCTCTTACATCAGATGGCATGGGAAATATTAATATTGTAAGAGATTTCTCTTTAAGTGAATTTGCCAAATCAAGAATAGCCTTGACTTCAAATGAATTAGTTGAAGAAAGAGAGCTTGTTAAAGATTTACTTTAAAGTAGGAAAAAAAACTACATCCCTAATTGATGTCTTATCAGTTGCAAGCATAATCAATCTATCTATACCGATACCTACACCTACTGCTGGAGGCATTCCATGGTATAGAGCATCAAGATAGTCATCATCAAAGAACATTGCCTCGTCATCTCCTGAGTCTTTTTGTTTAACTTGATCTAAGAATCTCTGTTCTTGATCATGAGGATCATTCAACTCATTAAAAAAGTTTGCAAATTCTTTACCTGCAATAAATAGCTCAACTCTATCAGTAAATTCTTTCTCTTCATCTTTTCTTCTAGATAAAGGAGACACCTCAAAAGGATAATCTTTAACAAAAGTTGGTTGCCATAATTTTTTCTCAACAAACTTTTCAAATAGCTCAAGAAGCACTTTACCCCAACCCCAGTTTTTTTCTATTTTTATTTTTTTCTTTTTTGCAAGATCAAATATATCCTCTTCATTCTCTAAAGATTCAACATTTAGCTCTTCCTTAACTAACTCTTTGAGTGACCTTATTTCAAAGTCTTTTTCAAAATTAATATTTTTTTGATCATAAGTAATTTTCAATGAATCATTGACGGCAAGGATGCTATCTTGAATCAATTTCTGGATAAATTTTGCAGTTGTTTGTAAATCTCCATATGCTTCATAGAATTCGAGCATAGTAAATTCAGGGTTATGAATTGTCGAAATACCTTCATTTCTGAAATTTCTATTGATTTCAAAAACCTTTTCATATCCTCCAACAAGAAGTCGTTTTAAATATAGCTCTGGGGCTACTCTAAGGTAAAGTTTTTTATCTAATGCATTATGATGAGTTTCAAAAGGTCTTGCATTTGCTCCTCCTGGTATTGGATGCATCATTGGAGTTTCAACTTCTAAAAATCCGTTAGATTCAAGATTTGTTCGAAGAGACTTAATAATTTTATTTCTTTTTATAAACACTTCTCTTGATTCAGGATTGCTCATTAAGTCCAAATAGCGTTTACGATAAATAGTTTCTATATCTGTTAATCCTTTATGTTTTTCTGGCATTGGTTTAAGTGATTTTGTTAACAGCTCGAAAGAATCAAGATCTACTGTAAGTTCATCAGTATTTGTTCTAAACAAAATACCTTTAACTCCAATGATATCGCCTAAATCTAAGTCTTTGGCTTCATCTAATTTTTCATTTAGTTTATTTCTAGATAAAAAAATCTGTAACCTTCCAGAACTATCCTCTAGCGTCATAAAAGCTGCGTTACCCATAACACGTTTCAGAACTATTCTGCCTGCTGTGCATATGGAAACTTTTTTATCCTCAAGTGAGCTTTTTGAACTTTTGCTAAATTTTGATGAAATCTCGCCTAGATAATCTTTCTTTTCAAATTTATTTGGATAATTAAAACCTTTTTCTCTAAGAATTTTAAGTTTTTCCTCTCTGTCTTTTTGCACCTTTGTTAAATCTTTAGAATCCATTTTTTAAACTTGCCTTTATGAAGTTATTAATTTTACCATCTAAAACTGCTTGGGTATTTGTTTCTTCATGCTTTGTTCTTATATCTTTAATTCTTGACTGATCAAGAACATAAGACCTAATCTGATTCCCCCATCCTATGTCTGTCTTTGAATCCTCTAGTTTTTGAATTTCCTGTTCTTTTTTTTGAATTTCTAATTCATATAGCTTTGATTTTAGCTGCTTGATAGCCCTGTCTTTATTTTGATGCTGTGATCTTTGTGATTGGCATTGAACTACTAGCCCAGTTGGTTCATGCGTTAATCGCACTGCAGAATCTGTTTTATTGACATGCTGGCCTCCAGCACCAGATGCTCTGTATGTATCAATTCGGACCTTTGACATATCAAGCTCAATATCTATTTCATCATCAATTTCTGGAGATACAAAAACAGCAGCAAAAGATGTATGACGCCTACTTCCTGAATCAAAAGGTGATTTTCTAACTAAACGATGTATCCCGGTCTCAGTTCTCATCCAGCCGTAGGCATAGTTTCCAGAAATATTAATACTTGCACTTTTGATGCCAGCAACTTCTCCAGGTGAAAATTCTTCGACCTTTATTTCAAAATTCATATCCTCTGCCCAACGTGTATACATTCTATATAACATTTCTGCCCAATCTTGTGCCTCAGTTCCGCCAGATCCAGATTGAATATCTACAAAAGCATTTGCTAGATCATTTTTTTTAGAGAAGTATCTTTTTGTTTCAAGATCATCAATTTGAGATTCAAGTAAAGTTAGAGCTTTTAACTGCTTTGGAATTTCACCTTCTTCGTTAATTTCAAATGATATTTTTAGCGTCTCTTCTATATCATTAAATTTTTCTTCAATCCCTTTAAATTCACTAAGTTTAGTTTCTTTCTCGGTTTTTTCTTTATTTAGCTTGCTTATTTTTATGTGATCTTTCCAAATCTCAGGATCTTCTAACTTTTGATTAAGAATTTGTAGTTGCCCTACAAGAGAATCAGGGTCAAAGGAACCCCCTGAGTTCGCCAATTCTCTTAGCTATTTTATTTAAGTCTAATAAAATCTCAGATTTATCCATTTATTATAATTTCTATCAATTCTTCTGCTGGTATATAACCAGGCACTATTCTTCCATCGCTTAATACTATTGTAGGAGTACCTGTAGCTCCAATCAATCTTCCAGTTTTAAAATGGTCTTCGACAGGGTTAGTGCATGCGTTTGCTTCAATATCATTCCCTTTCTTTAATTCAGTAATAGCTACATTCCTGTTATCACTGCACCAAAGTTTCTGCATATCCTCAAATACTTCTCCCACAAGACCATCTTGAGGAAATGCAAGATAATTTACAGTAATTCCCAAGTCAAGATAATTATCTATTTGGCTATGCATTAATCTGCAATAGGCACAAGAAACGTCGGTAAAAACTGTAATTTCAGTAATCTCCTTCGGAGATTTAAATTGTATAAATTCTCTTTCATTTATCTTCTTTATAAGGTTTTGAGCAAATAATGAGCGGTACTTTATATTTAAGGAGTCGTAACCCTGATCTAATCTTTTTTTTAGTAGATCTCCAACAAAAAAATATTCAAAATCTTTTGAAATAAATAGAATTTGATTATTGTCTACGTTCACAACAAAAAAACCATCTAGCTCTGCTTGATCTATAAAATTAATCGTCAAATCATTTGGAAGTAACGCTTTTATCTTTTTCTCTACTTCTTCATCAGAAAAAATATTTAAGAAAAAAAGTGATGTAAATATAAAAATGTAGCGCCTCATTATCCCCTCGGGTGATGCTTTTTATGTAAATTTTTTATTTCAGATTGAGCAACATGCGTATAAATTTGGGTGGTAGATAAATCAGCATGGCCTAGAAGAAGCTGTACAGACCTAAGATCTGCACCATTATTAAGCATATGAGTCGCAAAAGCATGTCTTAGAGTATGTGGGTAAACCTCTTTCTTGATTCCCTCTCTCTTGATATAAACCTTAATTCTGTGCCAAATGCTTTGTCTTGTAATCTGTCGTCCATGAGTTGAGAGAAATATATTTATGTGATCTCTATCCTTACAAAGGATATCCCTAGATGAAGATAAGTATTTGTTTAACATTTCAACTGATTTTTCTGATAAGGGAATTAATCTCTCTTTTCCACCTTTACCAAAAACTTTTACTGACCCTCTATTTAAATCAAGATTATGTTTAGCAAGATTTACTAATTCACTAATTCTCATACCTGTAGCATAAAGCATATATAAAATAGCCTTATCTCTTAACTCGATGTAATGAGTTTCTTTAGGCGAATTTAAAATTTTATCAACTTCGTCGACATCGAGGGTTGTTGGCAAAAAAAGACCTGATTTAGGAGAATCAATGTTGGCTGTGGGATTTACATCAATATGTTTTGAGCTTATTAAATATTTAAAAAATGATTTCATTGATGAAATATTTCTTGATATTGTCTTTGAGGAAAATCCATTATCCAAGAGATTACTTAAATAAGAAAGAATTGTAAGATGATCAACGTTTAAAACAGTTTTGCCTCCTTTTGATAAAAAGGATTCAAATTTAATCAAGTCATTTCTGTAAGAGTGAAGAGTGTTCTGTGATACGTTTTTTTCAAGCCAAATTGAATCTAAGAAGCTTTCAATAAGAAGTTTTGAATCAGAAGGCACTAATTAATTTTTTCTTTGATCCTTGCAGATTTGCCAGATCTTTCTCTTATGTAGTAAATTTTTGATTGTCGCACAAGACCCTTTCTTTTTACTTTAATCGAATCTATTAACGGGCTATGAGTCTGAAATGTTCTTTCAACACCTACGCCACTTGAAATCTTTCTCACTATAAAGGAAGAATTTAAACCTCTATTTTTCTTACTTATTACTAAACCCTCGAAAGCTTGCAATCTTGTCCTTTTTCCTTCAGTTACTTTTACTTGAACCACTACAGTATCACCAGTTCTGAATTCTGGGTGTTCTTTTAATTGCTCTTTTTCAAACTTATCAAGAATATTTTCAGCCATCTCCCTTCCTTAGATTTTTTTGTGCTAATTCGTACTTTTGTAATAATATCATTTCTTTTTCAGAAAGTTGCAGATTAGAAAATAAATCTGGTCGTTTTTGCTTCGTAACCCATAAACTATTTGCTATTTTCCATTCTTTCACTAATTCATGATTTCCAGAAACTAATTCATCTGGAACTTTTCTTCCCTCAAAATCTCTTGGTCTTGTGTATGAATGACCTTTTAGTCTGCCATCAGAAAAACTGTCATTGGTTAGTGATTTTTCATTTCCAAGAGCGCCAGGTAAATTTCTAACAATTGAGTCAATAAGTACCGTAGCTGCAATTTCACCACCACTTAAAACATAATCTCCTATTGAAATTTCTTCATCGACATATTCATCAATAATTCTCTGATCTATACCCTCATATCTACCACAAATTATTGTTAAATCATTTAAAGTTGCTAGCTCTTTGACCTTTTTTTGATTTAGTGTTTTACCTTGAGGAGAAAGATAAATTACTTTTCCTTTGCTTTTAACTAAGTTCATCGCTTTTGAAATTGGAATAGGTGAAATAATCATACCTTCAGAACCTGAAAAAGGTTTATCATCAATAGATCCATAAGAATTCAAAGGATAATCTTTTAAATCAATCCTATGAATTTCTAAAATATTTTTTTCAATTGCTGTCCCAGTAACCCCATAATTAAGGGAGTCTAATATTTGAGGAAAAACAGCAAGAACATTAATTTTCATCTATATCCCAATCTACAATAATTAGATTATTATCCTTTTCAAACTTTAGAAAAAATTCGTTTTCAATAGGAACTATAATTTCTTGACCTTTTTTATTATCTATAAAAATTAAATCTGAAGCGCCGTGATTTTCTATTTTTGCGACTATACCTAACTTATTCCCTTCTAAATTATTTACAGTTGCTCCTATTAAATCATCCCAGTAATACTCTTTTTCACCTAATTCTGGAAGCATGTCCTTATGAATAAAAATTTCTTTATTTGTAAGTTCTCTAGCAGCTTCAATGGAGTCAATTCCTGAAATCTGACCAAAAATTTTTCCAGACCCATCAGTAAATATTTTTAAATTCATTTCACTGCCGTCTTTATAAAAAAAATGAGAATAATTTAAGATATCTTTTTCTTGTTCAGTAAATGAATAGACTTTGATCTGTCCAGTAACACCATGGGTCTTACCAAATTTTCCTATTACTAGAAGGTTCAGACTACTAATCCTTCTTTTCTGAGGGATTCTCTTCTGCTGGAGCTGCCTCTTCTGCTGGTGCCTCAGCTGCTGCCTTTTCGGCCTCTTCTTGTTTTTTCAGAACATCTCGTTCTTTTCTTCTTTGTTTCTGTGCTAATTTTTTTTCTTCAATTTTTTCAACATCCTCTTCACTCAACTTTGATCTTTTGTAAAGTGTCATTACTGTATCGCTTGGTATTGCTCCTACGGACGTCCAATAGTCAAACCTCTCCACATCAAGTTTTATTTTTTCTTCTCCTTTTTTGGCTATTGGATTAAAGAAACCTAATTTCTCAATATGATTACCATCTCTTTTTTTTCTTCTGTCAGTTACACAAATATGATAGAAAGGCCTTTTTTTTGCCCCTGTTCTTGAAAGTCTTATAACAACCATTTTTTTCTGTATAATATTTGAAAATGGAATTTTACACCTTTTCTATAAAAGATTCACAAATAATCTTTGATTTTCTTGATTAATTTTAAAAATAAACAAAATGGATAGTTTTTCTATAATTTTAGTAGTTGTTTTACTAATTCTTGTCATATTGTCTGCCTTTTTCTCTGGTTCAGAGACTTCGATAATGGCTCTTAATCAAATAAAGCTCGATAACGCAGAAAAACAGGGTAATAAATCAGCAAAAATAATAAATAGTTTAAGAAAAGAAATTAATAGAGTTTTAGGTGTAATTCTTATAGGTAATAATCTTGTAAATATTTCTGCTTCTGCCTTACTAACTTTCTTTGTAATAAAAAAATTTGGTGACGAATATGTCTGGATTGGAACTTTATTACTAACAATCTTTATTATTATTTTTGCAGAAATAGCTCCGAAAAGTTTTGCAGCTAAAAGACCAGAATCCATTGCCTACCCAGCAAGTAGAATCCTAAAAGTTTTGACAAAATATCTTGGATCTTTCTCCGAGATACTAACTAACATTAGTAATTCTCTTACTGGGATAAAAAATAATGAAAATTACTTTTCTGAAAATTTAAACCGAGACGAGCTCAAATCTGTTCTTGAGAAAGAAACCAAAGAAGTAGATAAAGAGGAAATGGAAGCATTAAAATCTATTTTAGAACTCAAAGATCTTACTGTTGAAGATATTCTCATACCAATAAATGAAGTATTGAAGATGGAAATTGGTAATAAATCCCATGATGTTCCAAATGATAAGGACATATTTTTGCCTGTTGTTAAGAGGAATTCTGATGAAATACTTGGTTTCATACACTCAAAAGAGATAGAGCAATTTAATGATTTTTCAGGTGATAATATCGATTTTTTGATAGAACCCTATTATGTGCCTGAAAAAACACATCTTTTTTCACAACTAAAAAACTTTCAAAAGAATGGGAAAGAAGTTGCATTAGTTGTTGATGAATATGGAGACATTGCTGGTTTAGTTACCTTAGAAGATTTGATTGAGCAAGTTCTTGGGCGATTTGATCCTGATGAGGATGAAATTGGAATAAATATAAATGAAGACAACAGTGTAACTGTAGATGGTTCAGTTACAATAAGAGAGCTGAATAAAAAAATGGACTGGAGCTTACCCGAAGAGCCAGCGAAAACAATAAGTGGTTTGGTAATTGATCAAATTGATACCATTCCAACTGGAAATGTTTGCATAAATCTTGAATCTTATAATATAGAGACCTCAAAGATTGAAGGGAATCTTATTAAAGAAATTAAAATCTCTAAAAATGCTTAAATTAGTTATACCAAACTAGCCAAGCAAAAAATACTGTAAGCAAGAGACCTGAGTGTATTACCGCCTTTACAGATTCTAGCCATCTCCATAATTTGCCAAATACAGCATTTAGCTCTATTGCTAAAATTATTGCTGCTCCAAGCCAAAGTGATAAAGTTCCCCATCCAGGACCATAACTATCACCTAAAAGAAGTGGATCATTACCATTATTGATGTGGGCAGAATAAATCATAAAATAAAGCATTGGAAAGGAGAACAAAGTATTAGTTCTTGAGGCCAATAATGCCTTTGCACCTGCATCAGCCGCATCCTCAGTTCCTGCAATTACTTTCTTCTGATTTGGCCAAATAATTAACCAAACATTTAAGAACATTATTGTTGCCATTGTTGCACCTAAAGAAATACCGACATTATAAGCACCTGGAATTTCTGAAACATAATATAAGAGGTACAGCCCAGTTAAGAATGTGAACATTGCAGCCCATCTAAAATACCATAATGCATTTGGCTGATGAAGTTGAAGCATATCTTTCTTTGCTTCAGGAGATGCCTGTTTTAAATACCCACCTCCAATAAAATTGAAATAATAAAGCAAACCTATCCAGGCAATGCCAAATAAAACATGTAAAAATCTACTTACTTGTGACCAGTATTCGTAATATGCAATATACTCTCCCATAACAACTCCTATATTTATTTTAAATTAACAAACAAAAAAAAGGGAGCCTAAAGCTCCCTTTTGTTGCAATTTATTCAAACTACATCATTCCACCCATATCTGGCATTCCTCCCGGAGGCATACCGCCAGCTGGTGGAGTTTCTTTAGCTGGTAATTCTGACACCATACACTCTGTAGTAATCATCATTCCGCCTACGGAGCCAGCAGCTTGTAGTGCTGTTCTTGTAACTTTAGCAGGATCAATAATTCCCATCTTTAGCATATCGCCATATTCACCTGTAGCTGCATTGAAACCACTATTACCTTTCGCATTTTTGACATTTTCTGCAACCACTGAAGATTCTTCTCCAGCATTACTTGCTATTGTTTTAAGAGGGTATTCAAACGCTCTTAATGCAATATTAATTCCAGCTTGCTGATCTTCATTTTCACCCTCTAAATTTCCAATCTTTTGTAGTGATCTTACCAATGCCACGCCACCGCCTGGAACTACTCCCTCTTCAACAGCAGCTCTTGTTGAATGTAAAGCATCTTCAACTCTAGCTTTCTTCTCTTTCATCTCTACTTCAGATCCTGCTCCTACTTTTATCACTGCTACTCCTCCAGCAAGTTTTGCAACTCTCTCTTGTAGTTTTTCACGATCGTAATCAGAGGTTGTTTCTTCAATTTGAGTTCTTATCTGTTGAACTCTTCCAGAAATCATATCTTGTGAACTTGCCCCATCAACTATAGTTGTATTTTCTTTATCAAGTACAACTTTCTTAGCTGAGCCAAGATCCTCAACTGTAGTTGTCTCTAAAGATAAACCAACTTCTTCTGAAATTACTTTACCACCAGTTAAAATTGCAATATCTTCCAACATAGCTTTTCTTCTATCTCCAAATCCAGGAGCTTTACAAGCCGCTACTTTCACAATACCTCTCATATTATTTACTACAAGTGTAGCTAAAGCTTCGCCTTCAACATCTTCAGCAATAATAAGAAGAGCCTTCCCAGCTTTAGCAACAGATTCCAGTAATGGTATTAAATCTTTTATATTAGAGATTTTCTTGTCGAATAATAAAATGAAGGGATCTTCCAACACTACATTCATCTTGTCTTGATTATTGATGAAATATGGTGACAGATAACCTCTATCGAACTGCATTCCCTCTACTACATCGAGCTCATTTTCTATACCTGAGCCCTCTTCTACTGTGATTACACCCTCTTTTCCAACTTTATCCATAGCTTCGGCAATTATATCCCCAACATCAGAATCTCCATTTGCAGAGATTGAACCCACTTGCGCTATAGCAGAACTATCTTTGCATGGTGATGATAATTTTTTTACTTCTTCAACTGCAGCATGTATTGCTTTGTCTATACCTCTTTTCAAATCCATTGGATTCATTCCTGCGGCAACAGATTTCAAGCCTTCATTTACAATTGCTTGAGCTAAAACAGTTGCAGTCGTAGTGCCGTCACCAGCCTGATCACTTGTTTGGGATGCAACTTCTTTAACCATTTGTGCTCCCATATTTTCAAATTTATCTTCAAGTTCTATTTCTTTCGCTACAGACACACCGTCTTTTGTAACTGTTGGTGCTCCGAATGATTTATCTAAGATTACATTTCGACCCTTTGGTCCGAGTGTTACCTTAACTGCATCAGCAAGAATATTGACTCCTGCTAAAAGCTTGACTCTTGCGTTTTCACTAAATTTTACGTCTTTGGCTGCCATAATTCCTCCTACTCAACAACTCCATAGATTTCACTTTCATTCATTATCAGGTACTCTTCCCCATCAATTTTCACAGTATTTCCACCATACTGTCCAAAAACAACGTGGTCACCAACTTTCAAATCGACTGGGCTTACTTTTCCGTCCTCAGATTTCTTTCCAGGACCAACGGCCACTACTTCACCTTGTTGAGGCTTCTCAGTAGCAGAACCAGGAAGCACTATGCCTCCTGCTGAAGTTGTTTCTTCATCTTGTCTTTTGACTACAACTCTGTCTTGTAATGGTCTTATTTTCATATTCTGTTATCCTCCAATAACTTGCAAATATTTAGGGTTTTATTGAGTTTTTTTCAAGTACTTCTCTGAAATATAATAAAAAACAAATCCTATTAAAACACCTAAAGAGTTGGCTATTATATCCATATACTCGAAATTCCTCAAACCGAAAAGCATTTGTGTAGCTTCTGTGGCTACTCCAATGAGTATTAGAACAGCAAATAAAATGTATAAATTTGTTTTTTTACTTGCTGTAAAGGTTATTGCAGCTAAAAATACATACATCAATAAATGCAAAAGCTTATCATCAAGGTTAGAGAAATTTTCGTCAAAATCATAAATAGAAATTAAAAATATAGAGAGCGCTAAGGCTATTGAAATAATTTTCATAATATTTTCAAAATTTAGCTCTAAATTTCTAGGGAGCAAATAACAAAGACAAACAGATGGTATCGCTAAAACACCCATCAATATAAAAAAATTATAATAACCAAAGCCCTCAAGAATAAAGCCTGAGGAACCTTTTATAATTGTTCCAGGAACAATTACAAGAGAAGCTAAGAATGCATATTGTATAGCAGTGAATTTACGATCAATTAGATCAACAAGAAATGTTATAAAACAAACTGCCGTAAATGATTGAGCGATAGTATCTAAAAAATTAATTGAAATAAAATTCAAGTAACTTGGATTTAGATATAAATAAGAAAAAAGTATGTTTGTAGATAAAACCAATATTGCTCCCAAAAGCATTGAGATATTAATTTTGAGGTATTTAATACTTAACAATGCAATACCCGCACCAACAAATGTGGCAATGAAATTAAAATAACTCTTCATCTCGAGAAAGCTTGGATCATCAAGTGCTGTTTCTTTATAAAGTGCAGCAGCCATCGGACCTAAAACTATGTCAGAAATTTTATAAACTCCTATCAAAATTAACAGGACCAAAACATTATTTTTCTGGAATAGATTTTTAAAAGCTTCCTTGAATGCTGTTAATGTTGATTGATTTAGATTTAATTCATCTACTTTTTTTGATATCAAGGTGAAAAAGGGCAAAATTAACATTAAAAACGCTAAGTAAAAATATACAAAACCCCAATTATCTTCACCAATTAACGAATATACTTGTGCGCCAACTAAGAAAGCTCCTATTTTGTAGCCCAGTTGATAAATTGTTGAGAGATTCTCAGGGCTAGAGAACTTGTCATATTCAACCCTATAAGCATCTAGGGCAATATCTTGAACTGACGAGAAGAAGTAAATCAAGCATGCAATTAAAACTATTAAGGTAATGTTTTGCAAAGGATCAAGAATAGACAAAGTAAATAGCAATATTGATAGAGAAACCTGTGAAAGCAAAAGCCAAGATCTTCTCAAACCAAGCAATTTATGAAGTACAGGAATCTTAATATTGTTTATGAATGGAGACCACAAAAAATTTAATGCAACAATTAAGGATGAGACTGTAATTAAACCAAAGGTTTCTTTACTTACTCCAGCTGAGAGCAGCCATAGACCGAATGGTATTCCAAGAGCAAAGGTAGGAATTGCTGCAGATATACCTAGAAAGATAAAATTGAACTGTGATAAATTAGTTTTCATCTAATTTACTCCAGTCGAATAATGGTCCTGGATCTTTTTTTCTTTCAGGCGAAATTTCTGAGTGTGCCACAACATCATCGAGTTGAAAAAAAATTTTCAGAGCATCTACTATTTTTTTAAGGTTTTCGTATTGCTCTTTAGTATATTCTTCGTCAACTTTACCTTGAATTTCTATTCCTATAGAAAACTCATTGCAATTTTTTCGTCCTTTAAATATCGATTCTCCTGCGTGCCAAGCGCACTTATTAAAAGGAACAAATTGTATTATTGTGCCATCTCTTTTTATGTATAAGTGAGCAGAGACTTTTACATTTCTTAAATCTTGGAAAGAGCTATGTAAGTCAAAATTCAATTTATTCGTAAAAAGATCCTCAACATTGTCGTTATCATATTCACCCTCTGGAAGGCTGATGGAGTGCAGAACTATTAAATCAATATTCTTCTCACGCTCAGAAAAGTTTGGTGAAAGAATTTTCTTTGCATCCATAAAAAAAGAGTCTCTTATTCTCATAAAGAATTTATTTTAAACAGATATAACTAAAGATACGAATTACTGATCGACAAGATCAGCAGCAAGTTTTCCGGAGTACGTTCCCATAGTCCAGCCTAAATGACCATGACCAGAATTATAAAAAACATTTTTTCTCTTAGATTCTTTGATAATCGGCACCATATCAGAGGACATTGGCCTTAATCCAGTCCACGGAAGGTAATTTTTTGTATTAACCTCCGGGAAAAGTTCATTGATCCATTTTAATAGAGGTTTTATTCTGTTGCTTCTTATATCTTTGTTATAACCTGCAAGCTCTGCGGTACCAGCAACTCTTAGTCTATTACCAAGTCTTGAAGCTACAAGCTTGCTTGGGTCATCTAAAAGTGAAACAACTGGTGCAGATTCTCTAGATTTGTCATCTTCTAAATCTACGGTAACTGAGTAGCCCTTTACAGGATAAATTCTAAAAGAATCACCAAATTTTCTTCTAAATCTCTCTGTTTCAACCCCTGTACATAAAATTATGTCATCAAACTCATATTCGTTCTTATTCGTTTGTAATATCGGCTTATTTAATTTTTTAATATCTTGAATGGTTTCAGAAAATTTAAAATCTACTCCATATTTTTTCTCTAATACTTTAGCCAATTCAAAGCAATATTTATGAATGTCTCCAGTAGCATCGGATTTTGTGTAAACACCACCAATTATTTTGTGGTTATTTTTTAAAGCTGGCTCAATTTCAAAGATTTGGTCGCGATCAACTATTTCCCATTCACAGCCCATTGCTTCAATCCAGTCTTTTTTTGAAGCAGCAATTTCGAACTCTCTTTTTGAGTTATAAAAATGAACAATTCCCTTTTTCATGAGATCAAATTCAATTCCCTCTTCATCGGCAATCTGGAAATAAAGGTCTCTAGATTTTAAGGATATTGCAAATGCATTCTCAGAATTTTTTTTGTATTTTCCTAGTGCTGTAGTAATGAAGAAATTAATCATCCACATATATTTTGAATAAGTGTCATAAGGTCTAAATAGGTTAGGCATTGGATTAAATAATAACGGTGCATCATCCTTGAAAATCCACTGGATGCCTTTTTTTACATTATCCCACTGAGTCCATGTTTCTGAATTACAAACACTTATTTGTGCGCCATTAGAGTAACTTGTTTCCATTCCAGCATATTTATGTGTATCAAAAACTGTTACATTTTGATTTTTCTTTGCCAAAAAATAGGCAGTATTCACTCCTAAAACTCCTGCGCCTATAACTGCAACATTTTTTTTCATGATGTTAATTCCTTTGGCAATTTAAAGGTCATATTTTCATTATTTTCTGACAAATTTCTTACTGTTTTAAATCCTAAGGGAACAAGAAATGAAATTACTTCTTGAACAATTTCCTCTGGCGCTGAAGCTCCAGCAGTAATTCCAACAGAGGTAGCGTCTTTTAAAGAATTTAAATCTATATCTGTTTTATCGTCGATTAGAAATGATTTAGTACCACATTTTTCAGCTAACTCTTTTAATCTATTGGAATTAGAACTTGTCTGCGATCCTATAACAAGCACAATCTGACATTCAAGCGACAATTGTTTCACTGCATCTTGTCGATTCTGTGTTGCGTAACAAATATCATCAGCGCTCGGGCCAATAATGCCTGGAAATTTTTCTTTTAGCGAATTAATTAATTCCCTTGTCTCATCTACGGAAAGTGTTGTTTGTGTTACATAAGCAACTTCAGGAGAACTTATCTCCAATTTTTTAATATCATCATTATTTTCTACAAGGTAAATTTTTGTATTTGAATTAGATGGATGTCTGCCTAATGTACCAATTACTTCAGGATGTCCTTTATGTCCAATTAAAATAATATCTCTACCCTTTTGAGCATGTTTTTGTACTTCCAAATGAACTTTAGTAACTAGAGGACAAGTGGCATCAAAATACATGAAATTTCTTTTTTTGGCTTCATCCTCAACTTTTTGACTTACTCCATGTGCACTAAATATTGCAACTGCATTATCAGGAATTTCTGAAACTTCTTTTACAAATTTAACACCCTTTTTCTCTAAGTCTTCAACTACCTTTTTGTTATGTACAACTTGATGTCTTACGTACACTGGCTCTTTAAATTTGTCCAAAGATTTTTCTACAATATCAATTGCTCTATCAACGCCTGCACAAAAACCTCTTGGATTTGCTAAGACAATCTCTTTATGTAGTTCTTTTTTCATTATTGTTGACTATAGTAAAAACAATGATTATAGCCCCTAATGTTATAAGGGCATCAGCAAAATTAAAAACGAATAATGAATAATTATTAATATGTAAATGTAGATAATCAGTAACATATCCGTGATATATTCTTTCTAGAAAATTACCTAAACCTCCTGCAAAAATAATAATGATTGCAAATTTTTGGAATCTGCCTTCACTTCTGAAGTATTGTGAAATTAAAAAAACTAGTACAAAAAAAATTGTCAAAGTTAAAACAAATTGCATCATATCATTCAAATCATCAAGCATGCTCAGGGCAATGCCTCTATTTTCAGTTACATACAGATCAAGGAAAGGAAGAAAAGAGTAAGGTTTCAATGTAAATGTTGAAAAGAAGTATTTGAGGTAAATATCTATTGAAGTAAGTATTGCAATAAGAGAAAAATCTTTCAATTAGAAAAATCTCCTTACCTCTCCCTCTCCTGACATATTATTAATACATCTCTTACAGATTCCATTTTCTAATTCTTCTACTTTATGCCAACAACGAGTACATTTTTCATTTACAGATTTTTTTACCAAAATTTTCTCTGCTTTGCCAAGAAAAATTGAGCAACTTGAGCATATTAGAATTTTATTCATCTCATCAGAATATTTTGAAATTTTGTCGAATAATTCCTTTTCCAGTGTAATTTCTACTTCACAATCTAATGCATTTTTTATATCTTTCTTTTTCCTTTCCTCTTCAATTTCCTGATAAGCTCTTTGCCTTAGCTGTACCAGAAGCTCAAATTCCTCTTCTTCTTCTTTATTCAGTTTATTTTCGTACTCTTCCCATTCTGAGTAAAAGATTTTATCTCCATTTCCATTAGATAAATTCTCAGAAAATTCATAAGCTGTGAATGGAAGTATTGGACTGATAGCTTTATTCAGAAAATCTAAAACTATTGAAAGCGCGTATTGAGCAGATCTTCTTCCCTCTGATTCAGGCTTCATTGTATAGAGCCTATCTTTAATGACATCTAGATATAGGGAGCCTAAATCATTTACACAAAAATTTACAATCTTTGATACGACCTGATGGAAATTAAATTCTTTATATAATTCTCTTATTTCGTTTTGTAATTTTGCTGTTTTTGAAATTATCGCTTTATCAAGAAATAATACTTTTGTTACTTGATCATTTTGATCATAATCATAGAGATTCGATATCATAAAACGCATTGTATTTCTTATTCTCCTGAACCCATCTACTGATCTATTAAAGATATCTTTTGAAAAAGCCATTTCACCTCTGAAGTCAGTAGCAGCTATCCAGAAACGTAATGTATCTGCGCCAGAATTATTTATTATTTCCTGAGGCCCAACAACATTTCCAATTGATTTTGACATCTTTCTACCATCTTCATCTACTACAAATCCATGAGTTAATACGCCTTTGTATGGCGGAGTTCCATTCATAGCTACAGATGTAAGCAAGGATGACTGAAACCACCCACGATGTTGATCGCTCCCCTCAAGATATAAATCAGCCTTTACGTCATTACCATAAAGCTCATTCATTACACAATGATGGGTTATTCCGGAGTCAAACCAAACATCGAAAATATCACTAGACTTCTCGTACTTTTCTTTGTCTTCTCCAAAGTCAAATTCTTTCCATGCGTCGATCCCATTTTCTTTAATTTGTTCAGATGCTTTGTTAAAAACTTTTTCAATATCATTTGTTGGTTCTCCTGTTTCTTTATCAAAAATCAATGGTATTGGTATTCCCCAATCTCTCTGTCTTGAAATACACCAGTCTGGTCTATCTTTAAGCATTATTTGCATTCTTTCTTTCCCCCAAGCAGGAGTAAATTCAACATTATCAATCCCATGTTCAGCCCCCTCCAATAGTCCTGATTTAGTCATTGAAATAAACCATTGAGGTGTTGCCATAAAAATTAATGGTGTTTTATGTCTCCAGCAATGAGGGTAGCTATGCTGAAAATCTTCATTACATAGTAAGGAATCGGCATCTTTTAACTTTTTGATAATTTCCTCTTCTGATTTTCTTACATGTAGTCCACCAAAATGTTTAACATCATCTTTAAAACAACCATTTGATGAGATTGGATTTTTTAATTCAATTCCATTCTCAGAGCACGTCTCAAAATCTTCTGGGCCATGTGCAGGAGCAGAGTGAACACATCCAGTTCCAGTATCAGTTGTAACGTGTTCGCTGAATAATAATGGTGATGTTCTGTTATAGAGAGGGTGAATGAAATGCAATCCGTCTAAATCAGTACCTTTCATTTTTTTGATTATTTTAAAATCTTCCAAACTCCATCTATCAAAACAAGTTTTAACAAGTTCAGATGCAATTATATAAATCTCATTTTTAGTAACTTCTACCAAAGAGTATTCAATATCTTTATTTAGGCATACTGCTTGATTGCCTGGAATAGTCCATGGTGTAGTTGTCCAAATTACTGCAAAAACTTTACTATGTTCTGGCAATTTATTCTGTTTTATGAATTTTTTCTCTAAAGTCTCATCAATGCGAAATTTAACATCAATAGCTCTTGATGTTTTATCTAAGTAATCAACCTCCGCTTCAGCCAAAGAGGATCCGCAATCTAGACACCAATGGACAGGTTTGAGACCCTTTTCAACATGGCCATTATGAAAGATTCTTGAGAATGCATTGATAGCCTCACCTTCAAAGGATTGATCCAGAGATGCATATCTATTCTTCCAATCTCCAAATACACCTAATCTGACAAAATCTTTCTCTTGAAGTTTAATCTGTGTTTTTGCGTATTCCCTACATAAGTCTCTAAATTCAGACTTACTTATTTCCTTTCTTTTCTTTCCTAATTTTTTTTCAACCTGATGCTCAATAGGAAGTCCATGACAATCCCAACCTGGAATATAGGGGGAATCAAAACCCTCTAAAGATTTTGAGCGAATAATAATATCTTTTAAAACCTTATTGACAGCATGTCCAAGATGAATTTCTCCATTTGCATATGGTGGGCCATCATGAAGGTGAAAAGCTTTTTTTCCTTTTTTATTTTTTCTGATTTTTTTATATACATTCCTCTTATCCCACTCTTTTAAAAATTCAGGCTCTCGTTGATTTAGATTAGCCTTCATAGGAATTGATGTTTTAGGCAGATTTAATTTATGATCTTTTTCGTTACTCATAGTCTTTGATTAGAGATTTTGCTTTATCTATATCCTTATGAATCTGATTTTTTAAATCATCTGTTGATTCAAATTTTATTTGGTCTCTAATTTTACATAAAAATTCTATAGTTAATGACTGATAGTAAATATTTTCTCCAAAATCAAAAATATGGACTTCTAATGATTGTCTGAAATCATCGAAAGTAGGCTTTGTTCCAAAATTTGCAATCCCAAAAAATTTTTTATCATTGACCATTACAGAGCATAAAAAAACACCATTAAAGCAATACTCTTTATTCTGAAGATCTATATTTGCTGTAGGAGTTGATATTCTGGTACCAAATTTCTTTCCGTGAATAACATCACCAGTGAATTTTAGTTTTCTTCCTAAGCACTTCTCTGCATCAACAAATTTTCCTTTTTCTAAGTACTCCCTAATTATCGAACTGCTAACCCTCAAACCATCTACTTTAAAATCTTCAAATAAAGAGAAGGTAATATCATTTTTTTTACATAAATTTCTTAATAAATCTGTATCACCAGACCTATCTTTACCAAATTTAAAATCATTACCAACAGTTAATGACTTAATTTTTCCTTTCTTAATATAGAGTTCGAAAAACTCTTCTGCTTTAAGGTTTCTAAATTTTTCATCAAATTTAATGGATACAATCTCGTCAATGCCTATTTCTTTTAAAACTTCTTTTTTATCAAATTCATTAATAATTCTTTTTTTATGCCATTTAAAAAACTCAAATGGATAAGGATTGAAGGTTAAAACTTTGGTTTTCAAACCACTCTTATCAGCATCATTTTTCACCTTTTCTAATAATTTTTTGTGTCCTTTATGGACCCCATCAAAATTTCCTACTGCTGCGCTAAAGCTCACATTCATGCTAAAGATTTCCTTAAATATATTAAAAATATAATTGAAAGCAACCACACTATTAAAGCTGCGCAAGTAGTTGCTAAAGCTAGGCCTACATGTCCCATTCCAAATATAAATATAAATAAGTAGTTTAAAAGTAAATTTATAAATAGTGAGACTATACCTAACAGTAAGACAAATTTAGTTTTTGATGTCGCAAAAAAAATGCTGTTAAAAAATTTAGAATTTAATAAAAATGGAAGAGCATAAGCATATGCAACCAAACTGGCTGAAGTCATAGCTACATCAAATTCCTGAAACTCTCCTCTTTTAAATAAAAGACTAATTATTTCTGTTGAAAATAATAAGTAAAAAATCATTGTTGCTAAACCAAGTATTAGCGTTGATAGCGAGCCTCTCAAAAAAGTTTTATTAAAATTCTTACTATCTTTTTTAATATATAGTTCAGTTATATCAGGCAACGCTACTAATGCAATTGCAACCCCGAACAAACCCATTGGAAACTGAATTAATCTATCTGAAAGATAAAGCCACGTTGGACTTCCGGTTGAAAGAAAAGATGCAAAAATCGTGTCAACTAAAACATTTAATTGATAAATGCCTGCAGCAAATACGGCTGGCAGCAACCTAGAAAAAAAAGAGCTCAATAATTTTTTATCAAAATTAAAATCAAATTTTGGAAGATAACTCAACCTCATTGTGACAAATGCATTTAACATTAATTGGATTATCCCTGCACACAAAATTGATATACCTATTACCTGTAAAGTTAATTGATTATTCAAAACAGCAAATACTATCAGAGATAAATTAAAAAGAATTGGGGTTGCAGCAACAACATTAAAGTGTTTTTTTGAATTTTGTATTGCACCAAAAAAAGCGACTATAGAAATTAATAAGATATATGGAAAAACTAACCTAAGAAACCCAACAGCCTCATCAAACTTTTGTTCATTAGCAGAGAATCCAGGGGCAAAAATGCTCACAAAAAATTGAGGAAAAATTTCAACAACAAATACAAATAAAACAAGAGAAATAAATAAGATGGTAAATACTTGATTAAGGAATTTATTTGTTTTTGTTCTAGCTTCAATTATGCTTGGCGTAAGTGATTGAGAAAGAGCTCCTTCACCAAAAAAACTTCGAAAAACATTTGGAATTTTGAAAATTACTACAAAAATATCATGAATACTCCCTGCTCCTAAATAGTTTGTAAAAATTAAGTCTCTTACATACCCAAATACACGTGAAACAAGTGTTAATAGAGAGAAACTAGCTGATGATTTCCAAAAATTTGATATTTTCAATTATTTTTCTTCGATTCAAAGTCTAAAGAAATTGAATTCACACAATATCTTAGACCAGTTTTTTCAACAGGACCATCCTCAAATAAGTGCCCTAAATGCCCCCCGCAATTAGCACAAAGAATCTCTGTGCGTGGCCTTCCAAAAATAGAATTATCCTCTTTGTATAATATTGATTTTTCGTCAATTGCCTCAAAAAAACTTGGCCAACCACAACCAGCATCATATTTGCTATCCGATCTAAACAGTTCTGCATTACAGTTTTTGCATTTGTAGACGCCTTCCTCAAAAAAAGTGTCAAATTTTCCAGAGAATGGTCTCTCTGTTCCTTTGTCACGAAGAATAAAAATTTCTTCAGATGTTAGATTTTTATTAACTTTTTTCATTGCTCTTAATTACCTAATTGTACTATTTTTACTTGAATTAAACGGAGAATCTTTTATTAATTTACTAACAACTACTCGATGCCTAATTCAAAAAGATACTCTGAAACATTTAAATCATTGTTTGAAGTAATATCTTCATACCCTAATCTGTGATGGTATGCATTTCTCACATCAGCAAAATCAACTAAATTAAACTTATCATTTCTAGGATCATAAATTTGTAAAAGAAGTGATACTGGAAACCCGTATCTATTTAAATCATTCTCTACTTCTGATAAGGAGAAATGAATGCTCTTTTTTTTGTATGGTTTTTTTACTAATGAATCATTCAACTTTTTATTGAAAAAAAAGTTTATAAGCTTTTCTAAAGACATTTTCGTCATCTCAAACCTGGAAGATTTTGTGTGCCCAGCAATGTGTGGTGTTGAGATGAAGTTTTTTTGATGAAAATTTTTATCAATATTTGGTTCGTTTAAAAACACATCTGATATTACTGTCAAATTATCAAATTTTAAAAAATCTGATTCCGAGATCACTCCACCTCTTGAAGTATTTATTATGATAGATTCATTTTTGAGTTCATTTAAAAAATTTTTATCAACAAAATTGTACGTTTCATGTGGTGAATTTTTTGTTAGAGGTACATGCAAAGTAATGATTTTAAATTCTTCCAGATTAGAAAGGCTCTCAATTGTTGAGGACTTAAAAGGGTCATATGTTTCAAAACTAAAATTAAAGTTTTCTAGAGTTTTAGCTATACCATGTCCAATATTTCCCAGACCTATAATCAAAATCTTATCCTCAGATTTATCGAATTTTTTCTCCTTTAATAGAATTGATAAACAAGAATAAAAATATTCTCTTACAGCTTTGGCATTTGCTCCAGTTGCAAAATGGTATGGAATATTCTTTTTTTCTAGAAAATTCTTATCGACATGATCCTCCCCTGTAGAAACGGAACTTAATAATTTTATTGATTCGGGCACGTTTAAGTTATGTGTTTTATAAGTTGATCTAATAATCACAGCTGCATCTTCACTTATTTTCTCCAAATCAAATTCATCATCCTTATAAAAGGTTAGTTCAAAAAAATTTGGAAATTGATTTAAAAGCACATCTTCAAAGAAGAACTTAGCGTAGGCGATGTTTTCATCAACAAATAATTTCATTTTCTCGGCCATATGATTGAAAAAAGCCACTTAAAAAAAGTGTTGCCCTCAAGAGTTTTTTTATCAATTTTGATCATGTCTGAGAGATAACTTGAGGATTCAGAAAATAACTGTTCCCTTGATTTAAAATCTGATTTATCAAGATCTTTGACTTTCTTAGCTGGATTACCAGCATACACGACATTAGGCGGAACAACACCAGAAACTACAGATCCAGCGCCAATAATACTGTTTTCTCCGATTTCACTACCTTTAAGTATTAGTGATCTTTCTCCAATCCAAGCATTTTTATTGATAATTACTGGTTTCGGGGTAGCAACATAATCAGTTCTATCATAAACACCGTGCCAGTCAGAGTCGGTTATAGTTACATCCGATGCAATCATAACACTATCATCAATGATGACCTTTTTGGCTACCCTAATACTAGTTCCTGGTGAGATAAGAACATATTTTCCTATTTGAAGTTCACCATTTAGTTTATCTGTTTGCCAAGTCGCTAAGTCTATATTTTTATCAGAGGAACATATCAATGTTGCAAAATTACCAATTGTGATGTTTTTTCCAAAAGTTTTTAAGTATTGTGGCTTTAAAATCATTACACCTTTTCCAAATTTTTTAAATTTTGGTTTAAGGAAATAGTGAATATAAAATGAGCTCAAAGAGTTAAAAAAACTCTTTAACCAAAATGGTCTTTTATCAGTATTGATATAGCACTCCTTATTAAATTATAGGCTAGAATAAATTCTTACAATGTTCAGCCTAAATCTTACTAATTTTAATAAAGAAGGAGAAATTTTCTTAAAAATTGGCCTTCCTATTTTGGGCAGTCAGCTTGTGATGTATGGCATGACAACAACTGACTATATTATGGCTGGATATGCTAGCTCATCTGATTTAGCAGGGGTAGGCCTTGCGGCAGCTATCTTTAATCCAGCATTTTTTTTATCAGCTGGTGTAATGTTTGGAATAACTCCAATTATTGCGCAACTATACGGAGCAAAGGATTATGCCTTGATTAAAGTTAAGTCTAGAAAATTCCTTTGGACGGCATTAATAGTTGGAGTGATCTTTTTCATTTTTTTAAGAAGCTCTGGTTTTATTTTCGATTTTCTTGAATCTGAAAGAGATATGCTTGAAATAAGTACAGGCTACCTTTCAGCAATATCCTTTGGCGCTATTCCAATGACACTTTTTCAAGCTCTTCGAGGCTATAGTGAGGGGATAACAAAAACAAAGGTAGTTTTCTTTCTAAATCTTTTTGCATTTTTATTAAACATTCCATTAAATTATTTATTTATTTTTTACTTTGATCTTGGGGGCGTAGGTTGTGGTGTTGCGACTGCTTTAGTTGCCTGGATAATACTAATAATATTTTTTTTAATAACAAAATTTTCAAAAACTTATAAAAAAATTAGTTTGTATGGCAAATTTATTTGGCCAGATATATCAAGCAATATTGAACTTTTAAAACTTGGAATTCCAATAAGCTTTGGAATCTTTGTTGAATTAAGCATGTTTAGCGGTGCGGCTTTAATAATATCTTTCTTTGGTGCAAACACTCTTGCTGCTCATACAGTTGCAATTAACCTCGTTGGATTGTTATTTATGATACCTTTATCACTTGGACTTTGTTCTGCTGTCAGAGTTGGTAATTTAATTGGGGAAAAGAAACTTCTTCAGGCAAATTATGCAGCAAATTTTTCTATGCGAATTTCCTTTTTTCTTGCTTTAATAAACTTTCTCGTAATTATATTTTTTCATAGTTTTTTAGTAGGTTTGTATACAAGAGACATAGATGTTGCTGAAATTGCTGTAACTTTATTAATGTTAGCTGCAATATTTCAGATTCCTGATGCTATAGGTTTTAGTGCGATAGGTTCATTGAGAGGTCACAAAGATACTTTTGCAACAATGGTTATTATGATTATTTCATATTGGCTTGTGGCACTGCCATTAGGAATGTTTTTAGCTTTCAATTCAAATGGTTTATTTCCTGATGGTGCACAAGGAATTTGGATTGGTATGATTTTTGGAATTATTATAAGTGCTGTATTAAATTCAATGCGACTTAGATATAAAAAGAATAGATTAAAGCAGCTCTTTAAGCTTAGATCCAATGAGGTTTAAGTCTGTAACTACTCTTACTCCTGCACTTTCTAATGCTTTGAATTTATCTTGTGCAGTTCCTTTTCCACCAGAAATAATTGCTCCTGCATGGCCCATTCTTTTTCCTTTCGGAGCAGTTACTCCAGCAATGTAAGAGATAACTGGTTTTGAAATATTTGATTTTATGTACTCAGCTGCTTCCTCTTCTGCTGTGCCGCCGATTTCACCAACCATGACTATGGATTCAGTCTGATTATCATTCTCAAACATTTTTAGACAGTCTATAAATGAAGTGCCATTAACTGGATCTCCACCAATTCCAATGCATGTACTTTGCCCTAAACCAACATCTGAAGTTTGTTTTACAGCTTCATAAGTAAGTGTTCCAGATCTTGAAACTATTCCAACACTACCTTCTTTATGGATGGAAGCAGGCATTATTCCAAGTTTTGACTTTCCTGGAGAAATAACTCCTGGACAATTTGGTCCAACAAGTCTTGTTCCCGGAAAACTTTTTAAAATATTTGTAACTTCTATCATGTCTAAGACTGGGACTCCTTCAGTGATACAAATTATTAAATTTATACCATTTTCAGCTGCTTCAAGTATTGCAGATTTTGTAAACTTTGCTGGAACAAAAATTACTGAGGTATCAATTTCGTCAAAAGCACATGCATCTTTTACCGAATCAAAAACTGGTTTGTTTAGATGTTCTTGACCACCTTTTCCAGGAGTTACACCACCAATTATATTTGTTCCGTAATCTATACATTGTTCTGCATGCATAGTTGCCTGTGAGCCAGTAAATCCTTGAAAGATTGCCTTAGTATTATTATCAATAAGTACACTCATTTGACTAAGTTCACGATTTTTTTTGAAGCTTCTTGTAAAGAGTCCTCTCCAATAATATTTAAACCCGATTCATTAAGAAGCCTCTTGCCCTCATCTGCTTTATTTCCTTGAAGCCTTATTACCATCGGAATGGATACTTTTATTTCCTCCACGGCATCAATTATTCCTTGTGCTATCAAATCACACCTTACTATTCCACCAAAAATATTGACTAATATTCCTTTTACTTTTTTATCTGAAAGAATAAGCTCAAGTGCTTTTGATACTCTCTCTTTCGTTGCCGTTCCGCCCACATCCAAAAAATTTGCAGGCTCTCCGTCATAAAGCTTAATAGTATCCATTGTTCCCATAGCTAAACCAGCTCCATTTACCATACAACCAATATTTCCCTCTAGGGATACATAACTCAAATCATTTACTTTCGCCTCATATTCTCTTGAATCTTCTTGAGTTGAGTCTCTTTTTAATTCAATTTCCTCTTGGCGAAAAAGAGCATTTTCATCTACATTGATTTTTGCATCTAGACAAAGAAGATCACCATTGGCCATTACTACTAAAGGATTAATCTCTAAAAGACTCAAGTCTTTTTCTTTAAATAATTTAGCTGACCCTTCAACTATTGTTTTAAATTGATCTTTTTGTTTCTCGTTAAAGTTAAGAAGATCAGATATTTTCATTATTTCTGTATTTTCTAGCTCAAAATTTTCATCTAACTTAGCTTTTAAAATTTTTTCAGGAGTTTCTTCAGCAACTTCCTCTATATTCATGCCGCCAGCCTCTGAAACAATCAAGGAAATCGCTTTTTCTCCTCTATCTACTACTAAGCTAAAATAAATCTCTCTTGAAATATCTGTTAATTCTTCCAGAGATAAAATATTAACTGGCAAGCCTAAATCTCCTGTCTGAATCGTTATGATATTTTTCCCTAGCCACTTTTCTACAAACAGTTCAACTTCATGAATTGTTTTGCAAACTTTTACCCCACCAACTTTTCCACGACCACCTGTATGTGCTTGTACCTTTGCTACACAGCCTTTAGAAGAATCAATAGCTGAAAATGCTGATTTAATATCCTCTTTTTTAGTAATGATTGATCTTTTTGAGACAGGTAAATCGTATAGTTCGAAAAACTCTTTCGCTTGAAATTCATGCAAATTCATTAATTTCCTATGTGAATTGCTTGCTTATTAACTGCAAGTGCAGCTTCGTGCAATGCTTCAGAAACAGTAGGATGGCTGAACATTGTTAACCCAAAATCTTCTGAACTTGCTGAAAATTCCATCCCTATGAGTCCTTGTTGTAATATTTCTGACGCGGAATTTCCAAATATTTGAACTCCTAAAACTTGATCGCTTTCTTTATCTGCAAGAATTTTTACTGCACCAACTGAGTCTCCAGCCGCTAGGGCTCTTCCACTTGCAGCAAAAGGAAAGCTACCCTTTTTAAATTCTATATTCTCTTGCTTAAGTTGTTTTTCTGTTTTTCCAACCCACGCAATTTCAGGGTGTGTGTATATTACACTTGGAACTAGATCATAGTTAACTTCCATTTTTTTACCTGCTATTCGTTCAGCTGCCATTACACCCTCTTCCATTGCCTTGTGAGCCAACATTGGTCCTCTCACTAAATCTCCAATTGCATAAATATTCTCAAGTTTGGTTTGGCAAAAATTGTTTACCTCAATAAAGCCTTTCTCATCGACATCAAGCCCACATCCTTTCGCTAATAAATTTTCTGAAAAAGGTTTTCTTCCAACAGCAACTATAACTTTATCGAACTTTCGTTTTTCAACCTGGCCAGCAAAATCAATCTCCAAAGTGACACTACTTCTGTTGTTTTTTGATGATTTAACCATAGCACCAAGATTAATATTTACGTTCTGGTTTTTAAATTCTCGTTCAATAAGTCTTGATATATCATCATCTAGCATTGGTAAAAAGGTTTTTTCTGCTTCGAAAATTTCAACTTCTGAGCCAAGTCTTGACCAAACACTACCTAGTTCTAAACCAATTACTCCAGCCCCTATGATTGCCAGTTTTTTTGGAGTTTTGCTAAACTCAAGAGCTCCAGCACTTCCAACAATATTTGTTCCATTCCAAGGCACTGAATCTAGATAAATTGGTCTAGATCCTGTAGCTAAAACAATATATTTTGCTTTAAGTGTTTTTTTCTTTCCTTTTGAATCAGATATCTCTATCTCATTTTTACTAATTAATTTCCCCTTCCCAAAGATACTCTCAACTTTATTATGTTTTAAAAGTTGTGATACGCCTGAGGTTAATTTTTTTATTATTTCGTTCTTTCTATCCATCATTTTTGATAGATCATAATTTGCTTTTGATACGTTGATGCCGTGCTCAGGTAAGCTTGCAGAAATTTGTTTAAATTTATAAGAGGAATCTAGCAATGATTTTGATGGAATACAACCTACATTCAGGCAGGTCCCACCCATTTTTTGTTTGCCATTTGAATCCTCGTCATACTCTACGCAAGCAACTTTCATTCCTAGCTGAGCTGATTTTATTGCAGCGACGTATCCACCAGGGCCGCCTCCTATTATAACTACATCGTAATCCATTTATACTCCTAATATCATTGATTCTGGTGACTCTAATAACTCTTTTATTTTTACTAAGAATGATACTGCATCCTTACCATCTAATAATCTGTGGTCATATGTTAAAGCAAGATACATCATAGGCCTAATTTCAACTTTTCCTTCTATAACCATTGGTCTATCTTGAATTTTATGCATCCCTAAAATTGCAGACTGAGGTGGATTTAATATTGGTGTTGAAAGAAGAGAGCCAAACACACCACCATTTGAGATTGTGAATGTGCCTCCTGTAATATCATCCATTTCTAGTTTTCCTTCTCTTGCTTTTATTGAATAATCTCTTACTTCCTTTTCTATTTCAGCAATTGACAATTCTTGAACATTTTTTATTACAGGCACAACCAATCCCCTTTCAGACGAGACTGCAACACCTATATCTTGGAATCCATGATATACAACATCTTCGCCATCAATAGACGCGTTTACAATAGGCATATCCTGCAATGCAATGCTTGATGCTTTAATAAACATACCCATAAACCCAAGCTTTACGCCATACTTACTCTCAAAACTTTCCCTATATTTTTCTCTAAGTTTCTTTATTTCAAATAAATCCACCTCATTAAAAGTTGTCAATGATGCTGTTTGAGCTTGTGACTCCAAGAGTCTCTTAGCTACGACACTTCTAAGTCGTGACATTGGCACTCTTTTTGAATCGCCCTTAATTTCCATTTTTTCTGTGACTTTTTCAGGCTCAACAGACTGATTATTTTCAGCAGCTTTAAGGATATCTTCTTTAGTTATGATTCCTTTCTTTCTTGTTGGGGTAATATTTTCAGTTGTTAAATTTTTTTCTTGTAGTAATTTTTTTGCTGCTGGTCCTATTTTTCCTTTAACTTCTTTTTTTGAGGTAATTTTTGGAGATTCCATTACTTTCTCTTGCGTTTCAGTTTGTGCTGTTTTTACTTCTTCAACTTTTGGTTTCGTTTTGTCTTTGTTATCTTTTTTAGTGATTTTTTTTGAATAATTTCCGATTGTTTCCTGACTTTTAATAACTGAACCCTCCGGAATAATAATTTTCTCTAACTGCCCATCACTTTGAGCAGTTACTTCTATTACAACTTTATCTGTTTCAATTTCTGCCAAAACATCATCTTGTTCAAATGTATCGCCCTCTTTTTTAAGCCAAGTAGATAGAGTTCCTTCAAAAATTGATTCTGGAAATTGTGGTGATTTTATGTCTTCAGCCATTTTGAATATTCTATAACTCTAAAGCTTTAGTAACTATCTCTTTTTGACGTTTAAAGTGATATTTTTGATATCCTCCTGCTGGGGCTGCTGATGAATTTCGCGCTAAAACATTGAGTTTAAATCCTTTTTTTGTTTCATTTAGGATTTCCTCAAGTCTGTGTCTTATCATAAACCAAGCCCCCATATTTTTTGGCTCTTCTTGAACCCAGAGGAAATCTTTACATTTTAAATCTCTTGTATAACTTTTAAGTTCGCTTTCTGGAAATGGATATAATTGCTCCAACCTAACCAGCTCAATATTCTTGACCTTCAATTTATTAATTTCATCTTGTAAATCAAAGAACACTTTACCAGAGCAAAAAACTACTCTTTTTGGTAAATTCTTACTCTTATTAATGATTATATTTCTAAAAGTACCGTTGCTTAAATCCTCGATCTTTGAAGTTGCTTGAGGATTTCTTAACAGGCTTTTAGGAGTTAAAACTACCAGGGGCTTTCTGGATGGATTAATTGCCTGTTTTCTAAGTAAATGAAAAATTTGTGCAGGTAAAGTTGGAATACATATTTGAATATTATCGTGTGCGCAAAGTTGTAAAAATCTTTCAAGCCTACAACTACTGTGTTCTGGGCCTTGGCCTTCATATCCATGAGGTAGAAATAAAGTTAAGCCAGATAGCCTATTCCACTTAGTCTCTGCACTAACAATAAATTGATCTATTATTACCTGAGCAACATTAACAAAATCTCCAAATTGTGCCTCCCAAATAACTAATCCCTCAGGCCAGGTAGATGCATAACCATATTCAAAACCCAAAACAGCTTCCTCAGACAACAATGAGTCAAAAATTTCGAATTTCTTATTTCCTTTATTTAGTTTTGATAATGGTACAAAACCCTCTCCAGTATTCTGATCTTTAACTACTAAATGTCTATGGGAAAAAGTCCCTCTTCTGCTATCTTGGCCTGTAACTCTCACAGGGAAACCATCTTTTAATAATGTTGCGTATGCAGCCATTTCAGCAAATCCCCAATTTAAGGGAAGGTCTCCAGAAAGCATGTGATTTCTCTCCTCATACAGCTTTCCAACTTGTTTCTGCATTAAAAAATCTTTATCAAATGCAAGAACGGTTTTCATTGTTTCTTTTAAAGATTCATTAGAAACTGCTGTTGGGTAAGATTTGGTCATGTCTGGTTCAAGATATGGAGTCCAATCAAAATGGATTGATTCATCAGGGTCTGTAGCAAGTGATTCTGCTACAGTTTCACCTTTTTCCATATGTGATCTGTAATTTTTCTTGAATTCTTTATATTTATCTTCTTCAACTATTCCATTACTTAATAATTTTTTGAAATATAAATCTGTAACAGAATCTTTGGAGGTAATTTCCTTATACATTAAAGGCTGAGTAGCAAATGGCTCATCAGTTTCATTATGACCTCTGCGTCTATAGCAAACAAAATCTAAAATAATATCTTTTTTAAATTCATGTCTGTATTCAACAGCTAGCTTTGCAGCCATTACGCATGCTTCTGGATCGTCACCATTAACATGGATTATTGGAGCATCAATCATTTTTGCAACGTCTGTACAGTAGTCTGTTGATCGTGCATCCTCTTTTACACTTGTTGTGAAGCCTATTTGATTATTTATTACAACGTGAATAGTACCGCCAACTCCAAATGCTCTAGTTTGTGAAAGCTGTAATATTTCCATGACAATACCCTGTGCTGAAAACGATGCATCTCCATGCATAAGAATTGGAACAACTTTTGTCATAGAACTATCTTGTCTTCTATCTTGTCTTGCTCTGACTGAGCCCAGAACAACAGAATTCACTACTTCCAAATGAGAAGGATTAGAGCCGAGAGCAACATGTACCTGTCCTCCACTCGTCAAGATATTTGAGGAATATCCTAAATGATATTTAACATCGCCTGTGTGTGCATCATCTTGTTCAAAATCTTCATCAAACTCAGTGAATAATTCACTTGGCTTCTTACCCATTACATTGATTAATACATTTAATCTGCCTCTATGAGACATTCCCATAACAAGTTCTTTAGCACCTTTAGAGCCAAGCTCCTCAATAACTGTATCTAAAAGAGGAACTAGTGATTCACCCCCCTCAAGACCAAATCTTTTTGCCCCTGGATATTTTGCTGCTAAAAATTTTTCTAAGCTTTCTGAGTCTACAACTCTCTTAAGGATATGTTCTTTTTCTGGGTTAGAAAAATCATATGGTGTATCTTTTCCTTCAATTTTATCTATAAACCAAGCTCTTGTTTTGCTGCTCATAATATGCATAAATTCATACCCCAACGATGAAGTATAGCTTTTAGATATCGAACTAATTATTTCTGAAAGTTTCATGGTTTTTGAATCAAGAAAATTTGAAATTGAAAAACTTTCCTCTAGATCGGCTTCATTAAGATCATGGAAATTTAAATTTAAGTCAGGCACTTCTTTAGCCTTTCTAAGATTCAATGGGTCAATTTTTGCTACTTCATGACCTCGCCTTCTATAAGCATTGATTAGATTCTGAACATCTGAAGACTTAGAGCTCTTGGAATTTACTTGTGGAATCTTAGAAATTTTATAATTCCTGAACTGTTTTGTGATTGATTTGTGGCTTACATCGTTTTTTCCATTTTGAATTGAATCAAAATAATTCTTCCACTCAGGTTTTATATTCTCTGGATCTATTAGATATTCTTCGTAAAGGGTTTCTAGAAATTCTGAATTTCCCCCATATTTAAAACTTTCTCTAAGCCTCTCCTCTATTGACTTTGACACTATCCTATTTTTCTTAACTCCTTTTTAATTTCATTTATTGCCTTCGAAGGGTTTAAGCCTTTGGGGCACACTGAAGTACAATTCATTATTCCATGGCATCTGTAAACACTAAATGCATCATTTAATTTTTTTAGTCTTGATTTTTTTTGTTTGTCTCTAGTATCAGCTATGAATCTATAAGCTTGAAGTAATGCAGCTGGTCCTACAAATTTTTCTGGGTTCCACCAAAATGAAGGACAACTAGTTGAGCAACACGCACACAATATGCATTCATATAAACCATCTAATTTTTCTCTTTCCTCAGGGCTTTGAAGTCTTTCATGGCCTGTATCAACCTCTTCCTCATTTGATAAAAATGGTTTGATTTTTTCATACTGATCATAGAAAGGTTTCATGTCTACAATAAGGTCTTTGATAACCGGCAATCCCGGTAATGGTCTTATTTCAAGTTTATTCATTACTGATACGGAAGATACTGACGTTATACAAGCCAATCCGTTTTGTCCATTCATATTAACCCCATCTGAACCACATACTCCTTGTCCACATGATCTTCTAAATGTAAGTGTTGAATCTAATTCTTGTGCTTTTCTAATAGCATCTATAACCATCATATTTCCAACTGATTCAGATTCAATTTTATAGTCTGCCATATAAGGTCGTTGATCCTTGCTTGGATCATACCTATAAATGCTCAGGTTAAGCTTTTCCATTAATAAACTCTGGCTTTTGGTTTAAATGCCTCTACTTCTTTAGGGTTTAAGTTTACGTCCCTTTTTGAAACTTTGTTACCATCTTTGAAAAATAAAGAGTGACATAGCCAATTTGCATCATCCCTTTCAGGATAGTCTTCTCTTGCATGAGCTCCTCTACTTTCCTTTCTTTCAAGTGCAGAGTAGGCTGTAGCATTTGCAATTTCTATTAAATTTAGATATTCCAAGATTTCAACTTTCTCTGAGTTAAACTGTTTTGACTTGTCATTCATATGAATATTCCTTGTCCTAACGTTTACATCCTCAAGCTTTTTAATTCCCTCTTTAATGAGTTTTTCATTTCTATAAACACCAAAATAGTTCTGCATTATGCTCTGCATTTCTGATCTAAGAGCATAAACAGTCTCACCTTTCTTTGTATCTTCAAGTGTTTGTAGTGTTGATAATGATTTTTCAATTTCTGCATTTGAAATATCTAACACTTCCCCTTTTTTGAACTGTTTATTTATGTGTTTGCCTGCAGACCTTCCAAAAACTACTAAATCAAGAAGTGAGTTTCCACCAAGTCTATTCGCTCCGTGTACAGAAACATTAGCAGCCTCACCTATTGAGTAGAGACCATCAACAACTTTATCCTTTCCGTTCTCTTGAGTAATTACTTGTCCATTGATGTTTGTTGGAATGCCGCCCATCATATAATGACATGTAGGAACTACAGGAATTGGTTCATTTATCGGATCTACATTTGCAAATGTCATTGAAATTTCTCTTATTTCAGGAAGCTTTTTCATAATTGCTTCATCTCCAAGGTGATCGATTTTCAGAAGGACATGATCTTTTTTATCACCGCAGCCACGTCCTGCCATTATCTCTTGAATAATACATCTCGAAACTACGTCTCTCGAAGCTAGATCTTTAGCTTTAGGTGCATAAGTTGGCATGAAACGCTCTCCCTCTGAGTTGATGAGATAACCTCCCTCACCCCTGCATCCTTCTGTCATTAGAGAACCATTACCATAGAGGCCTGTAGGATGAAATTGCCACATCTCCATATCTTGTAATGCAAAGTTCTTCCTAAGCACCATTCCTAAACCATCTCCAGTACAAATCAACGAAGTTGTATTTTGCTCATATACTTGCCCAGCACCACCTGTTGCAAGAACAACTGCTTGAGTTTTAATTATTGAAACTTCTCCAGTTTCCATATCAAAACAACTTACACCTGCAATACAACCACTCTTCCCTTCAATGAGATCAACTGCAAACCATTCATTTAAAAAGTTTGTTCCTGCCTTTAAATTAGCCTGATAAAGAGTGTGCAATAAAGCATGGCCTGTTCTGTCTGCAGCCGCACATGTTCTAGCCGCTTGACCTCCTTCTCCAAATTCTTTTGATTGACCCCCAAAAGGCCTTTGGTATATTCTGCCGTTTTCAAATCTTGAAAAAGGAAGACCCATATGTTCTAGTTCAAATACAGTCTCTGGGCCCTCTGAACACATATATTCAATGGCATCTTGATCGCCTATATAGTCTGAACCTTTAACAGTATCAAACATATGCCATCTCCAATCGTCATCAGGGTCTGCGCTTGCTATAGCACATGTTATCCCCCCTTGTGCAGCAACCGTATGTGATCTTGTAGGAAAAACCTTTGAGATTACAGCAACATCTAAACCAGATTTTGCTATTTCAAGAGAGGCTCTGAGGCCTGAGCCTCCACCGCCTATGATAACTACATCGTAAGTTTTTTCAGAAAAAGGTATTTTACTCATTTATCAGTTTCAATTATATCAGATTATAAACACTATTTATCTATAAATCGACCAAATAATATATTACAAAAACGTAACTTGTTACAAAAATTACCAACAAAATTACAAATCTATATAACAATCTTGCTAGAGAAGAATGCTTTGCAATATTTGCAGATAAAAACCCTAAGGTTCTCTCAGATAAGTAATCATCCTCAACTGCCTTTAGACCCTGAACACCATGTGAAAAAGATATCAATAAAAAGATCGTCGTATATAGCTTAATTTCTGGGGTAGTTATGAAATTTCTCCAAAGCTCATATGAACTAAAATCGAAAAATATGTAAGAAAAAAATATTGTTAGCACGTATGAAAAAACTATCAAAGCACTTACCCTTTGAAAATACCACAATAAAGTACCCATCTCACCAAACCTCAAAAAGAATTAAAACAAAAAAGATAAATGTAAGTAAAAAAGAAATTATCGCAGTTAATCGTGCTGAATCGAGTTCATGACCATAACTTGTAAAATCAGCAATCATATGTCTAATGCCAGAGAATATATGGTATGTAACAGATAATAATGCTAACGAAATTAAAATTTTTATTTCAAAATTAAATTTGTCGATATCCCAGGAACCACTCCCTTTTGAAAGATAATCTGTGAGGAAGATAAAAGTGAAAACGGGAAGTAAAATAAAAAAATTTATAATTCCAGACAACCTATGACTTATTGAAGACATAGCAGTAAGCGGAAGCTTAATTATCAAAAGATTTATAAATGTGGGACGCCTTGCCATTCTTTGTAAATATTATAGAAAAGTTAAATATAAATTGCTTTATTTTTTCGTATTGAAAGGATTTTTAGTATTTAAAAATTTCAATTTTATATTCACACCCAGAAGATTTAATTTTTTTGAAAAAAACTTTATGAGGTATCTTTTGTAGCTGCCATCAATTTTATTCAATGAATTGCCGTGCATCGTTATGATATGTGGATTTTTACCACCTTGATGTACAAATCTAATTTTTGGCTTAAAACTTGATTTATATGGTAGCGGTTGCTTTTCTAAGGCTTCATGTAATAAATCATTTAACTTGTTAGTTTTAATGTCTTTATCGGAATTTTCTTGAACCCTATAGATTTGATTAAATAAATTTTTTAATCCTTCGGCCTGCAAAGCTGAGAGAAAAACTTTAGGGTATGAATCAAGATAGGGTGCCATTAATACCAATCTTTCAAGTACTTTTTTCTCCTCTCCTTTGAATAAATCTAATTTATTAATCACTATTATCATTGACCTTCCCACATCGTTTATCTTGCTTATTAATTTCAAATCTTGCTCATTGAATTGATCGGACCCGTCAAGAACCATTAAACAAAGATCAGCATATTCGATTGCGCTAAAACTTTTACTTGTTGATAACTTCTCTTCTTTAAGTATCGTTTTCGATTTTTTCTTAACGCCTGCAGTATCAACAAATCTGTACTTCTTTCCCTTGTAATTTATCTCAAATTCTACTGCATCAATGGTTGTGCCAGAAACAGGCGAGGTTATCATTAAGTCTTGTTTTGATATAGCATTTAAGAGTGAAGATTTTCCAACATTTGGCTTCCCAATTATTGTTATTTTTGGGTGATTAATATCCTCTTGAGTTTCATTTTCAGGTAAATGTTTCAAGATTCGTTTTATCAGCTTTTCAAAGCCTAAGTTATGTTCAGCGCTAATCTCAAAAGCATTTTCAAAACCAAGCTTTTTGAAATCCTCAACACTGCCCTCTTTAAAATCAATTTTATTTATAAGAAGAAATACCTTTTTTTCTGATTTCCTTAAGACTTTTGAGATCTCGCTATCAAAAGGTGATAAGCCAAATTTTTTATCTACCACAAATAAAATTAGATCTGCATTTTGTATAGCCTCTTGGGTTTTAAAAAAAACTAACTCATCAAAATTACCTTTCTCCGATGGAAAAAACCCTCCAGTATCAATTAAATTGAAAACTTTGTTTTCTTTTTTTATTACAACAGCTTTTTTATCTCTAGTGAGAGCCTCTTGGTTTGAAACAATTGCTGATTTGAAGCCAGCAAATCTATTGAAGATAGTAGATTTACCGACATTAGTTCTTCCAACTAATGCTAAAGTCTTCATAGCTCAAAAGATGCTTAGAACCTCAATTGATCCCAAATCATCCTGGATAATTAAATCATTTGAAATTACAGCAATATTTTTTATTGAATTTAATTTAGATTTTGAAATTCCTAAAATTTCTCCATTTTGAAGATTCAATTTATGTATATAGCCTTCGTAATCTCCGAAAAGTAAATTTCCATCATGAATAACAAGGTTTGATAGTTTTCTATATTTAAAGCTAGAATTACGCCATTTTTCATTACCATTAAGGGCATCAAATTGAATTATCTCATCATCTGTATTGCTTGAAAGCAGTGTATCTCTCCACATTAATAACGGTTTAGAGGTTGATAGATCAACAGAAAATATCTTCTCTCCATCTCGAATATTAAATCGTGTGAGAGAACCATTAAAATTAGCTGCATAAACACTCTCTTCGAAAGCAATTGCTTGACTATCAGAATCTTTAAGCTTTTCTAACTCTGTTGAACCTTTGATTACTGAAATTGGCCTTTCCCATAACTGAATTCCATCTGTGATTCTGTTAGCTGAGAGCCTACCATTTGAAAAACTTGTAAAAACTAAGCCCTCATAAAGCATTGGCGAAGATGTGCCTCTGATAGATAAAAGCGATGGTTGTGCTTTTTTTGACCAAACAGTTTCTCCATCACTTAAATTAAAAACATGCAAAACATCTGACGATGTTTGTACAAGAATATATCTTGAAGTAATTAGTGCAGGAGATAAAACTTGATCATTTAATTTTGCACTCCATCTGTTTTCTCCACTCTCGATATTGTTTACAAAAATTTCTCCATTCTCCCCTACATATACAAAAACACCATAACCAGCTGCAACACCTGACATAACAGATTCATTAATTAAGACTTCCTTTAATGTTTCTCCAGTAGTGATATCAATAACTTCTAAATTATCAAATATATTAAAAAGTCTATCGCCTGATGATGCGAAAAAAAGATTTTTTGCTGGGCGTTTTTTTCCTAATTCAGAAAATTTAAATGAGTTTGTATTTTTCTTTATCCAATTACTCTTGAGAAAATTTTCATAATCAGTTTGGATCTTAGTAGGTGCAAAAGGATCTTCCTCTATAAAACCAATAGTGCTGCCAATATTGTTGCCTATATTATTTAATGATTGGCAACTCGTAATTAAAAAAATAATTAAAATGTGCTTAAGGAAATTAGTCATTGCTGTAAACCTTTTTTAATCTAATAAAATTAACCTTGCCCTCATCAGTTTCCTCTTCAAGAGCTTTATCATATGAGTTGTTTGCTTCGTCGAATTGTTTGAAATATTTATAAAAATCTCCCTCCAATTCATAGTTTCTTTGATTTTGTTCTAATGAATTAATGAACTTTTTCCCCTCTTCAAAATCATCTAATTGAATATTAATTCTAATTATATTTTCAATTATCTCAGAATTAATAATAGACCTGCTGTCTCTTCCTAAATTTGAGCTCATACCATCTACATATAATTGATTGTAAATATTTCTTGCACTAATTAGGTTTTCATTTTCGATTGCCTTTTGCGCTAAAAGTGACTTAACAATAAGCTTATAACCAAAAATTGTGAATTTTTCCGACTCCTCCATAAGTTCATTAAAATCTGTTTCTTCAATAATTACTTTTTCATTAAAACTAATAAGCTTTTTAAACTCATCATCATTTTTTAATTTATTTTGGTAATCTAAAAATTGGTAGATGGCAGTAAATACTACCAATAAAGCTAAAGCTATTAAAAAATATTTATTTTTAAAAAAGTTCAAGATTTGGTCAATCATTTAAAAACTCCACTAGCTCATCTATGGTGCACTCAATATCTTCCTTATCATCCTCTAGATATTTAAGTTTTACTTTTTCAGCTTTTATCTCCTCTTGGCCGACTATAATAGCAAATTTAAATCCTTGAGAATTAGCTTTTTTTAGTTGCTTTGAAACATTAGCGCTGCCAAGATAATTTTCAATTACTAACTCAGAGTTGGTGCCTCTTAATTGTGATCCAATTTTTTGTGCATATGGAACAGAACTCTCATCAACACATCCTATAAAAACATCTTTCCGTAAAATAGATGTTTTTATCATCTCACTTAATCTGTCAATTCCTAATGCGAAGCCAGTTGCTGGTAAGTTTCTTCCTCCTAAACTTTCAATTAATCCATCATATCTACCTCCCCCAATAATTGCGTTTTGTGCCCCAAGTTCAGAAGAGGTAAATTCAAAAACTAGACCATTATAATAATCAAGTCCACGAACAAGATTTTTGTTTTCCCTAAAATTAATCTTTAGCTCATTCAACTTATTTTTAATATCTAAGAATTTATTTTTTTGTTTCTCATTTAGAAAGCTTTCAATGCTTTTGGCCTCTGACATAAGTTTTTTTACTTTTTCATCTTTTGAGTCCAAAGCCCTTATGGGATTTTTCTTAACATATTCTGGCACTTCATTTGATCTTGATAAATAATCATCTAAGTATTTGTTATATGCTTCCAAACTCTCGTTATCACCTAAAAAATTTATTTCTAAATTCGACTCAATGCCTAATTTATCTAAAATCATTTTAGCTACTTGGATTACTTCTAAATCTCCATAAATTGCATTGCCAATAAGCTCTACTCCAGCTTGAAAAAACTGTCTTTTTCTTCCTTTTTGAGGTCTTTCATATCTGAACATTGGACCAATGTAGAAAAATTTTTTGATTTCCTCGTCATCAAGACCATTTGTAATCAACGATCTTACAAGACCAGCTGTTCCTTCTGGTCTTAAGCAAAGCATTTCACCTTTTCTATCATCTAGCTCAAATACCTCTTTTTGTTGAATTATTTCAGATGACTCTCCAACTGATCTCTCAAATAACGACTTATATTCAATTAAAGGTGTTCTAACTTCTGAATAATTAAAGCCTAGAAATACTTCTTTACAAGTTTTTTCTATCATAGAAATAGCTTCTATATCCTTACCATATAGATCTGGCATTCCTCTAATAGTTTTTAAATCATTCATTGTTTTAAAATTGTATTTCTTTTATTTTCGGCAATTTTCATCACTTCTTTTACTAAAGCTTTTTCTAGGTCTTTAGTTTCAACTTTATATGCTGGCTTTCCTCCAAGATAAATTAAGTGCTTTGGATCTGCTCCAGTGACACCAACATCTGCAATCTTTGACTCTCCAGGGCCATTGACATAGCACCCTATTACAGCCAATGTTACTTCTTCCTTAAGCTCAGATAGTTCTGTTTCAAGTTTATTTACTGTGCTAATCACTTGAAAGTTTTGTCTTGAGCAGCTTGGGCAGGCGACAATTTTTACACCTCTTGATCTGATTTTCAAGGACTTTAGCATTTCCCAACCAACTTTGACCTCATCTATTGGGTCTGAAGCTAAAGAAACTCTTATAGTATCTCCAATCCCCTTCATTAAGAGTAATCCAAGTCCTATTGATGATTTAACTGTTCCAGTTTTAAGTGAACCAGATTCTGTAATCCCAAGATGTAATGGCTGATCAATTAAATTGGAAATCTTCTCGTAACTCTCTACAGCCATGAAGATGTCTGAAGACTTAATGCTAAGTTTAAAATTTTCATAGTTATTTTTTTTAAGTATTTCAACATGCCTCATTCCAGATTCTACTAGAGCATCAGCATTTGGCTCCCCATATTTCATTTGTAAATCTTTTTCTAGGGAACCTGCATTTACACCTACTCTAATGGGTATATTTTTATCTTTTGCTGAAGCTATAACCTCTTTTATTTTCTTTTCATTACCAATATTTCCTGGATTTATTCTTAAGCAGTCAACACCATTATTCAGTACAGCAAGTGCAATTTTGTAATCAAAATGAATATCAGAAACTAGTGGAATGTTTACTTGTGTCCTTATTTTTTTAAAAGATTCAGCTGCTTCAAGAGTTGGCACCGAAACTCTTACAATATCAGCTCCAGCATCCTGCAACTGATGAATTTGCTTTACAGTTGATGCAACATCATCAGTATCAGTATTTGTCATAGATTGAACAGATATTGGTGAATTTCCACCAACTGGAACATCACCAACCCAAATTTTTCTTGTTTTTTTTCTTTTAATTACTGATTCGACCAAAGCAAAACTCTAGAAAATTTCGGAATCGTTAAAGAAATATGCTATCTCTCTTTTAGCGCTCTCCATTGAATCAGAGCCATGCACTGCATTTGCATCTATTGATTGTGCAAAATCTGAACGAATCGTACCAGGTTCAGCCTCTTGAGGATTGGTATTGCCCATAAGTTCACGGTTTTTTAAAATTGCATTTTCTCCTCGCAATACTTGAACAACTACCGGGCCTGATGTCATAAATTCTACCAAAGGATTAAAAAATGGTTTTCCATCATGCTCTTTGTAAAATCCTTTTGCATCATCATCTGAGAGATGAATCATCTTCATTGCTACTACTTTAAGATTTGCATCTTCAAATCTTTGAACTATTTTTCCAATAACATTTTTGGAAATTGCATCTGGTTTAATAATCGATAATGTTTTTTCCATGTACTTACTCCATTTCATCAATCCAATTTTGCTGGATAGATTCTAGTATTTTTTCATTACATCTTTCAGGATCATCTTCGAAATTTTTTAAAGACAATACTAGTTTTCTCAATTCTACGAAATTAATCCATTGAGCATCTTTTTCAGGATATTTTTCAGCAAGTTCTATTGCAATATCCAATGTATCAACCCATTTAAGCACTTTATGGTACCTCAGAAACCTGATTTATTGTATATTTTGGAATTTTAATAACAGTAAGTTCTGATTTAGGCCTAACTTGACAACTTAATCTTGAATTTGCTTCAAGTCCCCAAGCTTTATCCAGAAGATCTTCCTCTTCATCCGAGGCTTCATCAAGATTTTCAAAACCCTCTTCAATAATTACATGACAAGTTGTGCACGCACAGGATTTTTCGCATACATGTTCAATATGTACTCCATTTCTTAAACATGCATCAAGAATTGTTTCGTTTTCTAGAGCTTCGAAAGTCAAACCATCTGGGCAGATAGTTTCATGCGGCAAAATTTTTATTTTTTTTTTACTGCTGTATCTGTAGATTCATCTTCGCCCATTACAGTAAAACTTTCACCACATCCGCATACTGCATTTGCGTTAGGGTTCATAAATCTAACTCCTTGATTTAGACCTTCTATTGCAAAGTCAACTTGGCTACCTTTAATTATCTCAACGGAATCTGTTGGAATTAGAAACTCTAAATTTTCTATGAAAAGCTTTTGATCAGACTTATTTGCACGATTTACGAACTCAAAAAAATAAGAAAAACCATTACATCCCATTTTTTTAACGCCTAATCTGATTTTATTTTCCTTACCTTGATTTGAGACCATATGCTTGAAATGAGCCAAGGCTTTTGAAGTGAAATTTAAAATATTTGGTTTATGCTTTTTTAGATTCATAATCAGCTATAGCTTGCTTAATGCTGTCTTCTGCCAATACGCTACAATGAAGTTTTATTGAAGGCAGTTCAAGTATCTTTGCAATATCTTTATCTTTGATTTTTTTCGCCTCTTCAATAGTTTTACCTTTCATCATTTCAATCATTTGCTGGCTTGAAGCAATTGCTGAACCACAGCCATAAGTTTTAAACTTGCAGTCTGTAATTACATTTTTTTCATCAACTTCAATTTGAAGCCTCATTACATCACCGCATGCAGGAGCTCCCACCATACCAGTTCCAACATTTTTCTTTTTAGAATCTAGCCTGCCTACATTAAAAGCAGAGGGGTTTTTCAGAGTATTTTCAAATTTTTCTATTACTTTTTTTGAATAAGCCATAACTATTAATGGGGTACCCACTCCACCTTTTCAAGATCAACTCCGTCAAGATACATGTCCCACAAGGGTGATAATGCTCTTAACTGCTCTACAACCGTTTTTGTTGTTTTTGCAACTTCCATTACTTCTCTCTCAGTAGTGAATCTACCAAATGAAAATCTTATTGAACTATGAGCAAGCTCGTCAGCTCTTCCTAAGGCTCTTAGGACATATGAAGGCTCAAGACTTGCAGATGTGCATGCGGAACCAGACGATACTGCAACATCTTTTAATGCCATAATTAGTGACTCTCCCTCAATATAAGCAAAGCTTACGTTAGTAATGTTTGGTACCTTATTCTTTTGACAACCATTTAAAAAGATTTCTTCAATAGATGATATTTCTTTCCAGAATTTATCTGA
This sequence comes from uncultured SAR86 cluster bacterium, assembly GCA_902563885.1. Taxonomy (GTDB): domain Bacteria; phylum Pseudomonadota; class Gammaproteobacteria; order Magnimaribacterales; family TMED112; genus TMED112. The sequence goes on along the minus strand of CACEYZ010000001.1, from coordinate 35,496 downwards.
TAAATCCTTAATTTTTTTGTTATCTTTATCCATCTCTTTTTGAGCTAACGCAAAAGCTTCGCCCATACCCACTACCTGATGAGTGGCTAAAGTACCAGCTCTAAAACCTCTTTCATGGCCTCCTCCATGAATTAGTGCCTCGAGCCTTATTCTAGGCTTTCTTCTTACATATAAAGCTCCTACACCTTTAGGGCCATAGGTCTTATGAGCAGAAAAAGACATCAAATCAACGTTTAATTTATTCAAATCAATCTTTAACTTGCCAGTGCTTTGTGCCGCATCAACATGAAAAATTATTCCTTCTTTTCTTGTGAAATCACCAATTTTTTTAATATCGTTGACCGCTCCAAGTTCATTATTTATGTGCATTATAGAAATTAAAATTGTGTCTTTTCTAACATGTTTTCTGATATTTTCGAGAGTAACTTCTCCATTAAGATCTGGGTCAAGATATGTAACTTCAAATCCCTCACGCTCAAGTTGTCTGCAAGGGTCTAGTACTGCTTTATGTTCAATCTTAGAAGTGATTATATGTTTCCCTTTTGTTTTATAGAACATTGCTGCGCCTTTCAAAGCTAAGTTGTCAGACTCAGTTGCACCTGAAGTCCAAACGATTTCTCTTGGATCAGCATTTACTAGATTTGCTACCTGAGTTCTTGCCTTTTCAACTGCCTCATCAGCTTTCCAACCGTAAGCATGCGAACGAGATGCTGGATTTCCAAAATGACCGTCTTTTGACATGTATTCAAACATCTTCTTTGCAACTCGAGGGTCTACCGGAGTTGTTGAAGCATAGTCAAAATATATAGATTCTTTCATAACTTACGTTTGTAATTATATCTGATATGTGTTTTTAAGGAAATTTTTAAACCTTGACGCCCAATTTATGGGCAACAATTTGATAAGATTCGACAACATCGCCTAAATCTTTTCTGAATCTATCTTTATCGAGACTTTCGCCTGTTTCTTTATCCCAAATTCTGCAGCCGTCAGGAGTAAATTCATCACCCAGTATAAGCTTTCCATGATACCTGCCATATTCAACCTTATAATCAACAAGAATTAAGCCTGCATCATCAAAAATCTTACAAAGGTATTTATTTATATCGAATGTAATTTTTTTCATCTGTTGAATTTCATCTGCTGTACCCCATTTAAAAGCGATAATATGATTATCATTTATTAGGGGATCACCGAGATCATCATCCTTAAGAAAAAATTCAAAAAGAGGCTGCTCTTCAAACTTTATCCCTTCTTTTACTCCAAGCCTTCTACACAATGAGCCAGTTGCAATATTTCTTACTACACATTCGACAGGCAACATATCTAATCTCTTTACAAGACTTTCATTGTCACTGGTTTGTTTTAAAAAGTGTGTTTCAACACCATTTTCCTGAAGATAGGACATTATGAATGCATTAAACTTATTATTAATTGTGCCCTTGCCACTTAGAGCCTCTTTTTTCTTACCATCAAATGCAGAAGTGTCATCTCTGTAAACCATTAATAATTCATTGGCATTTGAAGTCTCAAAAAGTGATTTTGCTTTACCCTCAGAAATTAAATTTTGCTTTTCTGTCATGATAGGTTCTCATTAATTTGGTCAACTAGATCATTGACACTGATGCTTGTATTAGAGATTTTTTTAAACTCTAAGATAGTATTTTCACCACTTTGAGTGAAGGTGAGTTCATAATCCACATCTGCCGCATTATTTGATCTTGAAAAAAATCCAAAGAAATTATTGTCTTCTTCGTCCACGCTGACTTGGAAGTACTTTAATTCTCTATTTCTGTCCTTAATTTCTAAACTAGAACGTTCTAATGCTCTTGAGATTGCTGACCATGTTCTTTCGAAGGTAAGCTTAAATTCGATCCCTATCTCTTTTTGAACATATACAATTCTAGTTTTTTTGTTGAGATTCAAAGATTGTGCAGCTAATGAGTTTCCTTGGTATCCCTGAAGATTTTCTACAAAATAATTAGAGAAAGAATTATAAAAACCAATATCTATAGCTGTACCACTATTGTCTTCAAGATAAATTTCAGAGCTATTATTTCTAATTCCATGTTCGAGAATAATATTTATGTCCTCACCATTTGCTTTACTCTTTGCTTTAATCTTGCCACTTGTAGGGTCTTCACTTTCAATATCGTATTGAGCAGCAAGAAGATCTTTTGTTAATGCCCACATTTTTGATGGTAGCGCTTCTATATAAATCCAATAAATTTCTCCAAGCCTTCTAATTTCTACTTTTTCTGAATTTCCAGATGAAAAAATCTTTTTAGGTCTTGGAAGTTCACTTTGAGATAATGGATTATTCTCAATTGATGGGTAGGGGTAATCATTTGAAATTTCTAAATCTTCTGTTTCAGAATTTGTAACTAAATCTTCTCCCTCCTCATTATACCTTTCATTTGGATTTTCCCTTGCAAAAGAGCTAAGGAGGCTACATCCATTTATAAAAAAGATTATTAAAAAAATATTAAGTATTTGAGTAAGTTTCATCAATTTCTTTCTCCAGTTTTTCCGGTATTCTCACAAGTGGTAACCTAAGATTATTCTCTAGCATTTTTATTTTTGCAAGTAGATATTTAGAGGGTCCAGGACTATTCTCAAGCAAAATATTGAATAACTTTTCATATTTTTCACTTATTAAAGCAGCCTTTTCGAAATTTTTCTCCTGAATTAAATCAGAAATTTGTTTTATTATTTCTGGAACTATATTAGCTGCAACAGAAATAATGCCTACTGCACCGTATTTTCCAAACTCAACAAAACTTGGGTCATCTCCGGATAATAAATGAAAATCTTTTCTTTTTTTTAGAAGCTTTGAAAGCTTTTCCATTCTATTTTTTGTATTTACCGCCTCCTTAATGCCTACGATATTATTTTCATCTAATAATTCATCAACGGATTCAGGTTGTAGATCAACACCTGTTCTGCCCGGAACATTGTATAAATAAATTAATGCATCAGAACTTGCGAGCTTTTTAAAATGTGCTACTAAACCTTCCTGTGAAGGCTTATTATAGTAAGGGGTAACAGCTAAACATTTTTCTATCCCACAGTTAAGAGCTAAATCAATAAACTTTAACGAATCTGAAGTAGACGAACTTCCTACTCCAGCCATTAACGGAATTGGAGTGTTATCACTTGCAAATTTATAAATTTCTTCTCTCTCTGATATGGATAAAGTTCCAGCTTCACCTGTTGTTCCTATTAAAACGATACCGTCTGTTTTAGCCTCTTCATGAAAAAGAAAAAGCTTCTTTAAAGAATGGAAATCAACCGAATAATCTGATTTCATGGGTGTAACTATCGCAACTATACTTCCTTTCATTTTTTTTTATTCTTATAATCCTACTTGTGAATAATAAAACAAAAGCTCCAAGTTTTTTAGGACTGATCACAGAAAATAAATCTTTAAGCCTAAAGGACTTCTCAGGAAAATATCTAGTTTTGTACTTTTATCCTAGAGATATGACCTCAGGTTGTACGCTTGAAAGCCAAGATTTTAGAGATCATTACAAAAGTTTTCAAAAACACAATTGTGAAATACTGGGTGTTTCAAGAGATACAATTAAATCGCATGATAAATTTTGTGAAAAAGAATCACTTCCATTTAAATTAATTTCAGATCCAGATGAAAAATTATGTAAAGCATACGATGTGATGAAAGAGAAAAGTATGTATGGAAAGAAATTTATGGGCATTGAAAGAAGCACATTTCTTATTAATCCAAATGGTGAAATTATAAAAGAATGGAGAAAAGTGAAGGTTCCTGGTCATGTTGAAGAGGTTCTTTCTGAATTAAAAGAAGCCCCTTAAGAATCAATATATTTCCAATTATCTAAAATAGATTTCACAAAACTCGCTAGGGGAACAGAGAAGAATACTCCCCAAATTCCAAAAATTGCACCAAAAAAGAAGACTGATAAAAGCACTACAACAGCTGGTAACTTTACAACTCCAGACATAAGAAATGGTAGAAAAATGTTGCCATCAATAAACTGAAGAATTCCGAATGCTACAAGAATAACGATTACATATGGATCTAAGCCAAACTGAGCAAGTGAAATTATTAGAATAGGTATTGTCATAAAAACGGGGCCAAAAAAAGGAATTAGCTGACTTAAGCCAAGCGTGGTACCTAAAAGAATTGGGCTATTTAAACCAAGGAAGTAAAATAACAAACTACCAAAAATTGCAACTATAAAAACTTCAATAAATTTACCTTTAAAATAGTTTTGGAAATTTACATTGGCCTCATTCCAAACTTTTGAAAGAAACTTTCTTTTTTTCGGTACAAATCTTGAAAAACCATTTGATAACGTTTCTGTATCCCAAAGCCAAAAAAATAAAAAAATTGGAACCAAAATCAGCCCTAAAAAGAGATTTGCTGTTTCTTGAGCCCTAGATATTCCAAATGAAATTGCACCAGTAAGAAAACCGCTTAAATCAGATAGAAGAGATTGCGCACTTTCTATCGATTCAATAGGTGCATTTAAACTTCCCAATGCTTGAGTTACTGGCTCCAAAATAAACAATAAGCTTGGAATGTCCTCTATGAACGCTTCTGTTTCATTTATAAAAAGCGGTACAAAAAGAAGTAAAAAAGCTGATGCAAGCAACATAACTATAGAAAAAGTTATAAAAACACTTATTTTTCTAGGAATCCCAATTTTTGTGAAATAAGTATTTACAGGCCTAAAAAGAACAGCCAGAACAATACTTATGAGTATTGGAGATGCCAAATCTCCAAAAATCCAAAGAGTAACCAAGCCAAAAAATAATGAAGCTACCAAAAAAATAAGCTGCTGGCTTTTAAATAATGTATTAAATCGCATTTTCTATTGAATCTTTATTTAAAAATCCTATCAAATAATTATAGTTAAGTATCTGATGAAAAAAATATTTTATTTATTTTATTTATTTTTGTCCTCTTTCATTGTTTCTCAAGAAAACAGTATAGAGCTTCCACTCATAGGAGATAGACTTAGTGGAGCGGTTTCAGAAACAGAGGAGGAAATCTTAGGGCGACAATTTTTAAGAGATTTAAAAAGAGAGTCAGATATACTCTATGATCCGATAATTCAGGAATGGACAGAATTATTTGTTTATAAAATTGGTGAGTCAAGCAAAGTTAACAAAAAGACATTTGAAATATTAGTTATTGAGGATAATAGACTAAATGCATTCGCAGCTCCCGGAGGTGTAATTGGCATTAATGCAGGTTTATTTAAACATGCTGATAATGAAGCACAATTTGCCTCTGTTGTAGCACATGAATTAGCTCACCTTAGTCAAAGACATTTTGCTAGACAAATTTTAGAAAACAGTGATAGAAGTAATGCGAATATGGCGACAATACTTGCTTCTATTGTTGTTGCTGTAGCTTCAAGGAATCCAGCAGCACTTATTGGTGGTCAAGGCTTACTTGTTAATCAAAGGTTAAGGTTTTCAAGACTTTATGAATCTGAAGCAGATAGAGAGGGTTTTATTACCTTAGAAAAATCAGGATATAAAAGCTCGGAGATGTCAGAAATGTTTAAAAATATGCAAGAAATTAGACGGCTTTCTGGTGACAACATACCTGAGTTTTTATTAACACATCCAATAACTACCCGCAGAATTACAGACTCTAGAGAAAGAGCAAGAAATTCAGACGGAGATGGAATTGTTGATAGTTTTAATTACCGCTTAGTCAAAGCAAGAGTAAAATTTCTTATGATGGATAACTTATCCATTAAGGCATTTGAAAAGGATATTGAAGACAATGATGAAGGTAAATACTTCTCTGCATTAATTGAAAAAAAGAAATTAAACTTTACCAAATCAATTTCAATCCTTGATGAACTCTCTAAAAAATATCCTGATAATTTAATCATCAAAACAACAATTGCAGAAACCCTAACAGAATCTGGAAATATAAATAGAAGTAAAAGTTATACTGAAGAATTATTAGATATTTCTTTAGGAAATTACCCAATTAGCTTTAATCTTGCTAAAACTCATATTCTGGAAGGAGATTACATTGCAGCTGAGCAAATATTAGAAGACATAAAATTTTACAGGCCTGTTGATATAAACCTCTTAAAGCTCCTAGGGGAAGTTCAACAAAAAAGTAATAATATGCTCAGTTTCCACTTAACAAATAGTGAATATCTTTTCTATTCTGGAAGATATGAAGAGGCCCTTGCAGATCTTTATCAAGCAAGAAGATTGGCTGTTAACAACTTTAAAATTAAAGAAATTATCACAGAAAGAATAGTTTTTTTACAAAAATATTTGGGAAAAATTCCTAGAGGTTAGCTTTAAAAAAATCGGAGACATCCTTCCAAACTGTTTCTTTTTCAACATCAGATAATGGCTCATGCCTCGACTTTTCATAGGCTTTAAACTTTGTACTAAAACCCAATTCAAGAAATTTTTGATGCATATCAAATGCTTGTTTACCCATGTTATTTACAGTATCAAAAGATCCTGTAATAAAGAAAAAAGGTATTTTTTTGTTAAATTTTTTATATGTATCTTTTTTCCATATGTTTGTACAACCATTTTTTAAGTCCATCCAAAATTGATTAGTCATCGGAAAACCACAAAGATCGTCTTTAATATATTCATCAACATTCTCATTGTCACTTGAAATATAGTCGTGCGTAGTCCTGTTTGGTTTAAAAAAGGAATTGTGTTTTTTAGTTGTAAACTCCTCCATAGTGCTATTGATTTTTCTAGGATCTGAAAGTTTATATTCCGGCCATAAAACTAAATTATTTAAAAACATCTCAATATCATTCCTGCTAAAAGCTGCGCTTAAAATTATTCCATCAAAATGAATATTTTTTCTTAACACTGCCAAACATATCACTGTGCCCAGGCTATGGGCTAATAGAAAATGTTTTTTCGCAGGATGTTCTTTTCTAATTAAAGAATTTAATTCAATAATTTGATCAACAACTTTTTCAAAGCCATCAGATTTATCTAAATATCCCCTCAATTTGCCATCTTTTACATGTAATCCATGCCCAAGATGATCATTACAATAAACTTGGAAGCCCTCATCATTTAGCGCTTTAGCAGTAAGATCATATCTTTTATGATGCTCCGCAAGTCCATGAATAATTTGAACCGTTGAATGGGAATTGGTTGCTTTCAACCATTTAGCTCCTCTTAGATTTCCATGCTCACCCTTTATGGAAAACTCTTTCATAAAAAACTACTTTAATAATTTAGCAAAGCTATCAAATTGCTCTCTTTCTGTTCTAAAAGAATTGGCTGGATGATCTTGGTCCTCATAGCCTAAAGAAATTCCACACCATAAAATTTCATCGTCTCCGTATTCAAGATGTTTTTTTAATAATTTTGGAAATCCTGCCCATGCCTCTTGCAAACAAGTACCAAGCCCCTTGCCAACAGCTGCAAGACATATACTTTGAATAAAGTGCCCAACATGACCCCAGCCGTTTGGGCCAACAGATTTGTGAACTGTTACAAATATACCAACTGGCGCATCAAAAAATTCATAATTTTTCTTTGCCCAGGCCATTCTTTTGTCCATTTGATCTCGCTCTATACCTAACGCTCCATATAATCCAAAACCACATGCTCTTTGCCTTGCTTTGTACCAATCAGGCATACTTTCTTTGGAGGGATACACTTGGTATTCCTCAGTCTCTATCTCGCCTTTGTCAAATTTTTCACATGCTTCTTTAACTAATTTATTTCTAGCCTCGCCCATTACTACATAAACTTTCCATGGTTGGGAGTTGACTCCGGATGGTGAAAATTTTGAAGTTTCTAGGATGTCTTTTACAACGTCTTCAGAGACGTCCTTGCTTAAATAACCTCTAACTGAATGTCTTTTTTTAATTGCCTCTAATATATCCATAGGAGTGAAATTATAAACTGATACTATTTAAATTTATAACTATCTATTTGTTAGTTCTAGATTATTTTTAATTTTATTATGTTTTTTTCTGCTCAATTTATAATTTAAAAAAATTAACATTGGAAATAGAAATAGCAATGACACTACTGGACCATGCAATGTAAATAAAGAGACAAGCTGTTCAGAAGAGGGTTCACTTCCACCTGGAGGGTAATTAATGATCCATAAAAAGAACATTGATATAAACTGACCTAAACCAGACATACATTTTGAACAGAATGATGTTAAAGAGGAAACGGCGCCTTCTTGTCTTTTTTCTGATTGGAATTCAATTTCATCAATTATATCTGGGACCATCGATTCTCTTGTCATAAGTGAAATAAGTGAAAATATTGAAGAAAAGAGGATCATAACTGACATAAAGTTAAGAATTTTACTTTGTTCCATTCCGTCAAATAAACCTAAGTAATGCGTAATGAATGGTAGTGAATGTGTTAAAGATAAAAAAATCAAACTAGCTATTACAATTTTTTCTTTATCTAAATATCTTGTAATAATAGGGGTAACAATCCAACTCACAATTGCAGCAAGAATATAAAAATATATAAGCACACGTAAATCTAATGGGTCAAATTGCCAAAATTTTGTGTAAGTTAAAAAACTTAAACTGTTTGCCAATCCCCAAGTTCCTTGAATTAAAAGAGAGCCAAAAATAAAAAGTAATAATGTTTTGCTTTTTAGCACAAATGAAAGTTCTTTTTTTAAAATTTTAAAGTCAGCTTTTCTTTGTTTAGGTTTCCACTCATATAATTCTGGAATTACTTTTTTTGATCCAAGAAGAGAAATTACACCAAAAATTAACATAGATGAACTACCAAAAATACCTATATAAAGCCATTTATACGGGTCACTTATGAAGTAACCTAAGAAGCTATAAACCACAAGAGAGTGTCCGGCACCTATTATCCACTGGTAACCTTCTCGCATTGACATGACTCTTGAATTATTCACATAATTACCTCCTAATTCAGAAAATAAAGCCCTATGAGGAACATCAAATATACTTACAAAAAACCTTGTTAGAATTAGAAAAAAAAGCAGCCAAAAAAATAGAAAGTACTGATTTTCACTCCAAGAGGGATCTGGAATAAAAAGCATCACATAACAAATGCAAATTGGAAGAAGCGATAAAAACATATAAGGGTATCTCCTTCCCAAATTAGTTTTTGTTCTATCAGAAAAGGTTCCAATAGCTGGATCTGAAAAGGCATCAAATAAAAGAGCTAATAGTACTGCTGAGCCGGTTAAAAGTGGATTTAGACCTAAAAATGTTAAATAAAAAAAGCCAAGAAAAAATGAAAAAAAATCGGTCTTTATTGCATTAATTCCTCCTCCAAAACCAAGGAGAATTCTTTGCCAAAAGCTTATTTTCATAAATTAAAGAAGTAAATTACTTAGAATATATCCTAATATAATTTTGTTTATTTTTTAAAGCTGGTGGGTCGTATAGGATTCGAACCTATGACCAACGGGTTAAAAGCCCGGTGCTCTACCAGCTGAGCTAACGACCCAGAAGAGTGGTATTTTATACCAGTACAACAATGTCTTAAAGTCCAAATTTATTTTATATAAATTAAATTATAAATATGGTTCGTAATCTTCTCTATACATTGTTTCTAGAAGATATATAAAGCTTTCCCAATTCAAATCAATGAGCATTTTTGAATTGCTAAGCTTTTTATTAAGCAAATAAGTCTGAAGCCTAACTCTAATTGGTTTGTTGTCAAACTTATACACTAAAACCGGAAATTCATCTCTAGGTGTGACTCCTAGCACTTGCTTCCACCATGCGAAAGGAGGTTCAAATCCTTTCTTGTAAGCTTTGCATTCAATATTCCATCTACCGAGTTTTAAATCTGGATGATTTTTTTCTTGGTATTGAGTAAGAATTCTTCTCACAGGCCTTTTTAGACTGAGATCCTCCTGCAGTTTTTTTGAAATTTTCCTTTCAAAATCATGACCTTTTTTTCTTTGGTTTATGGTCATTTTTCAAATACCTCGCTATCCAATTCAGCGTTTGTGAAAACTTCCTGAACATCATCAAGATCTTCCAAGGAGTCAGTAAGTTTTAAAATCTTTTCAGAATTTTCTAAGTCTAGCTTAATTTGATTTTCAGACTCCATCAAAATTTCTGTAGATTCAATATCAAATGATTTGTTATCAATAGCACCTTTTAATTCTGACAAATTTTTCGGATCACAGTGAAGTTCTGTTTTTTCATCGCCTAAATCTAAAATATCTTCAGCGCCGCTCTCAATTGCTAGTTCATAAAATTTTTCATCTGCTGAACTATGATTAACAAAAATTTTACCTATAGATTTAAACATGTAGGCTACACTTCCAGATGTGCCCAAATTTCCACCAGATTTTGTGAAAGCATGTCTAATTTCAGAAACAGTTCTATTCTTGTTATCAGTTAAAGTTTTGATAAATACAGCAATTCCCTCTGGTCCGTATCCCTCATATATAACCTCTTCTAAATTTTGTCCTTCTTGTCCTCCTGCGCCTCTTTGAATTGCTCTATTAATTGTATCTTTGCCCATGTTTGCTGATAAAGCTTTTTCATAAGCTAGTCTTAGTCTTGGGTTGTCTTCTACAACTCCACCACCCTCCTTTGCTGCAACAGTTAACTCTCTAATTACTTTTGTAAAAACAGCTCCTCTTTTGGCATCTTGTCTTGCCTTTCTGTGTTTGATATTTGCCCACTTAGAATGTCCTGCCATTATTCTTCAATTTTCTTTATGTTCAACTCTTCTAGACTTTCATCAGGAACCTCTCCTGGTGCTTCTGTAAGTAAGCACATTGCAGATTGAGTTTTAGGAAACGCAATAACATCTCTGATAGTCTCTGCGCCTGTAAGAATCATCGCAATTCTATCTAAACCAAATGCAATACCCCCATGAGGAGGACAGCCTGTGCCAAGCACTTTTAAAAAAAATCCAAATTTTTCATTAGCTTCTTTTTGACTTAAATTGAGAAGTTTAAATATTTGCTCTTGAATTTCTTTGTTATGAATTCTTATTGAACCTCCCCCTAGCTCTATTCCATTTACAACAAAGTCATATGCTCTTGATTTAATAGTATTTATATCAATTTTTTGTAGTTCTTCTAAATCAGACTGAGCAGGACTAGTAAAAGGATGATGCAATGCAGACACTTTACCATCATTATCTTTTTCAAACATTGGAAATTCAGTAACCCAACATGCTTCATAGCCATCTTTTAATAAATTCAAATCTTTTCCAATTTTATTTATTAGTCTACTCATGTAATCGTTTACAATCTTGGCTTTACCAGCTCCAAAAAAAACAAGGTCATTCTTATTAAGATTTAATTCTTTTATCAAATTTTCTATACATTCTTCAGATAAATATTTGAGTATTGGTGAGCTAACTCCTTTATAGCTCACAATATCAACTTTTATGTAAGCCAATCCTCTAGCTCCAAATTCTTTTACAAAATCTGTATATCTATCAATTTGTCCTCTTCCGATTTTATCTCCATCATTTATGACTAATGCTGCAATTCTTGATTCATTATCGTTTGCAGGTCCTGAGAAGACTTTAAATTCCTCTTTTTCAAAAAGCTTCTTTACCTCTATTAGTCTCAAAGGATTTCTTAAATCTGGCTTGTCACTGCCAAATTCCTCCATAGACTTTTCCCATGTAATAACTTCAATATTCTTCAGATCTTCTTTAGCAATTTCTTTGAAAACTTTTCTCATTAAGTCATTTGTAAGATCCATGATGTCTTTTTCCTCTACGAATGACGACTCGATATCAAGCTGAGAAAATTCTGGTTGTCTGTCTGCTCGTAAGTCCTCATCTCTAAAGCATCTGGCAATTTGATAGTACTTTTCAAAACCTGAAATCATTAACATTTGCTTGAATAGCTGTGGAGATTGCGGAAGTGCAAAAAAACTTCCTCTATTTGTTCTGCTAGGCACTAAATAATCTCTTGCACCTTCAGGGGTAGCTTTCGTAAGAATTGGTGTTTCAATATCAATGAAGTCTTTCTTTTCAAGTTCTTTTCGGACAATTTGAGAAATTTTAGATTTTGTTCCAAGATTTTTTTGCATTTCTGGTCTTCTTAGATCAAGAGTTCTATTTTTTAAACGCACCTCTTCACTAACTTCAGCAGATTGATCTAACGGAAATGCTGGTGTCTCTGCTTCATTTAAAACAATTATTTCATCAGCGATAATTTCAATAACTCCTGTTGTAAGATCTTCATTTTCAGCGTCTTCGGGACGCTCATTTACTTTTCCAGAAATTTTTAAAACAAATTCACTTCTAATTTTCTCTGCAAGTGAAAAAGGTTTTTTATTCTCCGGATTTACAACGACCTGCACTATTCCAGTCTTGTCTCTAACATCTAAAAAAATTACGCCTCCGTGGTCTCTTCTCCTATGTACCCAGCCACAAACAGTAACAATATTATCAATATGCTTTTTAGAGAGCTCGCCGCAATAATTACTTCTCATCTTTTTTTTGCTTTATTTTTTTCTTTTCTATTTCTGGTGAGTGGATATTTTTTTTATTATTTTTTTTAAAATCTGTTTCATACCACCCATCACCCTTTAATCTAAAACCTGGAGCAGATATTAACTTTACAACTCCTCCAGATTTCTTACATTTTAAACAACTTTTTAGTGGTTTTTCGTTTATTTTCTGAAGTGCTTCAAAATTTGAATTACATACATCACAGTAATAGTCATAAATCGGCATAATAAAAAAGAAATTACAATATAATTAACTTTGGAGATTATAGTGTATTTCTCAAAATTATTCGTCCCAACAGTAAAGGAAGACCCCTCAGATGCAGAGCTTATTAGTCATAAGTTGATGGTGCGTTCTGGAATGATTAAAAAAACTGCAGCTGGGATTTACAGCTGGTTACCCTTAGGTCTTAAAGTTCTTAAAAAAGTAGAGGAAATTGTCAGAAAAAATTTAAATAACTTCGATGCTGAGGAAATTCTTATGCCTATGGTTCAACCTGCAGAATTATGGAAAGAATCAGGAAGATATGGTGAGTATGGCAAAGAACTTCTTAAATTTGACGACAGGTCAAATAGAGGATTTGTATTGGGCCCAACTCATGAAGAAATAATATGCGAAATTTTTAGATCTCATCCAAAGAGTTATAAAGATTTGCCTGTAAACCTTTATCAAATACAAACTAAGTTTAGAGATGAAATTAGGCCAAGATTTGGTGTCATGAGATCAAGAGAATTTTTAATGAAAGATGCATATAGCTTCGATATTGATGAGAAAGGTCTAGTTAAAAGTTATGGGAAAATGAAGGATGCTTACATAAGTATATTTGATGAAATTGGCTTAGATTATAGAATTGTTAAGGCAGATTCTGGAAATATCGGTGGAGATATAAGTGAAGAATTTCATATTCTTGCTGATTCAGGTGAAGATTTGATTGCCGTAAGCGATAGTAGCGATTATGCAGCAAATGTAGAAGTTTTAAGTTACGACAAAGATCCCAGTGAGCTTGAGGGGAAAAAATCTCCTGATGGTAAAGGTAAACTTAAAATTAAGAGGGGAATTGAAGTTGGTCATATCTTTCAATTAGGTCAAAAATATAGTCAAGCGATGAATGTTGGGGTTAAAGATATGGATGGAAACTCTATACATCCTTTTATGGGCTGTTATGGAATCGGAGTATCTAGAATTGTTGCTGCCGCAATAGAACAAAATCATGATGATAGAGGAATTCAATGGCCAGATAAGATTACTCCTTTTGGAGTGAATATTATTTGTTTAGATCCTGAAAGTGATGAAATCATGAAAGTTTGTTCTGAAATTTATAGTATCTTACAAAAATCCGGCTTTGATCCATTATTAGATGATAGAGATATAAGGGCTGGAATAAAGTTTAAGGAACATGAACTTTTAGGTATACCTTATTCAATTATTATTGGTCCTAATAACTTTAAAAATACAAAACTAGAGTTTGGTATCAGAGCACAAAATGAAAAAATAGATATAAAATTAGACGATATTAAAAAATATTTAGGAGAAAAATATGATTAGATTTTTTACTACCATAGGCGGGTTTCTATTAGGTTCACTGCTTATTACGCTTTTACTTATTTTTGCTTTAAATCCATCTTTTTTAGCAAAGCAAGTTTTAAGCTATGGCGCTAAAAGTTTTGGAGTTCCGTCAACAAATAAGGTTGATAAGTTTCTTGATCAAACTATTATCGATGGAGCTATTGATTCTCCTCTTGCATTAACATACTTAGGGCTTGATTCTTTAAATTTCTTAACGGGACACAAATCAAAACTGGGCGACTACAGTTTAGAAAAGTCCGAGAGTGACTATGAAGAGAGTTTAAAACAATTGAATTATCTAAACAGATTCAATCAAAATGATATGCCTGATGGTAATTATAATTTACAAATAAAAAGATTTAGTCTTGATAATGATATTAGAGGTTTTGAGTCTTTCAGATTTCATTCTAGCCCTGTAACTCAATTTTTTGGAGCACATTTAAGTCTAGTAGAGTTTCTAACAGATCAACATAAGGTAAATAATGAAAGAGATATTAAATTTTATTTTGATCGCATAAATGAGGTTCCAAGAGTCATTGGTGAGATTATAGGTTTTTTAGATAAAAGAGCAGAGAATGGGATATTTTCTCCAGAATTTGTCTACAAAAAAGCAATGGGTCAAATTGATACTCTTTCTACTGGTAGAATTGAGGATCACCCATTGTACAAAACACTTGAAAAAAAAATTGATGAAATAAATTTATCAAAAAATAAGAAAGAAAATTATCTTGATGATGCTAAAAATTTAATTAAAGAAGTTTTCGTACCTGCTTATAGAAGACTTTTCGACACACTAGAAAGCCAAAGCAAAAATGCAAGAAAAATGGTAGGTGTTTGGGGCTTACCTAATGGTAATGATTATTACAAACACAGGCTAAGAATCTATACAACTACTGATTACTCTGCAGATGAAATACATAACATAGGGCTTAAGATGGTAAGTGAAATTCAAAATGAAATTAGAAGCATTCTAGAATCCGAGGGTTACGATATCTCTAGACCTCTACCAGAGCTATATGAAGTACTAAACAGTGAAGAGAGATTTTATTATGAAGACTCAGATGAAGGCAGAGAGCAAATACTCGCTGACTATACAAAAATTCAAAATGAAGCTATGAAAAAAATGCCTGATTATTTTAACGAATTACCTAAATCTGAAGTAATTGTAAAAAGAGTTCCAATTTACTCTGAACAAAGTGCTGCTGGTGGCTATTATCAAAGTCCTGCTTTGGATGGCTCTAGACCTGGGGTATTTTATGCAAATCTATATGATATTAAGGCAACAAAAAAGTTTGGAATGCCAGCACTATCATTTCATGAAGCAGTACCCGGACATCATTTTCAAAATGCCTTGAATATAGAAAACAGTACTCAAACTTTGTGGAAAAAATTTGGATATGGAACATCAGCTTATGGTGAGGGATGGGCGCTATATGCTGAGAGATTAGCTATAGAAATTGGATTAGTTGAAGATCCATATGATTTGATTGGATCATTACAATCTGAACTATTTCGAGCAGTGCGATTAGTTATTGATACAGGGATGCACAGCAAAAAATGGACAAGAGAAAAAGCAATTGATTACATGATTAAAAATGTAGGATCTGAAGAGAGTGAAGCAATCTCAGAGGTTGAAAGGTATATAGTTTGGCCGGGACAAGCATGCGCCTATATGATTGGTCGAATTAAAATCATGGAACTAAGGGATAAAGCAAGAAAAGAGCTAGGGGATGACTTTGATATTAAGGACTTTCACTCAGCAGTTCTTATGAATGGATCCCTGCCACTAACTGTTCTTGAGTCAGTTATAGAAGATTACATAGCAGAGAGTAAAATCTAATGTCTATTCAGATATTACTTTTTCTATATCAGTGAGAATATTAGGATTTTCATCAAGAAATTCTGTTACTTTAGACATTCCTTGGCCAATTTTATCGCCTTTATAGCTGTACCATGATCCAGCCTTTTCAACTATTCCTTTTTGAACTGCATACTCAATAATTTCAGCTTTTCTATTTATACCCTTCCCATAAAGGATTTGAAATTCTGCTACTTTAAATGGAGGTGCCATTTTATTTTTAACAACTTTTACTCGTGTTTCATTTCCAATTACTTCATCACCATCTTTTATTGCACCGATTCTTCTAATATCTAACCTAACACTGGAGTAGAACTTCAATGCATTTCCCCCAGTTGTTGTTTCTGGACTCCCAAACATTACTCCGATTTTCATCCTTATTTGATTGATAAATATAACGAGTGTATTTTTTCTCTGGATGCTACCAGTAATCTTTCTTAGTGCTTGTGACATCAATCTTGCTTGAAGCCCAACGTGAGAATCACCCATATTTCCCTCTAATTCAGCTCTAGGTACTAATGCTGCAACACTATCAACTACTATTACATCAAGCCCTCCACTCTCAACCAACTTATCAGTAACTTCCAGGGCTTGTTCACCTGTATCAGGTTGAGAAATAAGTAGTTCGTCAATATCAACACCTAGGGCTTTGGCATATTCTGGATCTAACGCATGCTCCGCATCAATAAATGCCGCAGTTCCGCCAGCTTTTTGGCATTCTGCTATTATCTGAAGTGTAAGAGTTGTCTTTCCAGAAGATTCTGGACCGTATATTTCAACTACTCTACCTTTAGGCAAACCATCTATTCCTAATGCTTTGTCTAAACCAAAAGAACCTGTAGAAATGGAAGGGACCTCGACAGTATCCCTTGCTCCGAGCTTCATGATAGTTCCTTCACCAAAATCTTTTTCGATTTGCTTAAGTGCTGTTTCTAACGATGTTTTTTTATTATCTGCCATATTTTTCCTTAGTAGTGTATATATATACAGTACTTACTTTTTTTTAAATAATCAAGAAAAAAAACATTTTTTTCTTTATTTTTTTAAAAGAGCATATATCAAGTAAAATACTCCAATGGCATTTATAGTTACTGAATCATGTATACAGTGTAAACACACTGATTGTGTTGAAGTTTGTCCTGTAGACTGTTTTTATGAAGGTCCTAATTTCTTAGTAATCAATCCAAATGAATGCATAGATTGTGGTCTTTGTGAACCAGAATGTCCTGAAAAAGCTATTTATGCAGAGGATGAACTACCACCAGATCAAATTCATTTTGTTGAAATAAATGATGATTTGTCTGCTGTTTGGCCAAATATAACGCAAAAAAAAGAGGCTTTGCCCGAGGCTGCTAAATTCAGTTCTATAAAAAATAAAATAGATCTCTTAAAAAAAGATTAATTTAAATGCAGCCACACAGATGGAATTGAGCCAAAGATTAAACCAGAAAAAAACACCTTTACTGAATTCTCATTTTTTTTAAAACTTTTGATTATTTCATTTGGAACAATAAAAAATGATATTGATAATCCAAGTATTAGTGGAGAAAGAAGTAAAAAATCAAAATTTTTTAATGAAATTATTACTTCTTGATAAACACCTAAAAGGACTAAAACTAATGAACCAGAAATACCTGGCAAAATAAATGCTGTAAAACTTAAAAATCCGGCAAAAACTAAAAATAAAATCTTTAATGGAGGAGCAAAATCTGAATAAGAAAACTCTATTAAAGTTAGACTAATACAAGCTGCAATAAAAATTCCAGAGAAAAAATGTAATGGGAATTTTGCTGAAATTATAAATCTTTGATCTAAAAAGCAGTTTTTTAATACAGCTAAAACCATTACCAAAGAAAGAAAGATTTTAAATTCGAACAAAAAATTTGTTATTAAATAATTTATTAAATTTACAGCTAAGAAAATTGCCATAATCATGCCCAAAAGGAGTGGAGCTGAAAATCCTAGATTGATATTTTCTTTTATCTTTTTAAAAGAAAATTCGAATTGTGAAGGGCTAAAAAAAGATATTATTTTTACAAATTCATTATAAACATTGAACAAACCAGCTACAGTGGCCCCAGAAATGCCGGGAGTGATTTCGGCTAACCCCATAAAGAAACCGGATACAAATCTGTAAAAAAACTTATACACCTGGAAGTTTTCCTCTAAATTTTGAAAGGCTGGTCATATCCCAAAATAAAGGAGTTACTGAAATGAAGTTCGTTTTAATTGCTTCGAAATCTGTGCCTTCAAGATTACCAGCAGGAGGACCTGATTTTCCAATTTTATAACTTATTGAATTTTCATCCCCTTTAAATTCAGGTGCAAGAGGCACACCTCTATTTCCGAGTTTAGTGAGCTTAAAGCCTTGGATTTGATTAAATTTTAAATTTGGGACATTCATGTTAATAACGACACCATCATTTGGTTTATTTCTGTAATTCTCAATTATTTGATCAAGCATCATTTTTGCAGCAAGTATTGATGACTCAAATTCCTCAAAGGATTTTCCTGCTATAGAAATAGCTAAAGGTGGATAATGTAATTTTCTCGCTGTGAAAGCTGCGCCGAGTGTACCTGAATGAATAACATCATCTCCCATATTGGCTCCTCTGTTAATGCCGGAAATTACGATATCTGGAATTTGCTCTAAAATAGCCATTAAACCCATGAAGACACAATCAGCTGGCGTTCCATCTACGGAGTATATATTGTTGGAGAGTTTTTCAATTTTTACATCCGACCTAAGTGTTATAGCAGCGCCCTGGCCGCTGTTATCTTTTGAGGGTGCAATTAATGTTATATTATGGCCATCTTCCTCAAGAGCCTTCAATAAACTTAATGTAATATTTGAATCGACTCCGTCATCATTTGTTAGAAGAATATTCACCTTGAAATTTTTATAATTGTTTGTGCTGCTGCACCATCATTATTACCTATAAAACCCATTTTTTCTGAAGTTTTTGCTTTTAAACCAATATTATCTTTGTTGAGTTTAAGAATTTGACTTAAATTTTTAATAATTTTAGCCTTATATTGATTGAGTTTTGGCTCCTCAAGTATCACAACTATATCAACTTGAATAAGTTTAAAACCTTTTTTTGCAAGTAAATTATTTGTGATTTCAAAAAGCTTACTGCCTTCTGCATCTTTCCATTCTGGAGTATTTGGAAAATGTTCTCCAATATCTCCGTCACCAACTGAGCCAAGCATGGCATCAACTATTGAATGAAAAATGATATCTCCATCAGAGTGAGCATCAAAACTTTTATTGAAAGGAACTTTTACCCCACCAAGAATTAAATACTCGCCCTCTTTAAACCTATGGCTATCAAAACCCAAACCAACTTTTTCCTCTAGCTTATAAAAGTTCATTACATCTTCAGAAACTGTAACCTTTATATTTTTACGCTTTCCTGGAATAAATCTTACAGTTCCTCCTGAATGTTCAATTGCTTCTGATTCGTCACTTGGGACGTAATTTTCTTTTAGACAAATCTCAAGTGATGATTCTAAAGATTTTGCTTTTGTAATTTGTGGAGTTTGGGCAAGGTAAAAATCATTCCTATCTACACTTTTCTCAACAAATAAAGTTTCTCGATTTATATTTTTTAAAGATTCATATACGGGCAATCCATAAACCAAACAATCCTCATTTTGATTTTCAAATTCCTCTATTAAAAGGTGTATATCTTCTTTATCTACAAAAGGCCTAACTGCATCATGCACTATTACATAATCATCTTTATCGACTAATTTAAGAGCCTGTAATACAGATTCTGCTCTTGTTTCGCCACCTGTGACAGTAACTATATTAAGCCCATCTGGTAAATCTAATTGTTTAAATTCCTTATCATTTTTATGTAGTGGAATAACAATTTTTTTAATTGCAGAAATATTTCTAAAAATATTAAGTGTTTTTTCAAGAATAGTTTGATTATCAATCTTGAAATATTGTTTTGGAATTTCAGAACTAAATCTTGTTCCTAGACCAGCAGCTGCAAGGATTAATGAAATTTTTTTATTATTCTGGTTCGATTTCAAAATACTCTTCACCCTCTTTAATTAATCCAAACTCTTCACGAGCCATATTCTCCACATAACTTTCATCATTTTTGATTGAGTCAATTTTTTCTATAAGTTCAGTATTTTCATTATTAATTTTAGTTAGCTCCTTTTCTTTTGAAATAACAACATTAGAGATTTTGTTGTTTGAATTAATGCTGTAAGTTCCAAATAATATGTCGTACGAAATTAAAGCAATAAAAATTGATAAAAAAATTATTCCAATGACTGCTATAAGACTATTAATTTTATTTTTTTGGGTAGAGCTCATTTTCAATAATTAGTAATCTATTGTATTTTGAGTTTCTATCTGATCTTGATGGTGCACCCGCCTTTATTTGCTTTGCGTCCACTCCAACAGCAAGGTCAGCTATAAAAGAATCTTCTGTTTCACCAGACCTATGTGAAATGATAGTATTAAATTCGTTTTCTTTTGCTAACTTAATGCTTTCCAAACTTTCAGTGAGCGTTCCTACTTGATTGGGCTTTATAAGTATTGCATTCCCAGCGTGTGCGTCTATTCCCTTTTTTAATAACTCTCTCTGAGTTACAAATATATCGTCCCCAACTATTTGTACTCCATTTAATTCCCTTGTTAATTTTATCCATCCATCCCAATCATCCTCATGCAAGGGATCTTCGATAGATTTAATATCAAATTTTTTAATAAGTTTGACATAATAATCTATCAAACCATCTGATGAAAAAGTTTCATCTGTAGCATTTAAAATATAATTCCTTCCATCAAAAAATTCTGAAGCAGCACAATCTAAAGAAATAAAAATATCTTTGCCATATGAAAAATTTGCACTTTGAATTGCTTTTATTAAGTATTCTATAACTTCTTCATTTGAGTCAAGATTAGGAGCAAATCCACCCTCATCTCCAACATTTGTACTCCAACCTTTTGATGAAAGAAGTCTTTTTAATGATGTATAAACTTGAACACAGTTTTTTAAACCCTCAGAAAAACTAACATCATCAGAAGGCATTATCATAAATTCTTGTATATCTATTCTATTATTAGAATGAGCTCCACCATTAAAAATATTTAACATTGGCTTGGGCATTGAAAGGGTTGATCCTTTATCTGATTTGGAATTAAAAAGAATACGTAAATAGTCATAAAGAGGTAGGTTCATAGCATTTGCAGCAGCCCTTGTGCAAGCGAGAGAGACTGAAAGTATCGAGTTTGCACCTATTTTTTTCTTTTGTCTTGTGCCATCAAGATTAATCATTATTTGATCCAATTCTTTTTGATCCTCAATTGGCTTACCTAATAAAGCAGGCTGTATTAAGTTCTTTACATTTTCGATCGCTTTTTTAGTGCCTTTTCCATTAAATCTCTCATC
Organism: uncultured SAR86 cluster bacterium; assembly: GCA_902563885.1. Taxonomy (GTDB): domain Bacteria; phylum Pseudomonadota; class Gammaproteobacteria; order Magnimaribacterales; family TMED112; genus TMED112. The sequence continues at coordinate 14,205 of CACEYZ010000001.1, read as the reverse complement.
ATTATCTCTAAGTTCAAACGCCTCTTTTTTTCCTGTTGAAGCCCCACTAGGAACCATGGCTTCTCCTTTATGTCCTGAATTTAAAACGACAGATGTATGGATTGAAGGGACACCCCTTGAGTCAAGTATTTCAATTGCGTCAATTGATTTGATATGCATTATCTATTTCTTTTAATCAGAGAATCTAGCTCAAAAATTTCCATTAAAAAACTCTCAAGCTCTGAAAGTTTAAGCGCACATGGACCATCACATAATGCTTTAGAAGGATCTGGATGTGTTTCAAGAAATAAGCCTGCTATTCCTTGAGAGATGCCAGCTTTTGCAAGTTCTAATACATATTCTCCTCTTCCTCCTGTACTTTTTTCTAGTGTTCCAGGCTGCTGCAAAGAATGAGTAACATCAAAAAAAACAGGTTTGGTTGATTCTTTCATAATTTGAAAATTTAAAATATCTACTACTAGATTGTTATATCCAAAAATATTTCCTCTTTCACATAAAATAATATTTTTATTACCCACTGATTCACATTTTTTTACTACATGAAAAATTTCTTTTGCTGACATAAATTGTGGTTTTTTTAGATTTATAATTTTTCCTGTCTTAGCTGCTTCAACTACCAAATCAGTTTGTCTACATAAAAAAGCAGGAATCTGAATAATGTCACATACTTCAGAAACAGGTTTTGCTTGATGAGGTTCATGAATATCAGTCAAAATTGGCAGATTATATTTTTGCTTAAGTTCAGAGAGTATTTTTAATCCATCTTCTAAACCAGGACCCCTATAGGAATCTAGTGAAGATCTGTTGGCTTTATCAAAAGAGGCTTTGAATACAAAATTAAACTTAAATTTTGAAGAATTTTTTATGAACTCTTCTGCAACTTCAAAAATTAGTTCTTTTGATTCAATTACATTTACGCCTCCAAAAATAGTTAGCCTCTCAGAATTTCCAATTTTAAAGTTATTTAGTTTAATCATCTCTTCAATTTTACCGCTGTTTTAATGAAATCATTAAATAATGGATGTCCTGTTTTGGGTTTTGACGTAAATTCTGGATGAAATTGACAACCAAGATACCAAGGGTGATCTTTCATACCAATAATTTCAACTAAGTTGTGAATTTCTGATCTTGCAGATATAAGCAAACCTTTTTTCTCAAGTTCAGAAACATATTCAGGGTTTACCTCATATCTGTGACGATGTCTTTCAAATATATTTGTTTTCTTATAAAGCTTATGAGCAAGTGAATTTTTTTTCAATTTTGCTTTTTGAGCTCCCAAACGCATAGTGCCTCCTTTATCAGAGTTTTTATCTCTTTTTTCTATTGAGCCATCTTCATTTTTCCACTCAGTTATTAATGAAATAACTTTATGCTTTGTCCTAGATTCAAACTCAGTACTATTTGCATCTTTCAATCCGCAGAGATTTCTGGCAATTTCAATTATTGCTATTTGAAGCCCAAGGCATATACCAAAGTATGGAACTTTTTTTTCTCTGGCATATTTTGCTGCAAGAATCATTCCCTCGATTCCTCTTCCCCCAAATCCACCAGGTACCAAAATAGCATCTGATTTCTTTAATTTGGAGGAGTAATTTTTATTATTGAGCTCATCAGAACTTACAAAATTAATATTTACCTTTGTATCATTAGTAATTCCAGCATGATCAAGAGCTTCAGTTAAAGAGAAATAAGCATCTTTTAGATCTACATACTTCCCAACAAATGAAACATTAACCGACTTAGAAGGTTTGATTTTTCTTTTAACCACTTTTTTCCAAGCTGACAGATTTGGTTTATTTTTTTCAAGCTGCAGTTTGTCTGTAATAATTTTATCTATCCCTTCCTCGTCAAGAGCTAATGGCACTTCGTAAATTGTCTCTAAATCAGGTAAAGATATAACAGCATTTGATGGCATTGAGCAAAATAAAGCTATTTTTTCTTTACTTTCTTGCGGTAATTTTATGTCTGATCTGCAAATAAGAATATCAGGCTGAACGCCTAGCGACCTATATTCTTTAACCGAATGTTGTGTAGGTTTAGTTTTTAATTCTCCAGCATTTTTTAAAAATGGAACAAGAGTTAAGTGTATAAATGATGTCTGATAATTTTTTAATTCAAGACCAAGCTGTCTGATAGCTTCAATAAATGGCTGACTCTCTATGTCGCCAACTGTCCCTCCTATTTCAACAATAGCAATATCATACCCTTTAGAACCCTTGATAATTTTCCTTTTTATTTCATCGGTGATGTGTGGTATGACTTGAACAGTTTTACCTAAATATTCTCCTTTTCTTTCTTTTCTTAAAACAGAATAATAAATTTTTCCCGCAGTAAAATTATTTTCTTTTGTACATTTATGATTAATAAATCTTTCATAATGTCCAAGATCAAGATCAGTTTCTGTTCCATCTTCAGTTACAAATACTTCGCCATGCTGAAAGGGGCTCATAGTTCCAGGATCGACATTAAAATAAGGGTCAAGCTTTATAACAGTTACTGTATATCCTTTTGATTCAAGTAATGAACCTATAGATGCTGAAGCGATTCCTTTCCCTAGAGAAGAAACAACTCCACCAGTAACAAAAATAAATCGCGTATCTTTAAGCAAAATAATTTAACAAATTAAGAGACTATTCTAAATAATTTTTTGGAACTCTTCTTGAGATATTTGTTAATAATTGGTACGAAATTGTATTTATGCTCTTAGCTAGTGTATTTAGTGGGGTTTTGAAGTTCCACATTTCTACCCAATCACCTACTTTTATTGAAGAATCATCTCCTAAATTAATACAAACCATATCCATGCTTGTTCTCCCAATTGTATGGAACTGTTTATCATTCACAAAAACTGGGACATCTTTGTAGATTAATGGGTATCCATCAGCGTACCCAAGTGAAATAACTGCCACTAACGAATCCTTAACTGCTGTCCAACTTGCCTCATACCCAACAGAGTCCCCTTTTTTTACATTTCTAATTGAAATTATCTTTGATCTGAAATTTGTAACAGGTTTTATTCCATGTTCATAAAAACCACCACCATAAACTGAAATTCCTGGTCTTACGATATCATAATGCGATTCCGGATAATTAAAGACTGCACCAGAATTTGCTAGACTTTTTTTATAGCTAAATTTTTTTGTTACCTTTTCAAAGAGCTGAAGTTGTTTGTCATTTAGTGGGTGTCCTTTTTCATCAGCGCATGCAAAATGTGACATTAATACAAGATTAATAAAACCTTTCTGCTCTAAAACTTTGATTGTGCTCTCAAATTTTTCTGCATTAAAACCTAACCTATTTAACCCGGTATTAAGCTTTAGCCAAAGTCTGTTATTTTTAAGCCCTTCTTCAAGATTTTTTAGCTGCCAGTCTGAGTGAATTACAAAATCTAAATCGTATTTTAAAACCTCTTTATATTCATCTAAGTCGTAAATACCCTGCAACAAAAGAATTGGTTTGGAGCTTTTATTTCTTACCAAAATTGCTTCATCTATAGACATTACAGAGTAGCAAGAAACATGTTCGTCGATTACCTCTACCACTTCGTTAATTTCTAGACCATAAGAAAAAGCTTTCAAAACTCCTTGTATTTCAGAAGTCGTATTTTCTTTAAGAATATTTAAATTATGACTGAGGTTACTTAAATTAATTTGCAGTTCTGTATCACGCATTTTAGATTTTAATCAGAATCAGCTTTTAACCAGTCTCTGTAATCTTTTTTTGCCGATGGGTGAAGCTCTGCAAATCTAGTGTTGCTCTCCTCAAAAGATAAAAGAACATTTTCAATGGGTCCGTTTCTATGTTTGACTAAATTTATTTCTGCAACATTTTTATATTCTTCTTCTTTCTGATAAACCCATTGCCTGTACAACATGTAAATTAAATCTGCATCTTGCTCAATTGCTCCTGAATCTCTCAAGTCAGACATTCTTGGACGTTTATTTTCTCTAGCATCAACATTTCTGTTTAACTGTGAAAGAACAATGACTGGGCACTTTAATTCTTTCGCCAAATGTTTTAGAGATCTTGAGATATCTGATAACTCGCTAACCCTATTATCATTACGACCTGGCATTTGCATCAATTGTATATAATCTATTAAGACAAGCTTTATTCCTCCTTTTTCTCGAGCAGCTCTAGCAACTTTTCTACATTTTGCCCTAATTTCTGGAGGGGTAATATTTCCTGCATCATCTATAAGTAAATTACTTTTTGAAAGTTCATCTCCCATTCTAGTGAGCTTTTCAAGTTGCTGATCAGATATTGTTCCTGAATATACATTTTTCATTGAAACTCCAGCTCTAGAACCCAACATTCTTGCAGTAAGAGATTCTGCTGACATTTCCAAACTAAATACCAATACATACCCCTCTTCATTCATTGCAACATGTTCAGCTATATTCATTCCAAGTGAAGTTTTCCCCATGCTTGGTCTTCCTGCAATAATAATTAATTCTTCCTCCTTCAATCCCAGAGTAAGTGCATCAATATCTTTGTACCCATACGAATGACCTACCAAATCTCCATCTTTTGACATTAAGTCTTCTATTTTGTCCATTGAAACGCCAACCAGCTCATCAATTGGTCTCATGGTTTCGTTATTTATCCTGTTCTGTGCCAAATCAAAAATTTTTGTCTCAGCCTCCTCTAAAATTTCATTACTTGATTTACCTTCTGGATTTTCAGAAATTTTGAGCAACTGCTGGAGAACTATTTTAAATTTCCTATCAAGAGATTGTGACTTTACAGATTCTGCATAACTTTCTGCATTTCTTGCAGTAACAGGTGTGTCTTGCAGCTCTTTTAAATAATCTACTCCACCAATCCTTTCTAATAAATTATTTCTATCTAATTCTCTTGAAACGCTTATGTAATCTGTTCCTTTGCCGCTTTCTGCAAGGTGTTTTATACATTTATAAATATCTGAGTGAACCTCTGAGATAAAGTCTTCAGCAGTTAATTTTGCGTCAACTTCGGGATAAGCATTTACATTCAGCAATAAAGAGCCTAATACTGCTTGTTCAATTTCAATATTATTACTTGGCATTACGTTGATTTTACTTCAATAGATATAGATTTAACTATTTCTGGATGAAGTTCAACGTTTACTTCAAATTCACCGACTTCTTTTATTGGCCCTGTGGATAAAATGATATTTGATTTGTTTAAAAAATCTAAACCTTTTTCATGTAGAGCGCTTAAAATCTCTGATATACCCACCGAGCCAAAAAGAGCACCACTTTCTTGTGCATTGGCAGTAATTTCAAGTTTTACTTTCTCTAACTTTAAAGCATTTGCCTCTGCTAATGAATATTCATCATTGGCTTGTTTAAGATATTTTTCTTTATCTTTTTCAAATTGCTCTATGTATTTATCTGTAGCAGGAAGAGCTTTATGATAAGGAAGTAAAAAATTTCTTGCAAAGCCTGATTTAACATCTACAACATCACCAATCTCCCCAAGATTTTTAATCTTTGTAACTAAGACAACTTTCATTTCTTTTCCTCAATCTTATGCTTGTCTGTAAATGGTAATAATCCAAGCAATCTGGCTCTTTTTATTGCCTTATTGAGTTTTCTTTGTTCTTTTGCTGTAAGTCTTGTGTATCTGGAAGAATTTATTTTGCCGTTCTCAGAAATAAATGTTTTTAATGTATCGGGATCTTTGTAATCAATAACTTTTTTCTTTTCTTCACTCACTATTGTTCAACCTTTACTGTTAAATGTCTAAAGACGTTTTGATCGAATTTAAATTTTTCTTCAAGAAGCTGAAGCGTATTGGTATTTAATTCAACGTCTAAATGCACATAATTCGCATAATTCATATTATTTATCGGATATGCCAACTGTCTTTTCCCTAAAAGCTTAGTATTTACAAGATTTCCTTTGTTTTCTTTAATGAGCTTTTCAAGCGATGCTAAAAAAATATCTACTTCATCCACTGCATTGGGATTGAGAAGTAACATTAACTCGTAATTTTGCATCACATTTCTAGACCTAACCAGCCACGAATTTGGTCTATCATACCCTCGCTACTATTAAATTTAAAGTGTTTGTTCTCTTCTTTTACACAAAAATTTAGCATACCTACAAAAGAAGAATATTGTGGTTTAAGCAAACTTTCAGATATTTCAGGAATATTGTATTCAGGTATGCCAATTTTTACATTTTTTTGCATTATTTCTTTACCTAAATCCTGTATTCCTTCAAGGTTTGAAGTGCCGCCTGTAAAAACAAAGCCTGCAGGAATCTTTTCATTGAATCCACCATCTTGCACAATTCTTAAACATTCACGAAACAAAAGTGATAGGTGTGTCTCAATTACCTTTGCAAGATCTCTTCGAGAGATTTCTTTTTGAATGCCATCATTAAGATTTCCAACTTTTAGAATTTCATTATTAGCTTGATTTTCTAACGCTGTACCATGTTTGAGTTTCATCTCTTCTGCTTTATGTGTAGGTATCTCAAGATGAAAGGCTATTCTATCTGTTAAATATTCCCCACCTCTATCAAATACTTTTGAAAATATTATCTTCCCAGATTTATACACAGAAATATCAGTTGTTCCCGCACCGATATCAATCAAACATACTCCTAAATTTTTTTGATCATTTGATAAAGTGCAATCAGCAGCACCAAGCTGACTAAAGAAATATTTTTGAATTTTCAAATTATTTCTTTCCTCAACACATTGTTTTATGTTGTTTTTCATATTCTTTGAGCAATAAATTAAATGTGTCTTTGCCTGTAATCTTACCCCCCTCATTCCTCTGGGATCTACAATTCCATCTTTACCATCAATTACAAAATCTTTAAAAACAGGATACAAAAGGTCAATATTTTCTGGCACTAAATATTCTGTAGAGGATTTCATAGCTTGTTTCATATCTTTAATAACAATCTCACGTTCATTTCCAGTTGAATGTCCAGTTGTTTCATTGCCTATAATCTTTTCATCAGAAAATGAAACATAAAGATTCTTAATTTTTTGTTGAGACTTTGATTCAAGTTCTGAAATACAGTTTCCAATAGATTTTGATGCAAGATTAAGATCTATAATAGTTCCACTTTGAAAACCCTCTGATTTGACTGTGCAAAATTCTAAAACCTTTAATTTATTGTTTTCATAAGATGCTAAAGCTGCACTTATTTTTGATGTACCTAAATCAAGAATTGAAATCATAAATTTTTAATAACAAAACCCTTTGGGTATCTTAAATCTAGAAACTTATTCTTCAAATCTTTTTTATTTAATTTATTTGTTAGTTTAGTTATTTTTTTTAATCTAGCTTGGAGTTCTTTTTTCCCTAATAATACTTTGTAATCATTAAAATCTAATATCCAGCCTTCTGTTTGGTGAAAAATTACACTCTTTATTTTGTCTCTTAATTCTGAGTTTGAAATTAAAATTGCTTGTTGTTTTACACTTAATGGTAAATTTTTGTTTTGAATGTTGAGAACAATCTTATTATGTTCAAGCAAAGAAAAAAAAGGTTCGAAATTTTCATCGTAATAAATATGTGAGGAGATTTTAAAAAGTGGCTTTTTTGCTTCAACAAAAAATTCTAGTCCTGTAAAAGTGTATGTTTTTTCAGCTTTTTTAATCCAAGAAATATTTTTTAAAAATATTTCAAATTCCCCACTTTGGAAGAATGCATTTTTTAGAACTTTTTCACAAGAAGCACAGTTATAAGGTGATAAAAAATGTACTTTGAACTTTATTTGATTAATTTGAAGTGCCAAATTTACAGAATAAATTAGCAAAATTAAAAGTAGGTAAAAAATTAAATATTTAACAATCTTCAATGATCAAACTTATAAGTTCTTTATATTCTATACCTGAATATTTTGCCGCCAAAGGGAAAAGACTTTTAGCCGTAAATCCTGGTACGGAGTTAATTTCTATTACAGCCAATTTTTCTCCTTCAGAAACAAAATCTACTCTTGCCCATGTTTTACAATTTAAACATTTAAAAACTTTTTCAGAAATTTCTTTTAATCGTTTTACGATACTTTTGTCTTCGATTTTTATTTTTTGAGTATTTTGTGAATTATATTTTGCCTCATAATCGTAGAATCCTCTCATGGGGTCATGTAATATTTGCAATGGCATCAAAGGCTTCCCTTTCAACAAAGCAACTGTATATTCAGGTCCATTAAAACTTTTTTCAATAATCACTTCAGTAGAGTAATTTCTGGCTTCCTTTAAAGCCTCATTGAATTTTTTATCTGAAACTTTTGAAATGCCGTAGCTAGAACCGTTAAAATTTGGCTTTACAAAATAGTGTTCATTCTCTGCAAAAAAGCTGTCATTAAAATCAAAATGTTCATTATTTTTTATAGATTTAAATTGAGGAGTAAGGATGTCATTTTCTATTAGTGTTCTTTTTGTTGCAACTTTATCCCAGGTTAAAATACATGATTCTGAACTAGATCCTGTAAATTTTCTTTTTTTATTTTCTAATAGTGTCTGAATTTTTCCATCTTCGCCACCTTCTCCATGCACAGCTATAAAAAAAATAGTTTCATTATCAAAATTATCTGGATCAAATTTAGATAAATCAGTTAATCCTGGATTATATAAATCGGTATCAATATGTGCATAAATTGATTTAGCTGTAAGATACGAAATTTCTTTTTCATTAGATGCTCCGCCATAAATAATTTCAACTCTTTTCATTTTTTTCCAATAGCCATGAGAGATGCTGTTATATCTGAAACATTACCAGCTCCCTGAATAATGAGAATACTGTCTTTTTTAATACTTTCATTTAAGTTCTTTCTTATTTGATTTAGATTTTTTGCATATTTAGCATCAATATTCTTTCTTAATAAAGAGTCTACAAAGTCGTAACTAGAAATGCCCGACGTATTTGCTTCTCCTGCAGAGTAAATATCCATTAACTGTACAGAATCAGTATCTGAAAGTACTGATATAAATTCCTTGAACAATATTGATGATCGAGAATAGCGATGAGGTTGAAAAATCATATTTATTGGCTTGCCTTTATATTTTGACTTGGCTGCTTGAATTGTAGATTGTATCTCTGTGGGATGATGTCCATAATCATCAACTACTAGCACCTCTTTCCCATTTATTTGCACAGTACCTTTTTCTTCAAATCTTCTAGAAACACCAGAAAAATTTTTTAAAGAATTCTTAATAACGTTGGTTTGTATCCCTGCTTGTTGAGCAACAATAAAAGCAGCAGTAGCATTTAGAGCATTATGTTTGCCAGGAATTTTTAGTTTTATATCAAACTCAAACTTCTTAATGTTATCTTTCAATATAAATTCTTGATGATTTCTAGTTTGTTTATAATTTTTAATAGAAAAATCTGAAGTTCGTTCAAATCCAAATGATATTTTTCTTCTAGAAAGTTTTTGATAAAGTTTTTTTGATTTTGGGTCATCAGTGCAAATAATCCCCACGCCAAAAAATGGTAGTTTTTCGAGAAATTGTAAAAAGGTATCACTTATTTTCTTTGGATTATTTTCATAAAAATCCAAATGATCGTTATCAATATTTGTTAATACTGATATCTCTGGATTAAGATGCAAAAATGATGCGTCACTTTCATCTGCTTCGACGACAATATAGTCACTAGAACCCAAAATACTTTTATCTTCCATTCCTAAAATTCTGCCCCCAATAATATATGTTGGATCAAGTTCAGCCTCGGTAAAAATATGAGCAATTAAACTGGTTGTTGTTGTTTTTCCATGAGAACCTGCAACGGCAATACTTTGAAAACCACGCATAATGCTAGCTAACATCTCAGCTCTTGGTATTAAAGTTATGCCTTGTTTTTTGGCTTCTATTATTTCAGGGTTCGTTTTATTAACTGCCGAAGAAAACACTACTACATCAGCTTTTTTAATATTCTCCTTGGTATGACCAATTTTTATAATAGCTCCTAATTTTTTTAACCTAAGAGTATTTTTACTCTCTGACAGGTCACTTCCAGAAATTTTATACCCTTGATTCAGAAGAAGTTCTGCAATTCCTACCATACCTACTCCTCCAATTCCAATGAAATGAATATATTTAATTTTGCTTAATTTCATTTGCTATCCTTAAAGCTGCATCTTTATGTATGTCATTAAACATATTTTTACTTCTTTTGTTCAGGTCAGAATTATAAAAGGAAGTTATTTCTTTAAGAAATAAATCTTCAGAAAAACTTTTTTCGCTTAGATATATTCCGCCACCATTTTTACATGCATTTTGTGCATTAACTGTCTGATGATCATCAATTGAATTAAGAATAGGTATGAAAATAGCTGGCATAGCATATGTTTGAAGTTCAGCAACAGTAGATGCGCCACTTCTACAAATAACAAATTTTGTTTGTGCAAAGACATCTTCTATTTCATTAATATATTCAACCTGCTTAATATTACTCAAAGAATTAATAGCTTTTTTCCTACCTGTTTGGAAAATAATTTCTTCTGAAAAATTAGCCTTCTCCAAAACCTTTATTAATTTTTCATTAAAAAAATTCGCGCCTTGACTGCCACCAAGCACAAGGATAGATTTCTTTTCTTTATTTAATTCATAACCTTTAGTTGTAATTTTATTTCTAATTGGATTGCCAGTATAAATTTCATTACTCGCAACATTCTGAAAACTGGAAAAGAATTTGTGACTAAAATTTTTAGCAAATTTATTTAATGTGCCGATTACTGAATTTTGTTCATGTATATAGATTTTTTTTCTAAATATCAGAGCGGCAAGAACACCAAAAATTGATATGTATCCACCCATAACAAGAATTTTATCAGGCTTAAATTCTATGAAGTTTTTAAGGAAATGGAATAAATTTAAAAAAAAACTAAAAGGCCACAATAATTTTTTTAATAAATTTTTACCCCTAAAACCATCTATTTTTAGATGAATAGTCGTAAATTTTGAATCTCTATATATTTTTTTTTCAAGTTTTCTGGATGATGCGAAAAAAATAATATCTTTTTTATTAAATTCTTTAGCAATTGTTAATGCTGGGTAGATATGACCGCCTGTTCCAGCAGCAAAGATTGCAATTTTCATTTAATCCCATTCCTAAATTCCCAGCTCGCTCTCATTGCGATAGAAAGAAATATAAAGTTCATAATGATACTTGATCCTCCGTAGCTTATAAAAGGAAGGGGTAATCCTTTAGTAGGAATTAATCCTACATTAACAAATATATTTGCAAGTGTTTGCACAAAAAATAGAAACCCAAATGAAATTATTATGAAACTGTTAAAGGTATAATTTTTTTTGTATGAGATATACGCAAGCCTATATATCCTGTAAAGCATAGTTAAATAACAGGTAAATAATATTAATATTCCAGCAAATCCTGTTTCCTCAGCATATATTGAAAAAATAAAATCAGTATGTGCTTCAGGTAAAAAAAAGTACTTTTGAGTACTTTCACCGATACCCAAGCCAAACCAATTTCCGTTAATAATTGCAATCAATGCCATTAGTAGCTGATAGTCAGTCCTCTCAATATCATCGAAAGGATCTGTAAAACTTATCAATCTGCTGAATCTCTCTTCATTGAAATATATTAAAATTGACATCAAGACAAAGAATGAAACTAATAATATTCCAAGCTGTGAAATTTTTGCTCCACCACAAAATAAAACAACCATCCCCACGCAAAATAAAACTATTGTTGCTCCGTAGTCAGGTTCAAGAAATAAAAGAATACAAAAAATCAAAATTAGAACTAGAGGTTTGGAAAATCCCCACCAGGATGTCTCGAGTTGCCTTTTTCTTCGTAGGGAATACCCGCATAAATATAGGGGCACAAGAACTTTTGCAACCTCTGAGGGTTGTAGATTAAACGAAACAATTCTTAACCATCTTCTACTTCCATTTACTTCTGTACCCACTGAGGGAATTAATACTAAAATAAGCAGAAGTAGTGATAGAAAAATAAAAATAGCACCATTTTCTCTATAAAAGGATATTGGAATAAAGAGAACAAAAGAGCTTATCAAAATTCCTATTGATAAAGCGATGATTTGTCTCTCAAAGAAATAATATGGATCAAGATATTTTTCGCCTGCGTAAGGAGCCGAAGATGAAAAAATGAAGACAAGACTTATCAGTGTAAGAATAATAATTGGAACAACTAAATACTTATCAAAAAAAGTGTGCTTTTCAATCACTAAAATATTCTAATACTTTATCTTTGAAGAAATTACCTCTATCTTCAAAATTTTTAAAATCCTTACCACTTGAGTTGCCTGGTGAAAAAAGAATGTTTGGCTTTGAATCTGCTTTCTTTATATCTTGTAAAACTAAATCTAAATTTGAAAAAGTTTTGATGTTACTTCTTCTACTTTGAACTTTTTCCATAAGCTCATTTCTATGCATACCAAAAATATAGACTTGCTGAGGTCCATAAACTTCATAGGATTTTGGCTCTTTTCTAGGATCACCACAAATTATTAGATTGCCATCAAAATTTAATTTCTTTATCGCATATAGCAAAGAAGCTGAATTAGTTGATTTTGAATCATTAATTATTCCTGGAATAACCTCCTCAAGTCTGTGCGGAAGATCATTTAGAGGTCTGGAAGTATTAGAATCTATTTTTTCTAAACTTGATGCAATTTCAAAGGCGAAATCTTTAAGACTCATATTAGTATCTGCGAAAAAAGTTTTTGCTCTGTTGTTGCAAATTTTAAGCTTTGCTTTTTTGTAATTTTCGAAATTACCGTGAAAATCAAGATGATCTGGAGAAATATTTGTAATTACTGATAAGTCTAGCAATGATTTATTCAGTTTTTCGAGCTGGAAGCTTGAAAGCTCAACTATTGAGTATTTTTTTTTATGCTGAAGGAAGTCTAAGACAGGGTTGCCAAAATTTCCAACAATGATTCCACTCGAGACTTGATTTAAAATTTGCTCTAAATAATAAGCAAATGAACTTTTACCATTTGTTCCCGTAACACCGATCTTATATGAATTATTGTGCTTAAAAAATATATCTAAATCAGTTTGAAACTCTAAACTGCTTATTTCAGTCTCTGAAAGATATTCTTTTAATTTGAAGCCAGGAGATATATAAATATTTTCATATTTCTTTAAATATTTATATTCTGGAAATGCTATAAACTTTTTCCCTTTAAAGTTTTTATCATAAATTTCAAAATTTAATTTTTTTTTAGTTAGATAATTTGCAAAAGATTTTCCGGTGATGCCATAACCTAGAATCAACGATTTTTTCATCTAATCTTTAAAAGAGATAGTCCTAACAAGACAAAAATAAAAGTTATTATCCAGAAACGTACGATAATTTTTGGTTCTTTCCATCCTATTAATTCAAAATGATGATGTAATGGAGCCATTTTAAAAATTCTTTTTCTCCTTATGCGAAATGATGCAACCTGAAGAATGACGCTCATTGCTTCAATAATGAAAATCATTGCCATTACTGCAAATACTATTTCATGCCTAACAATAATTGCTATTAAAGCGATGAATGAGCCCATGGATAGTGAACCTATGTCACCCATAAAAATTTGGGCTGGGTATGTATTGAACCACAAAAAACCAATCCCTGCTCCAATCATGGCCCCGCAAAGAACCAGTAGCTCTCCTGTTCCCTCTATATATGGTATGTATAAATATTCAGAGGCTATTAAATTTCCTGCAGACCATGCTATAAACCCCAAAGCAGCAGTAACTATTATTACAGGTAAAATTGCTAGTCCATCCAATCCATCGGTAAGGTTCACTGCATTTGAGCTTCCTACAAGTATAAAAACCGAAATAAAAATAAAAAAAATGCCTAAATCAATCGAGACAGTTTTAAAGAATGGAACAATATAGTTTGTTTCTGCAGTGCTATTTGCATTGTAGTAAAGTAAAGATGATGCGATAAAAGCAAAAACTACTTGAAAGAAGATTTTCGTCACCATAGAAAGACCTTTTGAGTCCAAGCTTTTGACTTTTCTATAATCATCGAAAAAACCAATTAATCCAAAGGAGAATATTGTAAACAGTGAGATTAAAAGATATTTATTTTGTAAATCTCCCCATAAAAACCCTGATAAAAGAACACTACCAATTATTAGTAGCCCGCCCATCGTAGGAGTTCCATCTTTAACTTTATGACTTTTGGGCCCTCTGTCGTCAATTTTTTGATTAAATTGAATAGACCTTATGAATTCTATAAATTTATCTCCAAAAAAAAGCACTATC